>CAYQWR010000008.1:0-25409 GCA_964421235.1 uncultured Thiohalomonas sp. | reverse complement strand
GGCCAGACGATGTGATGCTGATTCAGAGGGAGAGAGACGGTGCACCGAACGGGACAAGAAGTGAAGGATATCGCCGATGCCATCTGTCGTTATCTCGCATCCAGGCCGAATGCCTCGGAAACCATCGACGGGGTGGCGAAGTGGTGGTTGTTGCGGCAGCGCTACGACGACTCCGTCGAAAGCGTGCAGCAGGCGTTGGACTTCCTTGAGGCGAATGGCGAGGTGATCCGATTTTGCGTATCGGGCGGCAAGGTGATGTATCGCCGGGCCGCACTCAACTGAACGGAGGTCCGCGTTGGCCGCGTGCCGTGCGTTACCGGCATCGGCCAACGGCGGGTTGCAGGCTGTGATCTACTTTAAGGAGCGACAAGGACATGCTGGGGAGTATACAGGACAAGCTGACGCGCGTTAGGCCGCCGCGCGTGAAGATAACCTACGACGTGGAGACCGGCGGCGCGATCCAGAAGAAGGAGCTGCACTTCATCGTCGGAATGTTTGCCGATCTGGCGGGCGAGCCGCAGGCGGAGTTGCCGGCGGTGAAGGATCGCAAGATGGTCGACATCGACCGCGACAACTTCAACAAGGTGATGGCTTCGATCGATCCGTGCGTCAAGCTGTCACCGGTGCCCAATGTGCTGCCGGGCGGCAGCGGCAATCTGAGCGGCGTGCTGACCTTCGCCAGCCTCGACGACTTCGGCCCGCTGGAGATCGTCAAACGCGTGCCGGCGCTGGCGCTGGAGTACGAAAAGCGCTGCCGCATCCGCGACATGCAGGTGAAGGCGGAATCGTCCGATGCGCTGGCCGGCCTGCTCGACAAGATCGTCACCGTCGATGAGGCGGGCGAGGGCAAGAAGCTGCGCGACGAGCTGAGCGGCGCCTTCAAGGCCGACGACGTGGAGGGCTGGAAGGCGGTCACGCCGACCGAGACCGTCACCACGCTGCTGACGCCGGACTACATGGTGCTGGATGAGGCGCAGGCGCCCTACGCGCTGCAGCTCATCGGTCAGTTCGTCACCGATATCATCGCCCCGCTGAAGGACGACAATGCCCTGTCGGCATCGCGGCTGATGGACGGGCGCATCGTCGAGATCGACGACGCGCTGGGCAAGCAGCTCAACGAGATCATGCACATCCCGGCGTTCCAGCAGCTGGAGGCGTCGTGGCGCGGACTGAGCTATCTGGTGTCGCGCGCGGAGACCGGCACCATGCTGAAGCTGCGCGTGCTCAACGTCTCCAAGCACGACCTGCTGGCCGACCTGACCAAGGCGGTCGAGTTCGATCAGAGCGCCGTGTTCAAGATGATCTACGAGGCGGAGTACGGCACCTACGGCGGCGATCCGTACAGCATGTTGGTGGCGGACTACGAGTTCGGCCGCCATCCGATGGATATCGAGCTGCTGAACAAGATGGCCGAGGTGGCGGCGGCATCGCACGCGCCGCTGATCGCCGCGGCCAACGCGCGCTTGTTCGACCTGGACAGCTTCGAGCGCCTGGCCAAGCCGCGCGACCTGGCGAAGATCTTCGAGAGCGTCGAGCTGGACGGCTGGCGTGCGTTCCGCGACAGCGAGGACTCCCGCTACGTGACCCTGGCGCTGCCGCGGGCGCTGCTGCGCCTGCCCTACGGCGAGGCCACCGTGCCGGTGGACGGCATGCGCTTCGAGGAGGATGTCTACCTCAGCGAGAGCACCGAACCGGATACCGGCAAGTTCCTCTGGGGCAACGCCGCCTATCTGATGGCCGAACGGGTCACCAATGCCTTCTCGCTGTACGGCTGGACCGCAGCGATCCGCGGCGTCGAGGGCGGCGGCCTGGTGGAAGGTCTGCCGACCTTCAAGTTCAAGACCTCTGAAGGCGACATGGAGATGGTCTGTCCGACCCAGGTGGCGATCACCGATCGGCGCGAGAAGGAGCTCAACGACCTCGGCTTCGTGTCGCTGTGCCACTGCAAGGGCTCCAACAAGGCGGCGTTCTTCGGCGGCCAGACCACCAACCTGCCGAAGAAGTACATCTCCGACCTGGCCAACGCCAACGCGCAGATCTCGTCGCTGTTGCCGTACATGCTGTCGGCGTCGCGCTTTGCCCACTACATCAAGGTGATCATGCGCGAAAAGGTCGGTAGCTTCCTGACGCGGGCCAATGTGGAGACCTTCCTCAACACCTGGATTGCGCAGTACGTGCTGCTGGACGACGACGCGACCCAGGAGGTGAAGGCGGCCTATCCGCTGCGTGCCGCCAAGGTGAACGTCACCGACGTGCCGGGCAAGCCCGGCGCCTACAAGGCGACCATGTTCATCAAACCGCACTTCCAACTGGAAGAGCTCACCACCTCCATCCGGCTGGTGGCGGAACTGCCGGCTTAAGGCCTGTGGCACGCACAACGACATACGACTTTAGAGGTGCATCATGGATTTGATATTGCTACAGCCCGGGAACGACGAAGTGTTTGGGGGCGAGAAGAACGATTGGGATACCGGTGGTAGCCTGATCGATGCCGAATGGCGCGATGAGATCGTCAAGGAGATCGGCGACAAGCCCTGCATCGAACTGGTGTCGGTACACCAGGGGATGAAACAGCAGGTGACTACCGACGTCAGTAACTCGGCCCGTACCTCGGGACGGCCGATCATCACCGAGTTCACCTGCGTCAAGTACGTGGACAAGACCTCGGTCAAGTTCTACGAGTACTGCCTGCGCGCGCAGCCCCTGGGCAAGAACAAGGATCAGCCGACCAAGATCTTCATCTGCCGCAACTCCGGCGACCGCACCGCCAACATCATGACCTTCTGGCTGCGCGACGCGCTGGTGAGCGAGATCCAGTTCCAGTCCCATCCGGACGACATGCCGACCGAGCAGTTCAAGCTCAACTTCACCGAGATCCTGTGGAAGTACACGGTGCAGCTGGCCAACACCGATGCGGCCAAGGGCGTGAAGGCGGCGGGTTGGAGCCTGGCGCGCAACCGCGTCATCGGCGAGTTCACTTAACAACGCGTGCATGGCTCCGGAGGTGGACGTTGCGCTTTCTGTTCGAACGGCTGGCCGGACCCGTCGCGGGCCTGACCGAGGTGTCCGCGGAACCCTACGGGGCGATCGCGGACAACCTCCAGTGCATCGTGACCAGCGCCCGGCTGCCGCAGACGGAAGAGGGTGAGATCGACCTGCTCAACTTCGGCATGCCCAGCGTCACTACCCTCGGGCGCGACGCCGTATCACAGCGCGAACGCTATCAGCAGCGGCTGTCGCGGCTGATCGAGCGCTACGAGCCGCGTCTCACCCACGTCCGGGTCGAGACCGCCGCCGACGGCAATCCGATGGCGCCGTGGCGGCTGGTGGTGGTGGCGCGGTTGCGCGCAGACCTGGAGCAGGAAGAGCGGCGTTTTCCCATAGAACTGAATCGCTAATCGAGCCAACATGTCCGGTGACGCCACATTAAAGCTGAAAGACCTCTATCAAGGCGAGTTGCAATCGTTGCGTGGCGAGGCATTGGAGTTCGCACGCGATCACCCGACGGTGGCGCGCGAGCTCGGGCTGAGCGGCGGCAAGTCCAACGACCCGCACGTCGAGCTGTTGTTGCAGTCGTTCTCCTATCTGGCCGGCCGTCTGCGCTACCAACTGGAGGCGGAACAGACCCAGTTGCCCGACGCGCTGCTGGCGCAGCTCTACCCGCAGCTGGTGGCGCCGATGCCGGGCATGGTGGTGGCGCAGGTGGAGGTCCGTCCCGACGGCGCCAACTTCGCCAACGGCTGGACCCTGGGCCGGCACCGCTACGCTGCGGTCACCACCGTGGCGCACGGCACCGACGCAGTGGAGTGCCGCTTCCGCACCTGTTACGACACGCCGCTGTGGCCGCTGGAGGCGTTCGACGTCGGCGGCGTGCAGACCAACCGTTACGACTTCCTTTCCGAACGGCGCGACGTGCTGTCGGTGATCCGGGTGCGCGTCAGGGCGACCGGCAGCGATCCGATCCAGGACATGCCGTTGTCGCGTCTGCGTTTTCATATCCACGGCGACGACCTGGCGCCTTATGCATTGTATGAACTGCTGGCGGTCAACCTGGTGGGGATCGCGCTGTGCGTGCCCGGCGACGCCATTCCGCGCACGCTCGACGCATCGGCGCTGCGCTGGTGCGGTTTCGACGAAGAGGAGGGTGCGCTGCCGGATGGCCAGCTCGCCCATCCCGGCTATCGGCTGTTGCAGGAGTATTTCGCGTTCCCGGAGAAGTTCCTGTTCTTCGAAGTGGACGGTCTCGACGTGCGCGGCGCCACCACGGAGTTCGAACTCCTGTTCCTGCTCAATGCCGTGTCGGAGCGGTCGGTTGCGGTGCGGGAAAACGCGCTCAAGCTCAATTGCGTGCCGCTGATCAACCAGTTCGCCCGGCCCCTCGATCCGGTGCGCCTGGACCAGCGCAAACACGAATATCATCTGGTCGCCGACAGCGGCAATCATCGCTATTGCGAGATCAGCGCCATCGAGCAGCTGAGCTCGGTGAGGCCCGACGGCACCCAGCGCCGGCTGGAACCGTATTTCGCCTTCGGCGACGGCGCCAGCCCCGAAGGGATGGACTATTTCTACGCCCTGCGCCGCGAGGAGAGCCAGCGCAAGAGTGTGCCGGGCACCGAGGTCTATATCTCGTTCTTCGACCAGAGTCTCGATCCGTCGCAGCCGCCGGAGGAGGTGATCGGCGGTCGCGCGTTGTGCACCAACCGGCGGCTTCCCGAACGGTTGCGCGCCGGTGACACACTGTTGCTGGACGGACCGGGTCCGGTCAACGGTCTGCAGCTGTTGAGCAAGCCCACGGCACACCAGGTGCCGCGGCTCATCGGCGGCAAGCCGTGGGCGCTGGTGTCGCAGCTCAGCCTCAACTATCTGTCGCTGACCGGCGAGAAGCAGGCGCTCAATGCGCTGAAGTCGATGTTGCGCCTGCACGTCGGCCACGGCGGCAACATTTCACACAAGCAGATCGACAGCATCGTGGAGATGCACAACCGGCCCGCGGTGCGCAACGTGCTGACCGAATACTGGCGCGGCTTCTGCCGCGGCGCCGAGATCCGCATGGTGATCGACGAGGAGCGTTTCGACGGCGGCAGCCCGGTGCTGTTCGCCGATGTGCTGCGGCGCTTCCTGGCGCTCTACGCCAACCTGAACACGTTTACCCAGGTGACGCTGGAGAGCCGGCAACGTAAAGGGATGTGGAAGCAATGGCCTCCGTTGGTCGGCGCCCAACCCGTGCTTTGAGTCAACGCCTGCGTACCGAGTACGCGGCCTTCGACTACTACCAGCTGATCCGCGCGCTGCTGCGCGGTGCGGCGGAACCGGGCATGGGCGAAGAGGCGCTGGACAAGGCGATCCGGTTCCGCGCCGACCTGTCGTCGTCGTTTCCCGGCCGCGAGGTGAGCGGCGTCGACGAAAAGACGCCGGGACGGGTGACCCTGACCACGCCGAACTACTGCGTGGCCGGCTACCTCGGCCCGCTGCCGGACGCCTACACCGAGTGGCTGCAACGGCGGGCGGCGGGCGGCGATCGGGCGATGGCCGATTTCCTCGACCTGTTCAACCACCGCGCCAACGTCTTGCGCTACCGAATCAAGGCGCGTTCGCGCCTCAGTCTGCGCAACGAGGTACCGGAACAGACGCCGCTGGCCGGTTACCTGGCGGCGGTGATGGGGCTCGGCGACGACAGCCTGATGGCGCGACTGCCGCTGCCGCCGCGCGCGCTGCTGGCGCTGGCGGGGATGCTGGCCGATCGGCGGCGCAGCGCCAGCGTGATCCGCCGGGTGCTCTCCATCTATCTCGGCGCGCCGGTGGAGGTGTTGCAGTTGCGCGGCGGCTGGCAGGCGATTACGCCGCCGATCCGCAGCCACCTGGGCACCGCCAACAGCCGCCTCGGCAGTGAAGCGGTGCTGGGCAGCCGGGTCTGGGATCAGCAGGCGCGGATCGAACTGGTGATCGGGCCGCTCGGCTACGCGCGCTTCTGCGCACTGCTGCCGGGCGGCGACGAACATCCGCGCTTCGTCGCACTGCTGCGCTATCTCACCGACCGCCAGGTCGACTGCCTGGTGCGGTTGAAGCTGGTGCCGGCGCAGACGCCGCAACCGCTGCTGCACGGCGGCGCGGAGCGCGGGATGCGCCTCGGCTACAGCGCGTGGCTGGCCGATCGGGACGGCGCGGTGAACGGCAACGGCGAGGGTCGGCGCGAGGCGCTGTTCCTGATCGCGGGGATGGACGACATGGGAGAAGGGCAGTGACGGCGGAACAGAAACCCATCGGCATCACCCACATCAAGAAAGCGGACGAGCCGCGGCTGTTCCTCAATTTCGAACTGGCCATGGCCGACGGCACCCTGCTCGACAACAACGTCTTCCGGCTGACGTCGTTCCAGGGGCAGGAGTCGGTCTCCGGCTTCTATCAGTTCGATCTGGAGCTGCACGGCAACAGCGAGGCGAAGAACCATCTGACCTTGAGCTTCGACGCCATGGTCGGGCGCCCGGCCCGGATCGATGTCTACGGACGCTGGAGCGACGGCGCAGACGACCGCACATCGCCGTTCCACGGCATCGTCTCCGGCGTGGTGATGCAGGAGCCCGGCGTCTATCGCATGACGGTGCGGCCGGCGCTGTGGAAACTCTCCCTCACCAACCGCTACTGCATCCACAGCAACAAGAGCGTGCGCGACCTCATCGCCTACCTGCTGGCGCAACACAAGATCCCCTGCGACCTGTCGGGCCTCGACGGCAAGGACAACCCGGCGGTGGCGCGGGTGCAGGATTGGCTGCAGGCCGGCGAAACCGACTACGCGCTGATCGAGCGGCTGCTGGGCAAGGCCCACATCTACTACTACTTCGTCCACGACGCGAAAGGCGCGACGGTGATCTTCGCCAACCGGCCGAAGTACGAAAAGGTACTCGGCAACGGCGGCGCCCTGCGTTACACCTACACCGAGGAGGCCGAGCTGGGGCTGCACGAGGACGACGTCATCAGCCAGTACAGCTACCAGCAGAACATGGTGAGCAGCGGCGTCTTCGGCACCTTCACCCGCCAGGAGCACGCCTGGGAACACGATACCGTGCCGGTGTTCTACAGCTATCACGCCCGTAATCCCGGCAGCAAGACGGGCGAACTGCCGTTCCATTTCTACCGCGTCTACCAGTACGGTTGCAGCGACAAGGAGGTGAAATCCTACACCGACGCCACCAGCGACACCCTGGCCACCTCGGCGACCCAGTTCAGCGGTTCCAGTTATTGCCCCTATTTCCATGTCGGTTACCAGTTCTTCGTCGCCGGCCCGCGCGGTCCTCACGGCAATGCCCCGTGGGTGCGGCCGACGCTGGACGGGCGCTGGTTCGTGCTCACCCAGGTGAAGCATACGGCGTCGCTGGACGGCAGCTACCAGAACCAGTTCGAGGCGACCGAGGCGAACGGCCTGATTACGCCGTTCTCGATCCAGGATACGCACCAGGGGATGGTGCTGGCGAAGGTGGTGGCCGGCGATCAGGGGACGCCGCCCAGCGACTGGCGCTACTACACCAAGCAAAACTTCGATGCAGAGCACAACAGCTTTTTCGACAAGGATGTCGACCCGGCGACCTTTCACGCCAAGGGTGTCTACGTTCGCTTCTCCACCGACAAGGAACAGGGCAACAAGGTGTGGGTCAAGCTGGCGCCGCATATGCAGACGGTGCCCGAGATCGGGGTCACCGTGCTGGTGGCGCGGGCCAACGACGAATCGGAGCTGCCGGAGATCCAGTCCATCGTCCAGGCCAACGGCAGCAGCGTGGTGACGCCGTCGCGCTGGACCGCCAACACCCACGTCGGCAGCAGCTACTCGACCAGTTACGGCGACGGCAAGAGCATCCGCTATGGCCGCACCTCGCAGCCCGACCTGGAGAAGGCCATCGGCATCATCAACAAGGAGTACGACAGCGGCCGGTTCCGCGACGCCAGCTTCTCCCAGGGCGCCGGCTACAGCTACAGCACCTCGGAGAACGGCCGCAACGGGATCCTGAGCAAGAGCGAGTCCTACGGCTCCAACTACAGCCATTACGAAGGGGCGGAGACCAGGAGCTACTCCGATGTCGACCACTCGTACAACGAAAGCCACGGCAAGACCAGCGAAAACTATTCCACCATCAACGGCAGCACCTTCAACCAGCAGACGGTCAACGGCAGCAGCGAAAGCCATTCGGTCAACAACGGCAGCGTGCTCAACACCTCGGCGGTCAACGGCGTGGAGACCAGCATCTCCAGCCGCATGCTGGTCAACAGCTCTTCGGTGACGGTGGCCGCCAACAGTATTAACACCACCATCCTGAACACCAGCCTCAACACCACGGCGATGAGCAACAGCTTCAACCGTGTGGGCATGCAGAACGACATCGGCATGACCGGCATGAGCAACAGCATGAGCATGGTGGGCGAGAGCAACGGGATGCACATGGTCGGCGCCACCAGCCAGCTCAGCGTGACCGGGGAGAGCAGCAGCGTCGGGGTCACCGGCAGCGAAGACGGCGTGTCGGTCACCGGGGTGTCGGATCGGGTCAGCGTTGTCGGATCGACCACCAACATCGGCGTCACCGGCAGCTCGACCGGCGTCAACGTCACCGGTTCGTCCACCTCGGTCGGCGTGGTCGGTGAGAATACCGGGGTGAACGTGGTCGGCTCGTCCAACGATGTCGGCGTCACCGGCGAGTCGACACGGATCAATGTCACCGGCAGCTCGACCGGCATCAACGTCACCGGCGAGGCCACCGACATCAACATCACCGGCGAGGCCACCACGGTGCGGATGACCGGCGACAGCACCACCGTCGACATGACCGGCGAGAGCCTGGCGATCAGCATGAGCGGCAACCAGACCTCGGTTTCGATCACCGGACAGAACGTCCAGATCACCGAAATCAAGATCGTGTTGTGAGATGACCATGAAGATCGTCAAGCCAAACACCCTGGGGATACTGCAACGGACCTACACCTTCCGGCGGCAGCACCACTTCGCGGTGACGGCGCTCGGCTTCTTTCAGCTCGGCGGCGCCGCCGAGGCGCTGTTGACGGAGAACGTGCAGTGGCCGTTGATCCTGCCGGCGCTGGCCCACGGCGAGGTGCTCGACGCGGCCATGCCCAAGGCGCGCGGCGAGATGCTGCTGGCGGCGCAGGCCCACGCGCCCGGAGGCGAACCGGTGCGGCGCATGGCGGTGCGGGCGACGCTGGGCACGCTGGACAAGCAACTGCTGGTGAGCGGCGATCGCCAGTGGCAGTACGGCCTGGTGCCGCTGCACCAAGTCACCGCGCCGCTGCCGTTCGCCGTGATGCCGATCAGCTACGACCGCGCCTACGGCGGCCCGCGCTACGGCGACAACCCCACCGGCCAGGGCTACACCGGGCGGCGTTTCGGCGCCTTCGTCGGCGAGAACCAGGGCCGCATGCCCAACATCGAGTATCCGGGGGCGACGCTGCGCAATCACCACGAGGCGCTGCCGCCCGCCGGCTTCGGTCCCCTCGACCTGCGTTGGCGCCAACACCAGCGCAAGGCCGGCACCTATGACAAGGCCTGGCTCGACAAGGTGTTTCCGGCGCTGCCCGACGATATCGACTGGTCGGTGTTCAATGCGGCGGCGGAGGATCAGCAGATCGCCGCGTTCTTCGACGGCGGCGAGGCCTATCGCCTGGAGGGGCTGCATCCGCGCGCCGAGGTGATCGAAGGCACTATCCCGGCAATGACGGTGCGCGCCTTCGTGATGCGCCAGGGGCAGACGCCCGCCGCCGCCGAGGAGTTGCCGATGCAGCTCGATACGGTGTGGTTCTTTCCCCATCTCGAACGCGGCGTCTGCATCTATCGCGGCCGCACCACGGTGGCGGACAGCGACGCCCTGGATCTCGCGGCGGTGATGATCGGCTACGAGCGGCAGGGCGATGCGCCGCGCACGATGGAACACTACCGCGAGGTGCTGGCGCTGCGGCTGGATCGCGACACCGCCGCGGCGCACGCCTTCAACGAGGCGCAACTGACGCCGTTGCCGACGGCGGCGCAGTGTGATGCACGCGCAGCGGAACAGAAACAGGCGGAAGAAGCGTCTTTGGCCGGCAAGCAGAAACGGCTCGATGCGATCGCCGGCGAGTTCTGGCAGAAGAGCGGGATGAAGCCGCCGCAGGGTTTCAAGCCGCCCCAGGCGCAGCCCTCGCCCCTGGGCGTGATCACGCCGCAGGCGAAGGCGCGCGGCGATTTCGATTTGAGCGCGCACATCGACAAGGCCAAGGCGCTGGCGGCACAGGCAAAGAAGGAGGGCGACGCGGCATTGCAGGCGCTCAAGGCGGGCAGCAACCCGCTGCTGGCAACGGCGAAGGAATTTGCCGCGACGGCGCCCAAGCCGGAGATGGCGGAGCAGAAACAGGAGGCGGAGGCGCGCGCGCGCGACGGCGGCGACGCGGCCGCCGTCGATGCGGCGCTGAAGGGATTGAAGGCGGCCGGCAAGCCGGTGCCGGAGGCCGCCGCCAAGTTGCCGCAACTGCGTCACGACGCGCGTCGCCTGGCGCCCAAGGCCACCGCCGCGGAGGTGGCGCCGGAGGTGGCGCAGCACCTGGGCGCGCTGGTGCGGCAGTGGCTGGCCGCCGGCGAATCCCTGGCCGGGCGCGACCTGACCGGCGCCGCCCTGGCCGGTATCGATTTGCGCGGCGCCGTGCTCGACAACGTGGTATTGGAGGGCGCCGATCTGAGCGGCGCGCGCCTCAACGACGCCAGCCTGAGCGGCGCGGTGCTGACCGCCGCCCGCCTCGACGGCGCCGATCTCAGCGGGGCCGATCTGAGCGGCGCCAACCTCAGCGACGCACAGGCGCAGGGTGCGCTGTTGCGCGGCGCGCGGCTGTGCAAGGGACAGGCGGTGCGGGCGCAGCTCGCCGGCTGCGATTTGAGCGGCGCCGATTTGAGCGACTGGTTGGCCCTCGACGCGGACCTGGGCGGCGCCATGCTGGATCAAGCGACACTGAACAATACGCAGCTGGTGCGCACCCATCTCGCTCGTGCGTCGCTCAAGGGCGTGCGGATGAACAAGACGATGGTGATCAACGCCAATGCCGAAGGCGCTTCGTTCGCCGCCGCGCAGATCGAACGCAGCGCCTTCACCGGCACCCGGGCGGCCGGCAGCGACTGGAGCGGGGCGCGGCTGACGCGGGTGATGTTCGGCAACAAGTGTCCGTTGCCGGGAGCGACGCTGCGCGGGGTCTACGCGGTGATGTGCGGCTGGCGCGGCAGCGACCTGCGCGGCGCCGTCCTTGCCGACGGACGCTTTGCCGCCTGCGATTTCGGCATGGCCGATCTCGGCGGCGCCGATCTTTCCCACGCCGTGCTGTCGCGGGCGATCCTGATGCAGGCGAAGCTGAACGACTGCCGCGCGCCCGAGGCCGATTTCTTCCAGGCCATGTGCCGCAAGGCCGATTTCTCCCGGGCCGATCTGCGCAGCACCAATTTCGTCCAGGCCGAGATGTCCGAGGCGCGTTTCGACGACGCGCAGCTCAAGGACATGCGGCCGGCGCCACGCTTGAGGAGTGCATCATGACGCTGGACGAACTGCTCCGCGAGGTGCGCCTGAAACGGCCGATCCACGGACTGGATCTGAAGGGTTTCGATTTCAAAGGCGCCGACCTGTGTGAGGCGGTGTTTTCCGACGCGCAGCTGGACGGCGCGCGTCTCGACGGCTGCAACCTGAAGGGCGCCGCCTTCGTCCGCTGCACGCTGGGCGGCGCCACCCTGACGGGTGCCGTGCTGGACAGCACCAATTTCGTCAAGTGCGCGATGGCCGGGGTCATCATCGACGGCGCGCCGATGCGCCAGCTGAGTTTCACCCAATGCGCACTGGGCGGGAGCCGTTGGGAGCGGCAGCGGTTCGACAAGTGCTGTTGGACCGAATGCGATCTGAGCGGGGCCGTCTTTACCGGCGTGCACCTGGAACGCTGCGTATTGCTCAAGTGCAATCTGGCGGGCGCCGATCTGAGCGGCGCCGAACTGGTGCAGGCGGTGATCAACGACGCCGATTTCCGCAGCGTGCGCCTCGACGGCTGGCATTGCGATCGCGGCGTGTTCATGAAGGGCAACTTCAGCGGCAAGTCGCTGGCGGGGCAATCGCTGCGGCGCTGCAATTTTCAGGAGGCGGACCTCAGCGGCGCCGATCTCGGCGGTGCCGACCTGAGCGAATCCAATTTCGTGCGCAGCACTCTGAGCGGCACGCGGCTGGCGCAGGCGACGGCAGCGCGCGCGCTGTTTCTCGAAGCGAAGATCACGCAGGCGGATTTCAGCGGCGCCGTGCTGGATAACGCGGTGTTCCAGAAGGCCGTCGTCAGCGGCAGCCGCTTCGACGGCGCGCAGCTGGAGAAGAGCGCGTGGGCCCACAGCCGCCACGACGGCAGCGACTTCAGCGACGCGCGGTTGTCGTTTGCCGATTTCTCCCACGCGCAGCTCAACGACACGCTGTTCGACGGCGCGACGCTGTACTTCACCAGGTTTCATCACACCACGCGAAAAAAGAGCTCGCTGCGGCACGCGCACGCGGCGCAGGTTCTCGATACCGACAAGGCGTTGCTGGCCGCGGAGCGGGCAACGCTGGCACTGGAGGCGACATGAGCGGAACGGCACGACTGTACAGAACGCCGCAGCGGATGCGGCAGGCGACCCTGTTCGAGGCGCGGGTGATCGCGCAGGAGAGCGACGGCGGTTGGCGCCTCAGCAGCGGCGCCGTGGTACGGACCGCGGTCTCCTGTCTGCTCTGTCCGCTGCCCGGCGATCGGGTGCTGGCGGGCGGCAGCGGTGAAGGCGCGCCGTTCATCCTCCATATCCTGGAGCGCGACGCGGGCCAGGAGGCGCGGCTGCATGTGGCGGGCGCCAGTGCGCTGGGCGTGGCGCAGCAGCGCATCGAGCTGGCGGCCACCGAGCAGGTGGCGATCCGCTCGCTGAAGGATGTGGAGGTGACGGCGGCGACGGGAACCCTGGCGCTCAACGCGCGCAACCTGTTCAAGACCGTCGGGGAATGCCTGATCGAGAGCGCGGAACACTACGTGGCGACCATGGGCGATTACGCGCTGCGGGTGCGCGACCTGCTGCATCTGCGCGGCCGCCACGGCGTGGTGACGGCGGAGCAGGAGTTCAAGCTGGACGCCGAACGGATCCACATCGGGTGACGCCATGTTTGCCAACAACAACCTCGGCGTACTGAATTTCGCGTTTCCCGACGTGTGCCAAATCGTCACGCCGGTGGGCACGGTGCCGCTGCCGCTGGTCAATCTGGCGTTCTCCACCACCCACATACCGTCGGTGTTCAACGTGCTGATCGGTTGTGGCCTGAGCGAGAACCTGATGACCAGCGGCACGGTGAGCAACGGCGATGAGGCGGGTATCGCCATGGGGGTGGCGTCGGGGACCATCATCGGCCCGGACCGGCCGGTGCTCGGCAGCTTCTGCACCTTTTTCGGCACGGCGCCGGCGACGCGCCTGACCACCATGAATATCCAGAACAGCACCAATGCCATCGGCTTTTCGCTGACGCCGGCACAGGTGTGCGTGCTGCTGCTGGGGTGACGGATGGGACGATGGACGAAGGCGATAGTGGCGGCCGTGGTGCTGGAGATGAGCGGATGCAGCGTGCTGCATCTGTTCGGCGGCGGCACGCCGACGGCCAAGCTGGAGGGCCTGACGGTGATCGCGGCCGACGACGCCAATTCCAACATGGCGACGGCGTTGGACGTGGTGTTCGTCTACAGCGCCGACGCGGCGGCGATCCTGCCGCAGAGTGCGCCGGAGTGGTTTGCGCACCGCGACCGTTTCATCGCCGCGGCGCCGACCGACCTGGACGTGGTCTCGCTGCAGATCCCGCCGGCCTTCGTGATGCGCCAGGTCGCGCTGCCGGCGCGTCACGACAAGGCGCTGCAGGTGGTGGTCTACGCCAATTACATCGCCGCCGGCGGGCAGAACAAGCTGGTGTTGACCGGCGTGAAAAAGGCGTTGCTGCGGCTGGAGGCCAAGTCGATGGCGCTGACGGAAGAGTGAGCGATGGCGGTTTTCGCGCCTGAACGAGGTGAACGGGAATGAACGATATAACGGAACGACTGCCGGAATCGCTGCAATGGTCCGAAGGGATGATGCTGTCGCCGCAGCATTTCCAGCAGAACGACATCTACTGGCAGCAGCAGTTGCGCCACCTGATGGCGCAGATCCAGCCCTATTACTGGGGCGTGATCGATATCGCCATCGACGAGGCGCTGCTGCGCGAAGGCAAGGTGCGGATCGATCGCCTGCAATGCGTGATGCCCGACGGCTTGGTAATGCAGCACGAGGCGGCGACGCAGGACGAGGTGCTCTACCTCGATATCGCCGACCGCGACGAGCTGAAGGAGCAGAAGCCGGTACGCATCCACGCGGCGGTGCCGGTGCGCGCCGAAGGGGCGGCCAGCCAGTCGAGCGCGATTCAACGCTATGCGTCGGTGGCGGGGGAGTTGGAGGTGGACGAAAACACCGGCGAGAGCCGTATCCAGATATGCCGGCTGCGGCCGCGGACGACCCTGTTTGCCGGCGACAACGTGCCGGCCAAATACATCAGCATGCCGCTGCTTGAGGTGCGGCGCGATATCGGCGGCATGTTCGAGCTGACCGAATATCACCCGCCGCTGCTGCGCAGCGGCGCAGCGGATTTCCTCGGCAAGTATTCGCTGCAACGGGGACTGGCGGCGCTCACCGCGCAGATGCGGGAAAAGGCGCGCGAACTGTCGGGCACGGTGGAGCAGCACGGCGCCGAGACCGGCGGCATGTCGCAACGTTTCGTGCTGCGCCACCTGGCCGGTGCGCTGCCGGAGCTGGAATTGCTGGTGCAGTCGCAGACGGCGCATCCCTTCGATCTCTATCGCGCGCTGGCCAATGTCGTCGGCCAGATCTCCGGCATCGCGTCGGAACCGGTGCCGATGAAGCTGGCGCCGTATCAGCACAACAACGCGGTGACCGGTTTCCTTGCCGCCATCCGTTATATCGGCGATATCGTCAAGCGGCTGCACGTGGCCTACGAGACGCTGCCGTTCGAGCGGCCGGCGGCGGCGGTGTTCGAGCGGACCCTGCCGGTGGATGGGCGTACCGAGAAGCTGCTGATCGAGCTGCGTCCGCGTCCGGGGCAGACCACGGAGAGCATGGTGCAGTGGCTGCGTCAGGCGCGCATCGGCGCCACGCCGCTGCTGCCGCTGCTGCGCCAGCGCCGGGTGCCCGGCGCCGTGGTGCGGCAGTTGAAGCCGCAGGAGACGCTGGAGCTCAATCTCCAGGTGCCGGGCACGCTGTTCGAGCTGGTCAACCAGGCCATCGAATGGGAAGGCAAGGATCTGCCGGTGATCCAGTTCGGCAAGCCGCTGCGCATCGAGGGCGACGGCCAGGACGGTGCGCCGGCCGCGGTGATCATGTACCGCGCCAAGAACGGCAATAACGGCGGCAACGGTGCCGGCGGGAGCGGCCGATGAGCGAACAGACGCAACGGCGGCAGGCGTTGCTGGAGCGCTTCGCCGAGTTCTACCAGGAGATCGTGCGGATCAAGGCAGCGATCCGCGAGCGTCGCCTGGCGCTCTATCTGAGCAACGGCCGCGCTGCGCAGACGGTGAACGGCAACGATCTGGCGGCGATGGTGCACCACCGGTTGCTGGGACTGTTGCAGGAGCAGCGCCGGCAGGTGACGGAACAGGGCACCAAGGCGGAGGAGAGCGCCTATCAGATCACCCAATATCTGATGGCCGCCCATGCCGACGAGCTGTTCATCATCGAGCTGGACTGGCCGGGTCGCAACGCCTGGTCGCAGTTCCTGCTGGAGCGCAGCCTGTTCAAGACGGCGACGGCGGGGCGCGATTTCTTCACCCGGCTGGACCTCCTGCTCAAGGCCCGCGGGCGCGACCCGCTGCAGGACGAACTGGCCACCGTGTTCCTGATGGTGTTGCAGCTGGGATTCCAGGGACAGTATCGCGGCGGCCGCGGCCAGTCGGTGTTGCGTGCCTATCGCGCCAAGCTGTCGCAGTTCGTCGGCAGCGGCGGCCACTATGCGGAGGGCATGCCCGCATTTAACCAGGCCTATCAGTATCGCCTGAGCGAGGTGCAGGGGCAGCGGTTGGCGCCGCTGCGTCCCTGGTACAACGCCGGCATCGTGATGTTGTTGCTCTATATCCTGGTCTCGAGCGGCGTCTGGCTGTTGTCGATCCAGCGTCTGAATACGTTGTTCGTGGGCGGTTGAGGAAGCGTTGATGAAGATGGGCGGCGTTATCGATACGGTCAAACAGCTGGTGAACGGCGTCGATCCGGTATTTCTTTCGGCGGCGGTGCTGGCGTTGTTGCTGCTGGCCGCCGCCGTCTGGCTGATCCTGCGCGCGCGCAATCCGTTGCGCCGGCCGTTGTGGATCGCCAACGGGCGCAAGGCGCTGTTCTCCCTCGCCGGCCTGTGGCGCGGCATGCGTTCCGGCTTCGGCCTGCTGATCAAGGCGGTGCGCCAGATCATGACGCGCCGCGAGTGGCGCTATCAGGTGCCCTGGATCCTGCTGCTCGGTGCCGACGATTCGGGACGCGAAAGCCTCGCCTCATCGATCACCTCCAGCCGCCGCGACACACTGTCGGCGGCGGAACGCAACCTGGTGATCCCCGGCACCCGCTGGTGGTATTTCAACCGCGGCGTGCTGATCGACGTCGATGCGGCGGCGGCGCCGGTGACGGCAGGCAAGAAGAACCCGGCGGGGTGGAACGAGATCACCGCCCATTTCATCGACGCCCGTCCGGAACGGCCCATCGACGGCGTGGTGCTCTGTTTCTCCGCGCGCCGTCTGCTGGACAGCAGCGCGGCGGAGCTGCATCAGATGGCGGAGAGCGCCTACGCGCAGCTGGTCGATCTGCAGCGGCAGTTCCGCTTCACCTTCCCGGTCTACGTCACGATAACGCAATGCGACGTCATCGAAGGTTTCGGCGCCTTCTGGCGCCGCCAGCCGGAGGCGCGCCGCCGCGAGATGTTCGGCTGGTCGAATCCGTATGCGCTCGATACCAGCTTCCTGCCGGGCTGGGTCGACGAGGCCTTCGACACCCTGGGCGCCGCATTGAAGACGCTGCAGGTCGACGCCGCCGCCGGTGACAACGACGACATCGAGGAGACCGATCGCTTTTTCCTGTTTCCCCAACGCTTCCGCGAACTCAACGACGTGCTCAGGACGACCCTGGCGCAGGTGTTCCAATCCAGCGCCTACCACACCAACTTCTTCCTGCGCGGCCTCTATTTCACCGGCGCGGTGGCGGCAGGTGGCGAAGAAGCGAAGGAGGCGAAGGAGGCGCGCCACGATGTCGCCTTCGTCGATGCGCTGTTCGACGAAAAGGTGTTCGCCGAATTCAATCTGGCGCGGCCGACACGCAGCGGGCTGTTGTCGCGCCACGCGACGATTCGCCGTCTCCAGATCGGCAGCATCGTGCTGTTCGGGTTGCTGTGTGTCGCCCTGGGGGTATCGGGGATGCGGCTCAACAACCAGGTGGATGTGACGGTGCACGCCCTGGAATTGATCAAGCAGCCGAAATACGAGACCGTGGCAGAAGGCACCTGCATCGGCCGCGACACGGTCTACAACCTGCTGAGCGACATCTCCGAACTGGACGTGCAGTACACCTACCTGGCGATCCCCGCGTCGTGGGTCGATCGCCATCTGTCGCACCGCAAATCCAAATTCATGACCAATGCCGCCTTCGAGCGGGTGGTGTTTCCCAGTCTGCGCTGCCAGCTTGAACAGCGCGCCGTGACGCTGATGACGCCGCCCGATCTGCATGCCGGTATATCAGGCAACGAGAACACGGCCGATGCGATGGCGGCGCAGCGCCGGATGCTGAAGAAGTATGTCGACGCGGTCCGTGCTTTCGAGCGCGACGTGACGCTGTTCCACCAGGTGGTGGTCGCCGGGGAGGAGACTCAGGCGCAGGCGATCGCAACCAAGTTCGCGCAGCTTGCCGATTACGTCTACGGTCAGCCGGTGCCCGAGGTGTTTCAGCAGAACGAGGGACAGGTGCGCGATTCGCTGGTGAAGGTGGTGTACGCGCCGCCGATCCGGATGCCGACGGATTTCAAGAACCAGGTGAGTCGCAACATCGTCCTGGCCGCCAAGCAACTCAACGGCGACATGTTCGGGCGCCTGGATCAGGGCGCCCAACTGTTCCAGGCATTGGACAACGGTGACGCCCCCTATCTGCCCAAGGTGCGCCGGCTGCTCGGCTGGTCCGACTGGATCAACGGCCAGTGGCTGTTGGCCGACGCCGACTCCAATCCGTGCCGGTCGGTGAAGACGATGCTGGACAAGCCGCTGGACGCACTGACGAAGCAATACGGCTACCCCGCGGATCTCGCCGCCGCCTCCGGCTATTTCGACACGCTAAGCTGTTTCCAGCCGGCGATGAGCCGCCTGGAGGCGTTGCACGTGGCGCCCCACGGCGTGGTATTCACGCGCAACGGCAGCGCCCTGACCATGGCGCCGGCCTATGCCGCGGAGCTGGCCGGCTTCAAATCGCTGGCGACGGCGGATTTCATGCAGCTGACGCCACGCCAAAGCTTCAGCTGCGCCGCGCCGTTGCAGGGGTGGCGTCCGGCGACGCTGGCCGAGGCGGCCAGCTACGTCAGGAGCTATCAGGCGTTCGAAAACAGTAACCAATCGGCGGGGCGGAGCAACGCCGATATGTCGCTGTATGAACGCATCGCGCAGCTGCAATTGGAAGGTCTGCTGGAAGACAGCCTGAACAGGGCGCAGCTCAGGTACGACGCCACCGCCTCGACGGTGCGTGCCCTGATCAGCCCGGTATCGACGCTGGATGCGCAGTTGCAGCAGCAGAGCGGCGATTTCTCCCAATCGATGGATCAGCTGGTGCTGCTGCTGCGGACGCTGAAGCAGATGGGCTTCGACGATCTTCAGTCGCAGGTGACGCAATGCACGCGCGACATGGCGGGCGATGCGCTGCAAAGCGTCAACGCCCTGACCGCCGCCAGTCGGCTCTACGAACCGGATCAGTCTCCGGCCGGCGCCCCCGGCGACGGCAGCGGCACGCTGTTCGACCTCGGTCCCGCGGCGCAGACCGGCGACTACCTGACCCGGCAGCTGCAACGGGCGCAGGTGCTGGCCGGTTACGCCAGTCCCTTCGTGTCGTTCCTGCTCAACACCGAGGGAATCGATGACGCGCGGCGTTCCAACGGCGAAACCGCCGATTACTGGAACAACACCATTACCGAGATCAACCGCTACGTGCAGTTCAAGGAGCCCAACGGCCAGGTGGCGCACCTCAACGGCCTGTTCCTCGATCAACTTGCCGGCATGACTCAGGACAACTGCGCGGATCGCCTCGACAAGTACCGGGCGCCGGTCTACGGCAACGACCTGTTCTCGCAGCGGCGCGCGGCGCTGGAGCGGCAGTCCGGCCTGTTGTGCAACGACCGGGCGGAGGCCAACGCCTTCGCCACCTACGAGGGTGTCGCCGCCGAGTTCAACCGGCTGCTGGCCGGACGCTATCCGTTCGGCGCGCCCTATCGCCAGGAGGCGCCGCTGGCGGCGGTCAAGGAGTTCTTCACCTCCTATCTGAAACAGCGCGATGCGCTGCATACGGAACTGAACGCTCTCAAGGGTAACGTCGACAATCGGGCGCAGCAGTTCCTGACACAGCTCGACAGTGTCGCCGACTTCATGGCGGCGAGTCTGGCCGCGGGTGACGTCAGCCAGGCGCTCACCCTCAAGTTCAATTTCCGCAGCTATCCGTCGCAGTCGCCGGGCAGCGATCAGCTGGTGACGTGGAAGTTCGCGTCCGGGGACGACACCGTCTCCTTCCCCAACGGCGGCGACCAGGTGCCGTGGCAGTTCGGCGAGCCCGTCGCGCTGACCTTCGACTGGGCGGACCAGTCGCGCTTCTGGCCGCAGCCGGACCCGCGCCAGGAGGATCTGCTGGTCAACAAACGTTCGGCGCAGTTCTCCGACAGCGGGCAGTGGGCGCTGCTGCGACTGATCCAGGCGCATCTGCCGCGCAGCCGTCCCGTCACCGATCCCCTGGATGCCAACGCCGTGGTGTTGCAGTTCACGGTGCCGGTCCGCGTGCATGGAAACGACGAGGCCGCGGGCCGCAAACAGAAGAGCCACATGTATCTGTCGCTGCACTTGAGCGGAGTCGACGCCACCGGAGCCAAGCGGGTGCCCGTCAAGTTCCCGCTGGTGTTCCCGCAATACGCGCCGACCGTGTGGTAAGGAGCAGGATGAGATGAACCATGACGCAACGATCAGCCGCTACTTCAACGCCGCCGTGGGCCTGACGCTGGACGACCTGCTGGCGCCGATCCGGGAGGAGGGGCCGGCCGGCCCCTGGCTGCGTACCGACGCGGTCTACCGTGACATCAAGGAGGCGCGGCGCCAGGACGACCCGACGCTGCCCCAGGGCGCCTGGACCCACGACCTGAAAAAAGCGGACTGGGAGCAGGTGACCCAGCTCGCCGCAAGCGCCCTGGCCGAGCGCAGCAAGGATCTGCAACTGGCGGTCTGGCTGCTGGAGGCGGAGGTCAACCGCGGCCGTTTCAAAGGCATGACCGCGTGCGTCGAATTGATCGGCCTGCTGTGCAAACACTACTGGGACACCCTGCATCCCAATGCCGGCGACGGCGACCTGGAGCATCGCATGAACGTGCTCCGCTGGATGAACGACAAACTGCTGCCGGTACTGCGGATGATTCCGCTGACCGCCGCCGATCGCAACGGCAAGGAGTACACCTGGGCCGACTGGGAGCTGGCGCGGCGCAACGAGCAGCTGCGTGCCGCCCAGGGCAACCGCAACGAACCGATCGAAGGTGCCACCGCCAATGAGCTGAATTCCGCCATGTCGGCGACGGCCACCGAGCAATTGATGGGCACCTACAACGAAATCCGCCAGGCGACGGAGGCGGTCGGCGCCCTGAATCAACTGCTCGATCAACTGGCGGCGGATCAGGCGCCGAGCATGACGGCCCTCACCGGACTGCTCGACAGCATCATGAGCATGATCGCCGCCGAACTGCACAAGCGCGGCGCCGTGCTGGAGATCACCGCGGATATCGGTGCGTCCGTCGAACTGGAGGACGAAGAGGCGATCTCCCCGATTCCTCCTCACGCCGAGATACCGTACGGTCTGCCGCAGCCGGCGATCCTCGGCAGCCGCGCCGACGCCTATGCCCGCCTGGCCGAGGCCGCGGAATTTCTGGCGCACATCGAACCGCACAGTCCGGTTCCTTATCTTGTTCGCCGCGCGTTGGAGTGGGGGCAGTTGAACACCGCCGAGCTCTACCACGAACTGTTCATCGTCCACGGCGGCCAACTGAATATTTTCGACCTGCTCGGTCTGCAGGCGATGCAGCAGGAAGAAACGGCTGAGTGAGGCTGCGGCCGCTCACATGGGAGGACAGACGATGGCGGATGCAAGACGACAGTTCAGCGGCACCATTGGCGGATCCATATCTCGTAGCGCGGAACAGAAACGTGCCCGTTCCGGAAGTTTTAGTGCCGAGCTATTTGCGACCCAGGACGGGCAGCAGGTCGGCAAGATGAAGATCGAACACAGCGAGAGCCGCAGGACCACTACCATCACGGACCTGGAAAATCAGCGCGGTGCCACCTTCCGCGGCGTCGGTACGGCACTGTTTCGCCGTGCTGAACATGTGGGTCGCGTCCTGGGGGCCACCCAGTTGGAAACGACGTTGACGGCACAGGAAGCGCAGGGCTTTTATCGCCACATGGGCATGGCTCCCGACCCGACGATGCTGGCGACCATGCGCAGTGCCGTACAGCAAAGCGGCCAGCAGCGCACCGAGGCGCAGTTGGAAGCGATGGTGCCGGTGTGGCGCAAACAGTTGTGATGATGAGCGCGCTGGAACGGTCGCTTGCAACAGGGTGATGACGAATAAATACAGGGACTGCATATGTACGTCGAGAAACAGACTGCCGCAACCGGCCAGGCGCGTAGCGAGACAAACGCGGCATCCGCCGCGCTGGCGGATATCTACCCGCTGTTGTGCGCGGCCGACTGGTCACCGGCGGTATTGGGCAAGTGGCTGCCCGCTGTTGCAGAGCAGGCGCACGCCCTCGATCCGGCGCAACGAACCGACTGGTTGTTGGGGCTGCGCTCTGCATGGCAGCGTCACGGCTGGGCCTTTGCGTCTCGAAGTCGCGAACTGTTGTTTGAGGTGGCGGCGTACTGGAGTGACTGGCGTCTCGTGCTTGCGGTGGCGGAGGCGATTGCCGGACAACGGACGTTGAACACGACGGAGACGCTCCACTGCATCGACGCCCTGTGGCAGCTGGGCGATACCGGTCAGGCACTGCAATCAGCACGTCGCCTGTGTCTTGGCGCACCTGGCTATGTCGAGGCGGCCAATCGTTACTTCGATTTGCTTGCCTGGTCCGATTGGTTGGAACGGCATCCCTTCGGACCTGCGCTTAACGCTGCCGCCGATGAAATATATTTGGAACCCTTGGGCCATCACCACCTTTCCGCCTTTGCCTGGCAATACCATGATCCCTCCATCGCCCAACTC
This sequence comes from uncultured Thiohalomonas sp., assembly GCA_964421235.1. GTDB lineage: Bacteria > Pseudomonadota > Gammaproteobacteria > Thiohalomonadales > Thiohalomonadaceae > Sulfurivermis. The sequence goes on along the minus strand of CAYQWR010000008.1, from coordinate 2,862 downwards.
TGTTGTCTGCCGCAGTTCGACAGCGACGGCCAGTGGCATCAGTGGGTGGATGAAACAGCGGCCTATGGTGATCAACTGGTCTTCGCCGTGCTGCACGAAGAGTGGGGATTCGTCGGCACTGTCAGCCTCGTTCTGCATGAAGGCGTCGGCTTTTTCTATTACTGGATCGGACCTGACTTTCAGGGCTACGGGCTTGGACCGAAGGCCGTGAATCTGATGCTGGACATGGCCAGCGAAAGCTGCGGCATGCACACCTGCTACGCCAAGGTGTTCGAGTATAACCGGGCGTCGCAGCGCGGGCTGGAGAAGCTTGGGTTTGAGAAATTGGTGGTAAGTGCGGCGCCGCCTCACGATGACGAGTTGTTTTACCGGTGGGGGCATCCTGTTGCGCATGACGAAACGGTAAGAGAGCTGAAGCGGCTGATGCAATCGATGGAGTCGGACATAAAGATTACATCGTTTGATGTGCAGGCGTTGGGGTCATGATGCTGGTTCACGGTTGCGGAGCCAATCCCGGAGAGCGTTCCCGGAATCACCGTGCTCAACCGATGAAAGTCCACCATCGGACAGATTCAGTTCCAACAATTGAGTTTCTACTTGAGCCACAACTGTATTCAAGGAAAACGCCATGAGTTCAGGAGGCATACCGCTGCTGGGTGGCGGGTTCGAACCGCAAAAGCCCACACGAGCGAAAAGTCTCGGTCAGGCGCGCTATTTGTCACAGCTGGGCGTGCCCTTCGAGATTCGCCCGGGCGGCGCCCGTACCAGTATATTCGAAGGACTCAAGACGCAGACCGCGTATACCACGGGTACGCAATGGACCCAGCATGTCGCCGTGGCGCGTACGGGGGAAAGTACCAAGTACAAAAATATCTTTCCGAAAATCGAGGTCACCGACCTTACCCGCGCCAACAAGGCCTTCGTCGCCGGACAAAGCGACATGCTCAGCCCCCGGAAGGGCATCAACAACTGGCGTGGCAAGAGTTATTCCGACTCCGGCCTGCTGGGGGCATCCCTGATCCGCATCAACGAAACGACGACTGCTTTTGGACAGCAATCCATGGGTAGCGACACGCACGACGCAGGCACCGGGATCATGGCCGAGGTCTTGCACCAGAAATGGTCCGCGAAAAGTGCCGGAACGACGCTCACCGATACGAAAGCCTTGCGCGGTCACCTGGAAACGAAATTCCCGCAACTGGTCTCGGTGGACAAGATGCGCGATCAGGGGGGCGTCGGGTTGATGAACGAAATCACCGCTTCGCGCATGAGAGCGGCGGTCTCCGCCGGTGGTCGCGCACTCGACAAAGGTTTCCAGCCCTGGCAGGTCGGCGAGTACGTGCAACGCAAGTTCGCCAAACACGGGCTGGGCTCGGTTCCGGGTGGCTGGGCGGAACAACTCAAGACGCAGCGCGGTTTGTGATGAGAGAGATATTTGAGGTCGGAAATATTTTGGTGCAGGCAAAGGGCAAGCCCCGATCCCATTGTGTGCGCTTATCAGAAAATACCTAGAGGATATGTTGGTGTAACGCCCAATATCGATACAGAAGCAAGAAACAATACGATAAGGAACTCAGGGAAAATATGAGCGATCGCAGACTACTACAACCCGAACCCAAGAAGACCTCTTACGCTTATGCGTGGTCGGGAGAGGGGGATCTGTACGATCAGGCTTTTGCTCTTAATCGAGGACGGTTCAATCGTGCTAGGGAGCAAATGCGAACCCATCCCTATACCCCCCTGACGCAGCGCAAACAGTCCTCCATGACAGTGATCGCCTCCTCGCACCAGGTGAAGCGGCAGTTGTTGCAGAAGCACCGTGAAAAAAGATTGGAGATTGCCCAGGACAAGATCACATCCCAAAACGACGTGGCCGAGGCGCAGAGGCAGCTCAATACGGAGGTGTGGGCCGAGACAGGGCGCAAATGGGGGACCTACAATCCGATCCGGCTGCTGTCGTGGTGGAGCAGCAACACCACCTCCACCGATCAAACGTCGGATACCACGGCGATCAGCGATAAACGGTACCGCCTGCGGGTGTTTCAAGGGGTGTTGGCCGACCATCCCAAAGAGGAGGCGATCCACGCGGGAATGCGCTTCATCGAGATGAAGGATCTGCCCTCCGGCAAGAAGGAAAACAAATCGCGCAAGCTGCATCTATTGGGACACGGGGGCCCCGGTTTCCCGGCTTTTACGACGACCCAGAATCCGGGGAGGGATGCCAGCCAGTACAAGCTGTTTGACGACCTCGCCAGTGATTTCCACCAGCAGGGGGTGCTCGATAAATTCAGCGATCTGCGCATGGAGTCGTGCTGGAGCGCCAACCCGGTAAGGACCGACCAGTACATGGGTAGTGGCTACACCCATAAACACACCGATCTCTCGACGGGAGAAACAACCCTGGCCCCCGCCGCGTACCTCCATCGGGAGCTGAAGAAAGCCAATTCAGGAAGGCCGTTCCAGATCAAGGCCTACGAGGGCAAGGGGAGCCAACTCTCCAACCCGATCGGGCAGAAGCAACGCAATCTGACCAATCCCATGGTCACCGTCAGGCAAAGCACCGTGGCCCATGTCTTCAGTAGCTTGCAGGACTATACATAACCCGCTGTCGGCCCCCCACGGTTCCATGGGACGAAACAATCGCGCTTCAAAGGAGATGACCGATGTCCAAAGACGATTCCTCCATAAACACACGTACTCGCAACACCGAGTTCAGCCAGGTCGTTTCGCCCAACACGCCCCCCAACCGGCGGCGACGCAACTCCATGCCGTTGCCGCCAAATCATGGGGGCATGGTGTTGCCCATGGTTCGTCACTACCAGCCCCCGCAAAATCATCAGGGACAGGAGTACTGGTACCACG
>CAYQWR010000007.1:0-31702 GCA_964421235.1 uncultured Thiohalomonas sp. | reverse complement strand
GTTCCGCTCCAGCCCGGTCACGACGATGACCGAGCAACACTATGTCATCAAGAAATTCTTCATCTCCCTGGTGAGCCATGCACGCAACATCTTCTTCAAGGCACAACGCGATGCGGAGACGTGGAGCAAGGCGGTGATGTCGCCCTTGGTAAGGCAAATCAAGGACCACAAGGAGGACATGGAGCAACGCCTGGAGAACCTGCGCAAGATCAACGAATCGCGCGATACGCTGCAGAGCCGTATCGATGAGTTGGAGAAATCCTGTGCCTCACTGTCCAAGCAGTACGCCGAAGTGAAGAGCATCCTCAGTATCGTGAACCTGCCGCTCGAGGTCATGGAAGAACCGGCCGAGGCCACCGCCAAGGCGAGCTAGCGACCCGCCTCAGGCCAGCAGCGCGCGAACCAGCATATAAAGCCCAAAGGCGATCACCAGTGCGCCGGCGCTGCGGCGCACCCACAGCAGGCGCAGCCAAGCGGCCAGCTTCCCCGCGATCAGGCCCATCGCCAGCAAATTGGGCAGCGTCCCCAAGCCGAAACAGAGCATGATGAGCGCGCCGCGCCATACATTGCCGGACGAGATGGCCCAAATCAGGGTGCTGTAAACCAAGCCGCACGGCAGCCAACCCCACACCAGTCCCAACGCCAGCGCCTGACCCGGAGAGCGTACCGGAATGAAGCGACGCCCGATCGGTTCCGCATGGTGCCATATCAGGGTACCGACCCGCTCGACCCGGCTCAGACCGTACCACCAGCCGCCGAGATACAAACCCATCGCAACCAGGAACAACCCGGCGACCACCTGCATCCCCAGCCGTATATGCTGGACCGTCCCCAGATGCGCCGCCAGCATGCCGATGCCGCCCATCAGCGCCCCCGCCACCATATAGCTGGCGATGCGCCCGGCGTTGTAACCGGCGAGATAGGGCAGGAACCTGACCGGCTGGCCGCGCACCCCCTCCGGCAGGCCGAACGACAGGGCGCCGACGATGCCGCCGCACATGCCGACACAATGGACTCCGCCGAACAGGCCGACAAAAAAGGCGGCGATATAAGAGATATCCGCATGCATAGAGGAGCGTCCGACGGCAAACCGATGAAGCGTGTATCATAGCCTCTTGCACCCCTCGCCCCAACCGCACGATGACTGAATCTACGCCGTCACTGCTCAAGTCCAAGATGTTTTGGGTCGGCGTACTCTATTTTGCCGAAGGCCTTCCCCTCGGCATGTTCTATGACATCTTCCCGGTGCAGTTCCGCCAGCAAGGCGTAAGCCTGTCGGATATCGGCTTCCTCAGCCTGTTGGGGCTGGCATGGACGCTTAAATTCCTGTGGGCGCCGGCCGTCGATCATTACCGCCATCACCGTCGCTGGATGGCGGCGGTCGACCTCGGAATGGGTGCGCTGATGCTGGGCCTTGCCGTCCACACCGGCTTCGGTCCATGGACCTGGATCGCCATCGGTGCGTTCACGCTACTGTCGGCCACCAACGACATCGCCATCGACGGCTACACCATCGAACTGCTCGACCAGCGCGAATTCGGCCTCGCCAACGGCCTGCGCATCGGCTTTTACCGTGTCGGCATGCTGGGCGCCGGCTTCATCCTCATCGCCAGCGACTACATCGGCTGGTCCGGCACCTATGTGGCCGCCGCCGCGCTGTTTGCGCTGCTGGCGCTCATCTGTCTGCAAGCGCCGCGGGAACGGCTGATCGCGCGCATGCGCGGAATCACGCTGCGCCAGGAGCTACGCGGGCTGCTGGCCCATCCGGCGCCGCTAAGCGTGGTACTGCTGTTTCTGCTCGGCAGCGTGTGGCTGGTCAACGGCACCACCCACTGGTCGGCGGGAATCGAGCACTTTTGGCTCTATGTCATCGGCACGGCGGCAGCGACGCTGGCCATCAGCGCCGTCGGCCACCGGCGCAACGGCACCGTCGCCAGCGGCCAACTGAACCAGGGACCGATGTTCGGCGCCCTGCTGGACATGCTGCGGCGCCCCGACATGCTGCCGGTCATCGGCTTCATCCTCCTGTTCAAACTGGGGGAGGCGTCGATGGGGTTTATGGTGAAGCCGTTCTGGGTGGACGCCGGCTTCTCTGCCAGCCAGATTGGACTGGTATCGGTCAACCTCGGTCTGGTGCTGTCCATCGCCGGCGGCCTGGCCGGCGGCTGGATCACCGACCGCGTGGGGATCTTCCGCGCACTCTGGACACTGGGCCTGTGCCAGGCGTTCGCCAATCTCGGATATGCCTGGGTCGCCTCGGTGCTGCCGCTCGCCGCCGGCCACGCCGCGGCCGCGATACCGCTGGCGCACAAATTGATGATGTATGGCGCCAGCGGCTTGGAATCGTTCACCAGCGGTCTCGGCACGGCGGCGTTTCTGGCGTTTCTGATGGCCGTGGTCGACAAGCGCCGTTCGGCCACTGAGTACGCCCTGCTGTCGTCGGTGTTTGCGCTCAGCCGTTCGCTGGCCGGCTGGGCCGGCGGTTTCGGGGCACAGGATCTGGGCTACGCCGACTATTTCCTGCTCACCTTCTTCCTCAGTTTTCCTGCATTCCTGCTGCTGCCGTGGGCCAAGCGCATGCTCGACTACGCCACCCGCCGCGACCGCGACGCCGTCACGACCGCCGCGGCGACCGAAGCGGGACAGTGGCGGGCGGTGGCGGAACCGCTAGATTGAGATCAGCGCTTGTCCGCAGCGCTGTGGCGTTGCGTCTATGCCGCAGCCATTACGTGCGCGCTACGCGAGGGCCCTCCCAGCTTCCGCCCACCGGCCTATGGTGCGGTGGCTGATTTTTCTGTGAATTTGGTTGTCCCCAGGTTGATCAGGGATTACTTATATGCAATCATCTTAATGAGAACTTTTCTCATTTAGAGCCGTTATAAGGAGCTCGACTGTGACTTTGGAACAATTAGCCACCGGCCAATGCGCGCGCATCGCGCAGGTCGAGGGCGACGAACCCCTCAGAACGCGCATGTTTGCCCTCGGCCTGCGCAATGGCCGGGAAGTGGCGGTGATCAGGCGTGCACGCCTGGGTGGTCCGCTGCAGATCCGCGTCGGCAGCACCGACTTGATCGTACGTCGCCGCGAAGCACGTATGATCAAGCTGATCGAACCGGCCGCCTGAAGCCGGCAAGTTCCATCGCATGAAACGCATCGCCTTGCTAGGCATGCCCAACACGGGCAAGTCCACCTTCTTCAATCGCCTTACCGGCGCCGTCGCGCGCGTCGGCAACTGGCCGGGGATCACCGTCGACCTGTTGGCCGCGAAATTGCTGATGGGCGGCGACATGGTGGAGGTCGTCGACCTGCCGGGCATCTACAATCTGCACGGCTACAGCGAAGACGAGCTGGTGGTGCGCCATTTCCTGGAAAAAAATCCGATTAACCTGTTGGTAATCGTCGCCAATGCAACGCAGCTCGATCGCCAGTTGGCGCTGGTGCTACAGCTTAAAGACCTCGGCCTGCCGATGGTTCTACTGCTCAACATGGTTGACGAAGCCAAGCGCCTCGGTATCCAGATCGAACAACACAAACTGGAGCAGGCGCTGGACATCCCGGTGGCGACGCTGAGCGCGAAGCACGGCATCGGTTTCCCGTGGGCACGGCAACTGATCGAACGCAATCTGAACGACACGCTGGCCACCGCGGCGGCCTTCTCGGCCTTCGCCGGCGACGACGCGCTGGAAAAGCGCCTGGAAGAGCTGGTACACGATACGGTGCACGTCCCGGTGACGTTGTCGGATACCATCACCAGCCGCCTCGATCGGCTGCTGCTGCATCCACTGCTGGGGCTGCCGCTGTTTTTCCTCGCCATGTACCTGATGTTCCAGGCCATCTACACCATCGGCACGCCGTTGCAAAACGCCGTCGAGTGGCTACTGGGCCTGCTTAAACAGGACGCGGTGGCGCCGCTGCTGGCGCATGCCAGCCCGGTAATCAGCAGCTTTCTGCTGGAGGGCATCTACAACGGTGTGGGGACGGTGCTGTCGTTCCTGCCCATCATCGTGCTGTTCTTCCTGTTCATGGGCATCGTCGAGGACTCCGGCTACCTGTCGCGCGCGGCGTTTCTGGTCGACGCCTTCATGTCGCGGCTGGGCCTCGATGGCCGCTCCTTCGTGATGCAGCTGATGGGCTTCGGCTGCAACGTACCGGCACTGATGGGTACCCGCGTGATGCGTTCGCGGGGCCTGCGCCTGCTCACCATGCTGATCATCCCGTTCTCTCTCTGTTCGGCACGGCTGCAGGTGTTCATCTTTCTCACCACGGCGGTGTTCTCGCCGCACATGGCGCCGTTCGTCCTGTTCTCGCTCTACTGCATGAGCTTCTTCGCATCGTTCCTGACCGCGCTGCTCTACCGGCGCAGGCTCGCCAACGACGAACCGCTGTTGCTGGAACTTCCGCCGTACCGCTTCCCCACCTGGCGGCAGATGGTGATGCGCGGCTGGCACGAGGCGAAGGGATTCGTGCGCGAGGCCGGCGGCTTCATCCTGCTCGGCGTGGTGTTGGTGTGGTTCCTTACCAACGTCCCCTTCAGTGTCGCGCCGGCCAGCGCCCATACCCTGGCCGGCCGGCTGGCGACCTTCATGGCGCCGGTGTTCCATCCCATCGGCATCAACGACCTGATGAGCATCGCGCTGTTGTTCGGCTTCGTCGCCAAAGAGGTGGTTATCGGTGCGTTGGCCGTGATCTACGGCACGAACGAAGGGGCGCTGTCCGGCATCATCGCCACCCATCTCAATTGGATCGAGGCCTACAGCTTCATGCTGTTCGTGCTGATCTACACACCCTGCCTGTCGGCCATCGCCGTACTGCGGCAGGAGTCGAAGAGCTGGCGCTTCACCGCCCTGGCGGTGCTCTGGCCGCTGTTCCTGGCCTGGACCGTCAGCTTCATCTTCTATCAGGCCGCCACGGCCCTGGTCGGCAGCTGAGCGCTAGAGGTCGTAATCGTAATCGATGATCAGCGGCGCGTGGTCGGAGAAGCGCTGCGCCTTGTAGATCGAGGCCTGCGCGACCGCTTCCCCCAGCCTGGGCGTGACCACCTGATAGTCGATGCGCCAGCCGACGTTCTTGGCCCAGGCCTGGCCGCGGTTGGACCACCAGGTATATTGGTCAGGCCGCTGATCGATCACGCGAAACGCATCGACGAATCCCAGCGGCCCGAATAGCCGGTCGAGCCAGGCACGCTCCTCGGGCAGGCAGCCGGAGTTCTTCTGATTCCCTTTCCAGTTCCTGATATCGATCTCTTTATGCACGATGTTGAGATCGCCGCAGATAATCCAGTCACGCCGCTGCCGCCGCATGTTGCGCAACCGCGCGGCGAAGCGTTCCATGAAGCTGAACTTCACCTGCTGGCGTTCGTCGCCGGATGAGCCGGACGGCAGGTAGAGCGAAATGATGCTCAGCTTGCCGAAATCGACCTGCAGATAGCGCCCCTCCGCATCCATGTCCTCGAAGCCCGCGCCCAGGGCGGTCACCACGCGATCCGGCTCGCGGCGGCAATAGATTGCCACGCCGCTATAGCCCTTCTTCTGCGCATCGACGAAATAGGCATGGTAACCGGCGGGATAGTGGCGCTCCACATCGAGCTGATGCTCCTGGGCCTTGGTCTCCTGGATGCAGACGACGTCGGGCCGCTGCTTGACCAGCCAGTCGAAAAATCCCTTGTCGGTCGCCGAACGGATGCCGTTGAGATTGGCGGTGATGATGCGCATCGCTACTCCGCGGCAATGGTGGCTGTTGCGGAAAAGATATCGCGATAGCTGGCGTAGATGGCGCCAATGCTTACCGGAACCAGCACCAGATAACCCAGCATCAGCGGCAACGCCGCCAGCAGTGCCAGCAACAGCCACAACACGCCGATCACCAATAGCGGCATGGCGTTGACAGTACAGGCCTCGATACTGCTTTTCAGTGCGGCAGCCGGACGGGCGCCGGTGAACATCACCAGCGGCACCGCGTAAAACAGCGCCATGATCCACAGCAACGAGATCAGAGAGTCGATCAACAGCGCCAGCAGCAGGCCCATGCCGATGCCGGTCATCAGCATCTGTTGATCGCCACCGCCGAGAAGTCCCCCCAGCCCCAGCGAGCCGCCCATCAGGACCAGCGCAATAACGCTCATCACCAGATTGACCACGACGCTGAGCGCCCCCAACACCAGCATCGAATTGCGCCGCTCGACCTGTTTGAAGGCCGCCACCAACTGACCCGGGTCCAGCCCCCGGCCGGCCGCAGCCTCGCTCGCCGCGTACAACAGGCCACCGAGAAGACCCGGCATGATCAGCGCAAACAGCAGCGGCCCAACGGGCGGCAGCAGGCTGGGGATCACCGTGGCGACCGCACTGATCAGGGTCAGCACGATCCACATGCCGGGATCCACCGTGAATATCCGCCAGCCGTCGCCCAGCCAGGAAACGCCCTTGCCGACATCCACCCGCTGCGCCTTCATCCCCATTTCTCCATTGGCGACCCGCCCGTCGATTTCGTGTTCGCGAAGCATAGCAACAGCGGCCGGGAAATTCTGCGCTGCGGGACCTGGCGCGAGATCGGCCGACTCCTGTTAAAATGGCGCCCTAACTCCATTACGGTTGCGGATCATGCAGGACTATAAGCGCGAATTTATCGAGTTTTCCATCCAAAATCAGGTGCTGCGCTTCGGCCAGTTCACTCTGAAATCGGGCCGTATCAGCCCTTACTTTTTCAACGCCGGCCTGTTCAATACCGGCGCCCAGCTGGCCAGGCTGGGGCGTTACTACGCCGCCGCCATCGAGGCCTCGGGCATCGCCTTCGACACGCTGTTCGGACCGGCCTACAAGGGTATCCCGCTGGCCAGCACGGCAGCGATCGCGCTGGCGGATCACTTCAACCGCAACACCCCGTGGTGCTTTAACCGCAAGGAAGCCAAGGACCATGGCGAGGGCGGCAACATCGTCGGCGCGCCGCTGCAAGGGCGCGTGCTCATCATCGACGACGTCATTACCGCCGGCACCGCCATTCGCGAGTCGATGGAGATCATCCAGGCCGCCGGCGCCAACGCCGCCGGCGTGGTCATCGCGCTGGACCGGCAGGAAAAGGGTAAGGGCGAATTGTCGGCGATCCAGGAGGTGGAGCAGAACTACGGCATCAGCGTTGCGAGCATCATCACCCTGGCCGACCTGATGCGCTACCTCGAAGACGACTCCTCGCTGGGGCAACACCTGGAAGCGGTACGCGCCTACCGCGGCCAATACGGCGTCGAGTGATCGGTCGCCGGTCCCCGCCAATGGAATGCCGCATCGGCTGCGGCGCCTGCTGTATCGCGCCGTCGATTTCGTCGGCCATCCCCGGGATGCCGGACGGAAAACCTGCGGGCATACGCTGCGTACAACTGGCGGCGGACAACACCTGCCGCCTGTTCGGGTCGCCGCAGCGGCCGGCGGTGTGCGGCCGCTTCGATCCGGGCGATGAGGTTTGCGGCACCGATGCGGACGATGCGCTGCGGCGCCTGCACACGCTTGAGGCGCTGACCGCATAGTGGCTAACCGAACAGCAACGAACAACCGACCAGAAAGGTGACCAGCTCGAAGGCGCGCTTGATCCAGCGGTTACCCTTGGCGATGGCCAGGTGGGCGCCAAGATAACCGCCCAACAACGAGCCCAGCAGCAAGGCCGGCAGCCAACTCCATGCGACGCTGCCCAACACCCCCAACGTTATCGCGCCGGCGCCGTTCCAGAACAGGCCGACCAATACCAGCGTATAGGCGACCGCGCGCTTGTAATCCAGACCAAACCAGCGCACCAGCCACAGGGTCACGAATAGTCCCGTACCCGATGCCAGAGATCCGTTCAACACCCCGATGATGAACAATCCAAGGCCGCCCAACCACAACCCACGCCCGCTTCGATGGCGCGGTTCGTGGTTCTGGCCCAAATCATGTTGCCACCACGAATAGATGCCAAGGCCCATCGTCAACACGCCCAGCGCCAACCGCGCGGCCCGATCCGGCACATGCAGAATCACGCTGGCGCCCAGGATCACACCGGGGACGCCGCAAGCCAGCACGAACAGCACAAAACTTCGCTCCAGGATGGAGGTCTTACTGTGACGCAGGGTCGCCCCCACCCCAAGGGCAACGGTGGCAATCTTGTGGGTCGCCAACGCAACGGCGAACGGCAGGCCGAGGAAGAGGAGTACCGGCAGCTGCAATAATCCGGCGCCGCCGCCGGCAAAAGCGGAGAAGGCATTGGCCACCAGGGAGGCGACCAACAGAAGCAATTGCTGCAACAACAGGTCCACGCTTCGATCCATGACGACAAAATACGGACGAAGTATACTGTATTACACTTAATTATCTTTTGATTCGGGAGAACTCACGCTATGGCGCAGAGAACAAATTGGGCGATGCGGTGCGCCCTCCTACTGTCCTTGTTGCTGCCGCTTTCGGCAATGGCCGGCATCAAGTGTTGGACCGACAAGGATGGAACTCGCGCATGCGGCAATGTGGTGCCGCCCGAATACTCACAGCAGCAGACCACCACCTTCAATAACCAGGGCGTGGCCACCGGCGTCAGCACCGCAGCCAAGACCCAGGAAGAGATCGAGAAGGACAAGGCGGCCCAGGAGGCCGCGGCCAAACAAGCCGCGCTGGAGAAACAGCAACAACAGAAGCAGGCGGCCTACGATCATATGCTGCTCGCCACCTTCACCACGGAAGAGGACATCACCCGATCGCGCGATCGCAAATTAAGCGCCATTGACGCCACCATCGAGGTCACCACGGCAACCATCGCCGGTTTGCAGAAGAAACTTGATGAGTTGCAGCGACGGGCCGCGGCATACGAACGCAACGGCCGGCCGCTGAGCGATGAACTCAAAGAGGATATGGCTTCGACACAGCAGCAGATTGATGGGAAACAGAAATACATCGCCTATTCGCAACAGGAAAAGGCAGGCATCAACAAGCAATACGCGGCCTATCTCCAACGTTTTCGCGAACTGGAGAAGATGCAGCAACAGCCGCCACAATAGTCGTCGCGGCGACAAAAAAAGCCACGCCGCGGCGTGGCTTTTTTTATCCCGTCACACCCTATGCGCCGAAGATACCGCGCGCCAGCAGCGGCCACTGCTGCTCCCACAATTCGGTCGGCGGCCGCTTGAAACTACTGCGAACGAATTGCGCCATGCGACCATGGGCCGCGGCCACCAACAAATTGGCGATGGCGGCCACCGGTGCGCCACTGGCCAACCGGCCCGCCAGCTCGCCTTCCCGCAACACCTGTTTGAGCTGTGTTTCAATACGGTCGTAGAACTGGCTGATACGCAGTCGCAGCCGCTCCGTCTCCCCCACCAACGCATCGCCCACCAGGATGCGGGTGATGCCGGGATTGCGCGCGGAGAAACCCAGCAACACCGCCATGATCTTCTCGCAGCGCGCGGCAACGTCCCGATCATCGGTGAGGATACGATTGATCAAGCCGAACACCGTTTCTTCCAAAAACTCGATCAGCCCCTCGAACATTTTTGCCTTGCTGGGGAAATGACGATACAACGCCGCCTCGGAGACGCCGACCGCACGGGCAAGTCCGGCCGTGGTGATGCGCTCGCCCGGACTGGTCTCCAGTTCGTGGGCCAGTGCTTCCAGTATCTGTTGTCGCCGTGACGGTTTGTCGCTACTCATGTTGCCACCCTCAGCCTTGCTTGATCAGTGTGCCCACACCGGCGTCGGTAAATATCTCCAGCAACAGCGCGTGCTCGACACGGCCGTCGATGATGTGACTCGCCTTGACACCATGTTTCACTGCCTCAAGCGCGGTACCGATCTTCGGAATCATCCCGCCGCTGATGGTGCCGTCGGCGATCAGCTCATCCACCTTCGTCGCCGTCAAACCGGTCAGCAGGGTGCCGCCCTTATCCAACACGCCAGCGGTGTTGGTCAGCAGGATCAGCTTTTCCGCACCGAGCGTTTCGGCAAGTTTGCCGGCGACCAGGTCGGCGTTGATATTGTAGGATTGCCCGTCTTCACCGACACCCACCGGCGCGATCACCGGGATGAAGTCGCGGGTATCAAGCAACGCGACGATCGCCGGGTCGATCGAAGTCACCTCACCCACCAGACCGAGGTCGATAAGCTCATCCTGCTTGTCGCGGCTCTTCATCAACAGCTTCCGTGCCCTGATCATGCCGCCATCCTTGCCGGTCAGTCCCACGGCACGGCCGCCGTGCTGGTTGATGAGATTGACAATATCCTTGTTGACCAAACCGCCGAGCACCATTTCCACCACGTCCATGGTCTCGCGGTCCGTCACGCGCATGCCCTGAATAAACTCGCCTTGTTTACCGATGCGCTTCAATAAATCGTTAATCTGCGGACCGCCGCCGTGGACCACGACCGGGTTCATCCCCACCAGCTTCATCAACACCACATCCTGGGCGAAGCTGTGCTTGAGGTGCTCCTCGGTCATGGCGTTACCGCCATACTTGATTACGATGGTCTTGCCGGAGAAACGGCGGATATAGGGCAGGGCCTCGGCAAGCACCCGGGCATTATTCATCGCGGTATTGAAGTCAAGCGTCATAAATTCCGATCAGTCCGAAGGATTAGCCGTCACTCTGTTGGTACAGCAGCACATCGTCCGGTGCTGCGGAAGCCGTCATTATTCTTTCTTGTCGTTGTCAGCCGAAGCGTCGGTGACTTCCTCCACCGCCACCGCATCCTTGTCCATGAATAATACCGACGGTGCCAGATCATCCTCGCCGGACACCCCGTCGTCCACAATGATGCCGGGCTCTTCACGCATTGCCGCCGCTTTGGCGAAATCGGGATGCACCTGCTTGGGTTGTATGCGCTGCTCCAACGCGCGCAATACCTCGCGCGACTCGGCCAGGCGCACGTCGAAATTGTGCTGGCGTCCGCCGCTCACCATATCGACCGCCTGTTTAACCACCGCGACCAGATCGCCGCGCACGATGCGGCTGCACATGATGCCCAAGAACATGAATCCCGCAATCAAAATCGCAGCGGCAAAACCGAACACCGAAAAGAAGGCCAACCGCTGGGCGGCCGTCAACGCAACCGGCGCCGGTAGCCATTGTGCCAACTGCCACGATGTGCCGGGCACGGCGGCGCTGTACCGCACGCCGCCGCTCAACAGCGCTTTGTCGCCGACGGCGGCAAGCACCATCGTGTCGGCGGCGCCCTGGCGCAATTCCACATAGCCTTTGGTTTCGCCGCTCAGGGGCTGTACCCACTTTTTCAACAGATCGACATCCAAGGTGACCAGAATGGTGCCGGCGATACCGTCTGTCCCGACGACCGGACGGACGATGACCATATGCTGCCCTTTGGTGTCAAACAGATGGACCTCCACCGGCGGCGGCGTCCGCTCGGTTTCGGCACGATGGATCAGATCCAGGCAGGCATAACTCAACGGAGGCTGGCTGGTATTGTCGATCTGGTTGTATCCCGACGGCAGAATGCGCACGCCCAACAGGGTGGGGAGCAGCCGGCCCAACGCCGCCGCGTGCTGCGCCACCAGCGCCGAGTCATTGCCGGCCAAGGCGGTCGCCAATTCCGGACTACGGCCAGCCGCCGCCACGATATCGGCGTAGCCCTCGATCCGGCTGCCCAGCCGGGCGGCAAGCGTCGCGGTTTGCGCCTTGCGCAAGGCGTCGGTCCTGCTGTCGCCCAGCAACCCGAACTGCAGATAGGTGAATCCCGCCGTGATGGCGAGCACCACTACCGCCAGCAGGAACGCCAACAGGGTCATGCGTCGGATACTGAGGCCGCGGGACTCTTTGGCGGGCGCAGCCACGCCGCCGGCAGGACGGTCCGCCGGCCCTTTGCGCAACTTATTCAGCAGAGATTTCAAGGCCGGTCATCTCCTCAACTGACGGACGGCTCAATGGTGTCCGGTGTGCCCGAATCCACCCGCGCCGCGCATGCTCGATTCAAAATCGTCCACCACATCGAATGCCACCTGCACGACGGGGATAAAAACCATTTGTGCGATACGTTCGCCGACGTTAATGGTAAATGAATCGCCGGATCGGTTCCAACACGAAACGAACACCTCGCCCTGGTAATCGCTGTCGATCAAGCCCACCAGATTGCCCAGCACGATACCTTTTTTGTGCCCCAAGCCCGAGCGCGGCAACAGCACCGCCGCCAGCGACGGATCGGCGATGTGAATGGCGATGCCGGCGGGTATCAGATGCGTCTCGCCGGGCCCGATCTCCAACGGCGCCGCAAGACAGGCGCGCAGGTCGAGACCGGCCGAACCGTCGGTGGCGTAGGCGGGAAGGGGAAACTCGCCGCCGATGCGGGGATCGAGTACCTTGAGTTGTATCTTGCGCATAGCGTCGTTCATCGTTTCCCTCAATGCCCCCTCACTTTAGGGCTTTGCAGATAGCGTTCAGCGATCAATGTCACCAAACGACGCGCCAGCTCGGCCTTGGGCGCCTCTTCCAGTGCAGCATCACCGTCCGCCCAATAGACCTGCAAAGCGTTGCTCTCACTGTCGAACCCGCGGCCGCCGCCCACCCAGTTGGCGGCGATCATGTCCAGCTTCTTTGCCGCCAGTTTGCCACGGGCGTAGCGCGCAAGGTCGTCGGTCTCGGCGGCAAAACCAACGGTGAACACGTCGGGCCGCTGGACGCTGATCGTCGCCAGGATGTCGCTGTTGCGCGTCAGCGCCAGTGCCAGAGTCGGCTGCTCCTTTTTCATTTTGCCGGTCGCCGCCGCCGTCGGCCGGTAATCGGCCACCGCCGCCGTCGCCACCAGCAGGTCGAACCGTTCGTCCTCGACCGCCGCCATCATCGCGGCGGCGCTCTCCACATCGACGCGCCGCACCCCCGGCGGCGTCGGCAGCTGCACCGGCCCGGCAACCAGGACCACATCGGCCCCCGCCGCCGTCAGTGCCGCCGCCATCGCGAACCCCATCTTGCCGGAGCTGCGGTTGCTGATAAAGCGCACCGGGTCGATCGCCTCCCGCGTCGGGCCGGCGGTCACCAGTGCGGTGACGCCGGCCAGCGGGCCGCTGCCCAGCAGCGCCTCGACCTGCGCCATCAGTTCCGGGGGCTCCAACATGCGCCCCGGTCCGCTCTCGCCGCACGCCTGTTCGCCCGTGGCCGGGCCCAGCAGCGGTACCCCGCGGGCGGCCAGCCGTTCGACATTCTCCCGGGTCGCCGCCGCCTGCCACATCTGTTGGTTCATCGCCGGCGCCACAACGACAGGGGCCGTGGTCGCCAGGCACAGCGTCGCCAGCAGGTCGTCGGCCATCCCCGCCGCCAGCCGGGCGAGGAAATCGGCACTGGCCGGCGCCACCAGAATCAGGTCCGCCCAGCGTGCCAGTTCGATATGGTCCATCCCCGCCTCGGCGCCGGCATCGAACAGCGCGCTGCGCACCGGATGGCCGGAGAGGGCCTGGAAGGTGAGGGGCGTGACGAATTCGGTCGCGCCGCGGGTCATCACCACCCGCACCTCGGCACCGGCGCGCCGCAGCAACCGCACCAGTTCGCACGCCTTGTAGGCCGCGATCCCGCCGGTGACGCCGAGAAGTATGTGTCTGTTCACTAACCCGCTCATGGAGCCGGAGTGTAGCAAATACACCCTGCAATTATCAGATACGGGGTGGACGGAGCGAACAGGGCTTACATTCCCCTCTGCCTTCGGTCTTTGCCCTTTCCCCTTGTATCTTGTACCTTTCTGCACATCACACGGAGGTGACCATGGCGATTCGGGACTGGCCCGCGGCGGAGCGACCGCGGGAAAAGCTGCTGCGAACGGGTGCCGCCACGCTGTCCGACGCAGAGCTGCTGGCGATCTTCCTGCGCACCGGACTGCCCGGCGTCAGCGCCGTGGACCTGGCGCGCCGACTGCTGACCGAGTGCGGCGGCCTGCGCCCGCTGCTCGACGCCGACTACAAGGCCATGCGCCGCCACAAGGGGCTGGGACCGGCCAAGTTCGTTCAGCTGCAGGCCGCACTCGAGCTGGCGCGGCGCCACCTGTGGGAGACGCTGCAACGGGGCGACGCCCTGACCTCACCGGACGATACCCGCCGTTTTCTCGCGGCCCGTCTGCGCGGCTACCACCACGAGGTATTCGCCTGCCTGTTCCTGGATAACCGCCATCGCGTCATCGCCTTCGACGAGCTGTTCCGCGGCACCATCGACGGCGCCGCGGTGCACCCGCGCGAGGTGGTGAAGCGGGCGCTGGGCCACAATGCGGCGGCGGTGATCCTGGCCCATAATCATCCCTCCGGCGTCGCCGAGCCG
This sequence comes from uncultured Thiohalomonas sp., assembly GCA_964421235.1. Classification (GTDB taxonomy): domain Bacteria; phylum Pseudomonadota; class Gammaproteobacteria; order Thiohalomonadales; family Thiohalomonadaceae; genus Sulfurivermis. The sequence goes on along the minus strand of CAYQWR010000007.1, from coordinate 17,451 downwards.
AGCCGCGCCGACGAGGCCATCACCCGGCGCCTCAAGGATGCCCTGGCCACCGTGGAGATTCGGGTGCTGGATCACCTGGTGGTCGGGGACGGCGAAATGGTGTCGCTGGTCGAACGGGGTTTGATCTAGGGACCGAAGTCTGATATAAAACGCGGCTCCTCGTCGCGAGACGGGAAAGAATTCCGTTCGGAGGCAAGAATCATGTCCAGAGTATGTCAAGTCACGGGCAAGGGCCCAATGACGGGTAACAATGTTTCGCACGCGAACAACAAGACGCGGCGCCGTTTTCTGCCTAACCTGCAGACCCACCGCTTCTGGGTTGAGAGCGAGAAACGTTTCGTCCGCCTGCGTCTCAGCACCAAGGCCATGCGCACCATCGACAAGAAGGGTATCGATGCGGTGCTGGCCGAGATGCGCGCCCGTGGCGAGAAGGTGTAAGGAGAACGACCATGGCTAAAGGTGCACGCGAAAAGATCAAACTGGTGTCGTCCGCCGACACCGGCCATTTCTACACCACCACCAAAAACAAGCGCACCACGCCGGAAAAGATGGAGATCAAGAAGTACGATCCCGTCGTCCGTAAGCATGTGGTGTACAAGGAAGCGAAGATTAAGTAGCGCTTCCTGCCTCCGATAAAAAAGCCCGGCCATGTGCCGGGCTTTTTTTCGTCCTGCTGAGGCAATCAACCGCGGGCACGGCGCACGGCGGCGCCATGCCCGGGCCCTCAGCGCTGCGCCGCCGTCGCCACCATCTGCGTGTGGGACGCCGCGATGCTTGGCGCCTTGTGCGGCGGCGACACCTGCCAGCCGACGCTCCACATCAACACCGCAAATCCCACCAGATAGCCCACCGCCACGTGCCAGCCGTGGCGCAGCCACTGGCCGACCGACTTGCCCTCGGGAAAGAGGTTGGTCAGCGCCACGCCGGCCGACGAGCCGAACCAGATCATCGAACCGCCGAAACCCACCGCGTAGGCCAGCATGCCCCAGTCGTAGCCGCCTTGATGCAGCGCCAGCGCCGTCAGCGGGATATTGTCGAACACCGACGACACGACGCCGAGGCTGAAGGCGCTCTGCCACGAAGCCAGCGGCAGCTTGTCCACCGGCATCAGGGACGCCGCCAGTACCAGACAGAGCAGGAAGATCGAGCCTTTCACACTGGCACCCACCTCCTCCCAGTCGGGCCGGCGCAGCGGCACCGACACCAGGATCGCCAGCCACACCGCCACGCCGATGAAGGGGAAACGCTCGGCGATGGCGGGGTCGCGGACATTGACGGTGACATTGATGCCGATGGCGGCCCCCAGGATCAGCAGCACGATGCCGACCCGCGCCCAATCGATATGGGTGTGGGCGTGGGCGTGCTTGATGATCGGCGAATAGCGCTGCTGCTGCATCGCCGCCGGGATGCCGAACACCACCATGGCCACGACGGCGGGGATATAGGCGTGAAGCACATCGAACGGCCGCACGCCGTCGATCCACATCATGGTGGTGGTGGTGTCGCCCACCACCGAACCCGAACCGCCGGCATTGGAGGCGGCGACAATGGCCGCGAGGAAGCCGATATGCACCTTGCCGCGGAACAGTTGGTGCGCCATGGCGCCGCCGATCATGGCGGCGGCGATGTTGTCGAGAAAGCTGGAGATGATGAACACCATCACCAGCAGCGCAAAACCGCCGATCCAGTCGTGGGGCAGGAAGCGCGGCAGCACCACCGGCACATGGCTCTTTTCGAAGTGACGCGCCAGGATCACGAAGCCCAGCAACAGGCAGAGCAGATTGGCCAGGGTGACCCACTCATGTTGTAGGTGGTGCAGCAGCCCGCCGATCCCCGGCCCGGCGGAAAAACCGGTGAAGATCAGCTTGTAGACGATGATCACCGACACGCCGATAACGGCGACACGGAAGGTTTGATTGTGGAACAGGGCGATGCCGAGGAGGATGGCACCGAACAGAAAGAATTCCACGGGGAAGCCGAACAGTGTCGGCGCGGTGCGTGCCGTACCGGCGGCAAAGGCCAGCTGGGGCAGCAGCAGTGCCGGAAGGAGGCCGGCGGCAAACCGGAAAAACCGGGAAACAGCTTTCATTTTATTCATGGACGCGATCTCGGTGGCAAAGGTAAATCGGCGCAGCAACAACCGTGCCCTCAGCAGGGCCATTGGACAACCATGCATGACGATCAGCCAAACGCATGTATTTCATACGAATCATCCATGGCGGCGGCGGCGGTAAGGAAATCGGTGGGACGGCCCTGAAACGTTTGCGGGGCTAAATACCGACAAATTGGCGGGTTGCTGACAAGGTGACTGCTCCTGCGGCAAACGGGCCGCAAACAAAAGACCGCTGCCAAAACGGCAGCGGCCCCCATTTTCCGCACGGCGTGTCAACGCAGCGTCAAAATTGGGCCGCCATGCTCAACCCGCCGCCGATCGCCGGCCGGCGGACGGTGCGCGAACGGTCGCAGTGTCATGGAGAGCGGTCCTGCGCACGAATAGTTAAGGCGTGGACCTGCCGGGAGACACCGGCCTGGGCGCGGCAAAACTATGAAGGCAGGTCGAGCACCAGATTGCCCACACCGTCGACGCGACAGCGCCAACCGGGCGCCAGATAGGTCGTGGAGACCCGCTCGGTGATCAGGGCCGGTCCGTCGATCGCCTGCCCCGCCGCCAGCCGTTCCCGCGCCCACACCGCGGCGGGTTCGGTCAGCCCATGGAGGATGGCGGCGCCGACCGGCCCCGCAGGCGTGGTCGGCACGTCGGCCAGCGCCAGGGACGAGGCGGGGGCGAACAACCCGAGCCGCACATTCACCAGTTCCACCGGCAGCGCCAGGCGGTGGCCGAAACGCGCCTGGTGAGCCTGATGGAACGCCTCGACGGTGGCGGCGGTTGCGCCGTCCCACGGCACGTTGAGGGTGTAGGCCTGGCCGCGGTAACGCAGGTCCAGGGTGCGGCGCCGCGCCAGCCGATCGGGCGCGACGCCTTCGGCCTGGAGCGCTGCCTCCCCCTGTTGCGCCAGCTGGTCGAAATGGCGTTCCAGCTCGGCCGGCGCCAGCGCCTCCAACGGGCTGATCACGGTGTGCGACAACTGGCGGCCGCGCGGCGCCGCCAGCATCCCCAGGGCCGACAGCACGCCGGCATGGACCGGGACCAGCGCCTGGCGCATGCCGAGCCGTTCGGCCAGGGCGCAGACGTGCAGGCCGCCGGCGCCGCCGAACGAGACCAGGGTGAGCCGGCGCGGGTCGACGCCGCGCTGCACCGACATCACCCGCAGGGCCCGCGCCATGTGCTCATCGGCCAGGGTGATGATGCCGGCCGCGGTCTCCTCCGCCGTCAACCCCAGCCGCTCGCCCAGGCGCCCCACCGCGGCATGGGCGGCGGCCGCATCGAGCCGCATCCCGCCGCCGAGGAAGGCCTCGGGCCGCAGCCGCCCCAGCACCAGGTTGGCATCGGTGACCGTCGGCACCTCACCGCCGCGGCCGTAGCAGGCCGGGCCGGGGTCGGCGCCGGCCGACTCGGGACCGACCTGCAACAGCCCGCCGCCGTCGATATAGGCCAGCGAGCCGCCGCCGGCGCCGATGGTGTGGATATCGGCCTGGGCCACCGCCACCGGCCAGCGTCCGATGCGTCCCTCGCTGGTGAGCCGCAGTTCGCCGTCGACCAGCGCCACGTCGGTGGAGGTGCCGCCCATGTCGAAGGTGAGCAGCCGTTCGCGCCCCGCATGGCGCGCCGCGAAGCGGGCGCCGACCAGCCCGCCGGCCGGCCCCGACAGCAGCATCCGCACCGCCTCGCGGCCGGCCTGGGCGGCGGCGATGGTCTCGCCCGAGCTCTGCATGACCGTCAGCGCCGCGCCGGGCAACCCCGCCTGCAACCGTTGCAGATAACCCTCCACCAGCGGCCCGACCCAGGCGTTGAGCCAGGTGGCGATGCCGCGCTCGTACTCGCGGATCTCCGGCAGCACCGCGGAGGAGCGCGACACGAACAGGGCCGGCGGCAACGCCGCCTCAACGGCGCGCTCGAAGCGGTCGTCGCGATAGGAGAACAGCAGATTGATGGCCACGGCGCGGGGCGCCAGCCGCTCGACGGCGGCGCGCAGCTCGGCCAGGTCGGCGTCGGTGAGCGGCTCCACCACCGAGCCATCGGCCGCGAGCCGGCCGCCGGTCTCCAGACAGAGGTCGTCGGGCACCGGCGGCGCCACGGCATCCGGTTGCAGGTTGTACAACTCGGCGCGCGCCTGGCGGCCGAGGGTGAGCAGGTCGCGCAGGCCGCGGTTGCCGATGTAGACGGTGCGCACGCCCTTGCCTTCGAGCGCCGCATTGGTGGCGACGGTGGAGCCGTGCACCAGATGCAGCCGGGCCAGCCGCGGCGACAGCCCCAGCTCGTCGATCCCTTGCAGGATCGCGCGCTCCGGCGCCGCCGGTGTCGACAGCACTTTGTGGATGCGCAGCGCGCCGTCATCGTAGAGCACGAAGTCGGTGAAGGTACCGCCGGTGTCGACACCGAGAATCAGCATGGGCAAACCGTCCGTTCAACAATGGCCAGGGCGCGGGCGACGCCCATTCTACGGCGCCGCGGCCGATTCGCCACCACCTGCCGTGAACTTGTCGGCCGCGATCGTTGTCTCTGCATGCGTACGCAAAACGCCGGCATCGACGCCCGGGCTGCATCGCAGCAACCGGTGATAGACTACGGCCTGCCGCTGCCGGGCAACCCTTTCGTTTCACTTTGAACAAGAAGAGAGACTATGGAAACGGACAGCCTGATCGACGTACAGCACCTCTATCGCTACTACGGCACCCACTGCGCGGTGCGCGACGTGAGCTTCCAGGTGAAGCGCGGTGAAGTGCTGGGATTTCTCGGGCCCAACGGTGCCGGCAAATCCACCACCATGCAGATGCTCACCGGCAATCTGGCGCCGAGCGCCGGCGGCATCACCATCAACGGCGTGGACCTGCTGGAATATCCCAAACGGGCCAAGACCTCCCTGGGCTACCTGCCCGAACAGCCGCCGCTCTATCGCGAACTGACGGTGGACGAGTTCCTCGCCTACTGCGCGCGCCTCGACCGCATGGCGAACAACGAGGTGCGCCGCGCCGTGAGCTACGCCAAGGAGCGCTGCGGACTGAGCGACGTCGGCGCGCGACTCATCGGCAATCTCTCCAAAGGCTACCAGCAGCGCATCGGCATCGCCCAGGCGATCATCCATACCCCAGCCGTAGTGATATTGGACGAACCGACCGTCGGACTCGACCCGATCCAGATCCGCGAGATCCGTAAGCTGATCCGCGACCTCTCCGCCGAGCACAGCGTCATCCTCTCCACCCATATCCTGCCCGAGGTTCAGGCCATCTGCGATCGGGTGCAGATCATCAACAAGGGCGAACTGGTGCTGACCGACTCCATCGACGGCCTGACGCGCCGCATGCAGCAGGCCACGCTGATCGTCGGACTCCACCGTCCGCCCGAAGCGGCAACGCTCAAGGCGATTGCCGGGGTACTGGAGGTCGAAGCGCTCGACGACGGGCGCTTCCGTCTGCACCACGAGCCCGATCAGCCTCCCGCCGAGGCGCTGGCGGAGCAGGCCGTAAGCGGCGGCTGGGGGCTGTTCGAACTGACCCCCGAGCGGCTGTCGCTGGAGGAGATCTTCGTGCAGCTCACCGACAACGAAGCGATTGAGGAGGCGGCCTGATGATCCGGCATATCGCCGCGCGCGAACTGCGCACACTGTTCCTCTCGCCGCTGGCCTGGAGCATCCTCGGGGTGGTGCAGTTCATACTCGCCTATCTGTTCCTGACCCAGGTGCAGGAGTATGCGCGCCTGCAACCGCAACTCGCCATGATGCACAACGCGCCCGGCATGACCGAGGTGATCGTCGCGCCGCTGCTCGGCACCGCGGCCATCATCCTGCTGCTGATCGTACCGCTGGTCACCATGCGTCTGGTGAGCGAGGAGCGCCGCAATCGCACCTTGCCGCTGTTGTTGTCGGCGCCGGTGTCGATGACCGAGATCATTATCGGCAAGTATTTCGGCGTGGTGGCGTTTCTCGCGATCCAGCTGGCGCTGGTGGCGCTGATGCCGTTGTCGCTGCTGATCGGCGGCTCGCTCGACATGGGCCAGTTCGCCGCCGGTCTGTTGGGATTGCTGCTGATGCTGGCCGCGTTTGCCGCGGCCGGCCTCTATATGTCGACCCTGACCGCACAACCGACGGTCGCCGCCGTCTCCACCTTCGGTCTGCTGCTGCTGCTGTGGCTGATCAACTGGGCGGGCAACGCGGTGAGCGACAGCGGTTCCAGCGGCCTGTTCGCCTACCTGTCGTTGCAGCAGCACTTTCAGTCGCTGCTCAGCGGCGTGTTCGATACCGGCGACGTGATCTACTACCTGCTGTTCATCGTCCTGTTTCTGGTCTTCAGCGTGCGGCGTCTCGACGCCGATCGTCTGCAACATTGATTACCGCGGAGGTTTGACATGGAAGCGAGCGCCAAGAGCCGCCGCCTGCTGCGCCTGCAAGGTGCCACCTTTGCCGTCCTGTTCCTGGTCGCCATCGGCCTGCTGGCCTGGTTGAGCACACGCTATCACTTCGAATCCGACTGGACCGCCAACGGACGACATACCCTCTCCAGCGAAAGCGCCGCCCTGCTCAAGGAACTCAAGGGTCCGATCGCCATCACCGCCTTCGCCCGCAACAACGAGTTGTCGACGTTGCGCAAGCAGATCAAGGACCTGGTGGATCGCTACCGGCGCGTCAAGAGCGACATCACGCTGCGTTTCGTCGACCCCGACATGGAGCCGAACAAGGTGCGCGCCGCGGGCGTCACCATGGACGGCGAGCTGGTGATCGCATACCAGGGCCGCACCCAACACGTGCAGCGCCTGAGCGAGGAGGCGATCACCAACGCCTTGCAGCAGCTGGCGCGGACCGGCCAGCGCAAGATCGTGTTCCTCGCCGGTCACGGCGAACGCAACCCGGACGGACGAGCCAACTTCGACTTGGGCAATTTCGGCAAGCAACTGCGCAACAAAGGGCTGCAGATCAGCCAGCTCAACCTCACCCAGACGCCGGCGATCCCGCACAATACGGCGGTGCTGGTGATCGCCAGCCCGCAAGTGAACCTGTTCCCGGGCGAGGTACGCCTCATTCAGGATTACGTGCAACAGGGCGGCAACCTGCTGTGGCTGGCGGAACCGGGCGGCCTGCATCAGCTCGGCCCGCTGGCCGCGCAGTTGGGGCTGAAGTTCGATCCCGGCACCGTGGTGGATCCGACCACGCGACTGCTCGGCATCAGCAACGCCGCCTTCGCCGTCGTGGCGCGATATCCGCAGCAGGCGGTGACGCAGAATCTGGCCAGCGTGACCCTGTTCCCCTATGCCGTCGCGATGAATACCGACGGCGTGAAGGCGCCATGGCACGCGACGCCGTTGCTGCGCACCATGCCGCGCAGCTGGTCGGAGACCGGACCGCTGGAGGGCGAGGTACGCTACGACAAGGGCAAGGATGTGCCGGGACCGTTGACCATCGGCGTCGCGCTGCAACGCCCCCAACCGCCGCATGACGCCACGCCGCACAAGGGCGACAAAGAGGAGGCCACCACCACTAAACCGCCGGCCGGGCAACAGCGTGTCATCGTCGTCGGCGACGGCGACTTCCTCTCCAACACCTACCTCGGCAACGGCGCCAACCTCGAATTGGGTGAACGCATGATCAACTGGCTCGCCCACGACGATGCGCTGATCCGCATCCCGCCGAAGGCCGCCAGCGACACCAAGCTGGCGATGTCGCCCACCACCGGCTACCTGATCGGCTTCGGTTTCCTGTTCGTCCTGCCGGGCGGGCTGTTGGCGGCGGGTATCGTCATCTGGTTGAAGCGGCGCAAGCGCTGAGGTGGCGGCGATGAGCAAACGCAACGCACTCAACCTGGGCCTGCTCGCCGTCGTCGCGGTATTGGGGCTGATTGTCTGGCTGCAACCGGGACACAAGCCGCCGGTCGCCCCGCCGACGCTGACCGCCCTAAAACCCGGCGATGTGCACGCCATCCGCATCGAGCGGCAGCAGCGCAAGACCATAGAGCTGGCCAAGGTCGACGACCAATGGCGAATGAAAGCGCCGATCGACGCGCGGGCCAACGACTGGCGGGTGCAATCGCTGCTGCGCGTCACCCAAAACCACAGCCTCGGCGCCAATCCGGTGAAGGGGCTCGACCTCGCCCAGTACGGACTCGACAAGCCGGCGGCACGACTGTTCCTCGACAAACTGGAGATCGATTTCGGCAGCACCACGCCCCTCGGCAACCGGCGCTACGTGCGCATCGGCAATACCATCCACCTGATCGACGACGTGGCCTACTATCATCTGCTGGGCTCCTACACCGGTTTTGTCAGCTACCGGCTGTTGCCGGATCCGGCCAAGATCGAACGGGTGGCGTTGCCCGGGCTGACGCTGGTCATGCGCAACGGCGATTGGCGGCCACAGCCCAGACCCGTCCACTATTCGGCCGACGCGCTCACCCGGCTGGTCGACGCCTGGCGCTATGCCTCGGCCCTCAGCGTCGAGCCCTATACGCCGGCCAAGGGCAAGAGCGCCGACACCGGCGAAATACGCATCCAGTTGGCGCAGCACCCGAAGCCGCTGGTATTTCGCATCGTCGCGCGCAAGCCGGACCTGATCCTCGCGCGGCCGGACCTCGGGATCGAGTATCATCTGCCGAAAGATCAGGCAAAGGCGCTGCTGACCCTGACCGGTGCGCCGGACGGAGAGAAGGAGGCGCCGGCGCCCAGCAAACCGTGAGGACCGGGTGCCCGAACTCCCTGAAGTCGAAACGACACGCCGCGGCATTGCGCCCCATGTGATCGGCCGGACCATTCGCGCAGCGGTGATCCGCAACCGGCGCCTGCGCTGGCCTATAACGCGCGGCCTGGCCACCAAATTGCGCGGCCAGCCCATCCACGCCGTGGAGCGCCGCGGCAAATACCTGCTGTTGCGCAGCGATCACGGCACCTTGATTCTGCACCTCGGCATGTCCGGCAGCCTGCGGCTGGTGGACGCCGCCGCCGCCGTCGGCAAACACGATCACTTCGACCTGTTGTTCGACGGCGGAATAACGCTGCGCCTCACCGATCCGCGCCGTTTCGGCGCGGTGCTGTGGACCCGGGACGATCCGTCGCTTCACGAACTGCTGCGCAACCTGGGACCGGAGCCGCTGGCGCCGGAATTCGACGGCGCCTATCTGTTCGCCCGCTCACGCGGCCGCAAGACGGCAATAAAGCAGTTCATCATGGACGGCAAGGTGGTGGTCGGGGTCGGCAACATCTACGCCAACGAGGCGCTGTTTCGCGCCGGCATCCACCCGGCGCGCGCCGCCGGCCGTCTGTCGCACGAACGTTGTCAGCGCCTCGCGGCTGCCATCAAAGCGGTGTTGCAGGAGGCCATCGCCCAGGGCGGCACCACCTTGCGCGACTTCGTCGGCGGCGACGGCAAGCCGGGCTATTTCGCCCAACGGCTGCGCGTCTACGATCGGGCCGGCGAGCCCTGCCCGGTGTGCGGCACCACCATCAAACAGCTGCGCCAGGGCCAGCGTTCGACCTATTATTGCCCCCACTGCCAACGTTAACCTCGTCCTACGATATCTCCATTATGGAATCACCCTTCGCCAGTACCGAGCGGCTTCGCCGCCCCTTTGTCGCCGGCCTGCAAACACTGCTGCAACAGGAATCGCTCGGCACCTTCATCCTGGTCTGCGCCAACGCGACCTATGACCCCGCCATTTACCGACAGCTGGCGGCGCCGCTGCGCGCCCAGTTCGAGCGGCTGTTGCGGCGCTTTCGCCACGCCTTGGGCGAAGGCCTGGCGCTCGACGAGGTGGAGGAGGACCTGCTGGTGTTTCTCAAGATCGCCACGGTCGGGTTCGAGGCACTGCAACCGACGGCGACACGCCGCGTCGGTCCGTGGCAGTTGCAGTTCAACCACCTGCGCTCGTTCCGGCCCAAGCGCATCAGCGGCCAGAAGCCGGAGGGGATCTCCGCGCCGTTCAATCCGCAGGGGTTTCACTTCAACAAGCCGTTCATGCAGCGGGAGCTGTTCTGGAGCGGCGAGCTGGCCGGGCGCCAGGCCGACCTCTACTACAACAAATATCCGTTTGCCGACCTGCACGGCCTGCTGGTGCCGGAGCGCGACCAATGCCTGCCGCAATACCTGCAACGGCACTATCACGACTACGCCTGGGAGGTGACCGCGCTGCTGGGCCGGACCCTGCCCGGCGCCGGCATCGGCTACAACAGCTACGGCGCCTTCGCCTCGGTCAACCACCTGCACCTGCAACTGTTCGTGCAGCCGCAGGCGTTGGCGGTGGAGGATCCCCGCTGGCGGCACAACGGCGGTGCCCAATCCTACCCCGCCCCCTGTCTGACCTTCGACCAGGCAGCGGAGATGTGGCAGGCGATCGCCCAGTTGCACCGCGATGCGGTCCCCTACAGCCTGCTCTATCGCGCCGGCCGCGGCTATCTGTTTCCGCGCCGCCCGCAGGGAGAGCGGGCGCCGCCGCCCTGGAGTTCCGGCTTCACCTGGTCGGAACTGGCGGGCGCCATCCTCACCTTCAACGGCGAGGCCTACGGCGCGCTGGAGGCGACCACGGTGGAGGAGTTTCTGCGCGAAGCGGGACGGGCTGCGTAATATGCAGCAGCGGTTGGAACGCTGCCAATTAACCCGAAACTGTCGGAAGAGGCGGTCTTGAAGCCCGCGGGACGGAATTCGCATAATATCGGCAGGTGCGCGGCCCTGGAACCCGCCGGGGATTTCGGTTTACTCTGACTCCGCACAGTTCCGGGTCTGCGCAGGGCTCCTGACGACACATATGGAGGTGTCGGACGATGGGTATCGACCAATTCGCAATACCCGGCGCTATACTCCAATCAACATCGATCGCAAGAAATCAACGAATTCAGTCTTTATCGAGGTGTAACTCATGAGCCGTTTCGATCGTATTACCGTAAATCCGGCGGTCATGAACGGACAGCCCACCATTCGAGACATGCGGCTGACCGTCAAACGGGTGGTCGAGGCCGTCGCGCTCTATCCAGATCGTGAAAGACTTTTCGCGGAGTACCCCGAACTCGATGCCGAAGATGTCCGGCAGGCACTCGAATTCGCCGCATCCAGCCTTGACGACAGTGTTGTTGACATCGAAGCCGCATGAGGCGGCTCTTGCTCGATCAAGGGTTGCCTCGTAGCGCCGCCAGCATCTTGCGGAATCATGGCTGGGATGCGGTACACACTGCCGATATCGGGATGTCGCGTGCCGAAGATACGGCGGTTCTGGAAACTGCGCGGGAGCAGGGCCGTACCGTAATAACACTGGACGCAGATTTCCACGCCCTGCTGGCCGTATCCCGCGCTGCTCAACCTTCAGTTCCGCGTATACGTCAGGAGGGACTCAACGGCGAACAAATCGCCGCATTGATCGAATCGGTTTTTGCCCGCATTGGCGACCAATTCGAGCAAGGGATCGTCGTTACGGCAGCCAATGGACGCATGAGAACAAAACGCCTGCCCATCGGCGATTGAATATCGATGGAGCATGACGCTTAGCAGCCAGACCAAGACGGACCGCTCGACACCATCGGGTTCGCCATCAGAGCGTCAACACCCACTTGACGACCTTGCGCACATCGGCCTCCGGCGCCGTGCTCGGCGGCATCGCCATGGAGCCCCACAGCAGCGGCTCGCCGGGCTTGCTGCCGTTCTTTACCTTGGCGGTGAGGCGATCGATGGCGCCGGGATCATTGCGGTACTTCGCCGCCACGTCCTTGAACGCCGGCCCCACCAACTTGGTGTCCACCCGGTGGCAGGCGAAACAGCCGCTCTTCTGCGCCAGTGCCTCGTCGGCGCTGGCGACACCGCCGGACACCAGCGCGAGCGCAGCCACGACAATCATCACAAACCTGTTCATAGCGTTCCCCCATAACCCCATACTGATTCAACCGGCCGTCCGCACCAGACCCGCCTCCACCTCCCGGCGTTTGGCGACACCTGCCAGCACCTCCACCAAGTGCAGGGCGAAGTCCATGGCGGTGCCCGGGCCGCGCGAGGTGATCACCCTGCCGTCCTGCACCACGGCATCGGTCAGGTAGGTGACCGACGGCAGGCCCATCTTGTCGACGAAACCCGGGTAGCTGGTGGCGCGCCGGCCGTCGAGCAGGCCGATGCGGGCAAACACCTTGGGCGCGGCGCAGATGGCGGCGGTGAACTTCTCTTCCGCACTCATCTTCTTCAACAGCATTTCGATACGCGGGTCGTTGTCGAGCCGTTCGGCGCCGGGACCGCCGCCGGGCAGCACCACCATGTCGTAGTCACGCTTGAGTGCATCGTTAAGGGAGGCATCGGGGAGCAGCACCACGCCGCGCGAGGCCGTGATCGGGCCGTCATCGAGCCCGGCGCTGACGACGTCGATACCGCCGCGGCGCAGCAGGTCGATGATGGTTACCGCTTCGAGCTCTTCGCAACCTGGAGCGAGGGGGACAAGGACGCTTGCCATAGACGGGGGCTCCTCTGAAGTCGTACGTCGATCAATTGCGACACCGGCACCAGTTCGACCCCGATCTCGCGCAGGCGTGGCAGCACCTCGGCCAGTACCCGCAGTGTCGTCGGGTGCGGGTGGGCAATGGCCAGTGCGGTGCCGTGGCGGTAGGCGGCGGCAAAGGCGCGGGCCAGTTGACGCCGGATGACGTCGGGATCGGGGTCGTCGTCGAGGAAGAAGTCGCGCCGCGTCGTGGGCAGTCCGTACTGCAACGCCACCTTGGCGGCAACCGTGCGGCGCGTGGTGACGCTATCGACGAAATAGAGACCGCCGTGGGCGTTCAGCTCGCTCATCAGCCAATCCATATGGGGCGTGTTCTGGGTCAGCAGGCTGCCCATATGATTGTTGACGCCGCTCACGAAGGGAATGGAGGCGAGATCGGCGCGCACCGTGGCACGGAATTGTGCCTCGCTCATTTGCAGCGTGATGCCGCCCGGACCGAGGCGCCGTTCGCTTTCCGCCTCCATCGGCAGGTGCAGCATCACCTCGCGCCCCTCGGCGTGCGCCGCACGGGCGAACCGTGCGGCATACGGTGTATCGGGCAGGAACGAGTAGGTCAACGTCCCCGGCAGGTCGATCGCCTCCCGGCCATAGCGGTAGTTGTTGCCCATATCATCGATGATGATACTGATGCGCGGCGCGGCGTGGACCGTGGCCGCGACGCACAACAACAGCAGCGCCGGCAGGCGAACGCGCACCCCTTACTCCGCCGCGCGGGCACGCAGGATGTGCAACCCCCGCAGCAGGTTGAGCGCCTCATGCACGCCGTAGTCCTTGTTCACCGAAGGATCGACCTTCTCCTTCTTGGCATTGGCGTTGTCCTTCTTGGCCTCGTCATTGAGCAGGTGGCCGGTGAGATCGGCTTCCTTCAGCATGTCCTGATCGGCGTTGGGCACGGAGGCCAGCTTGACCGAGCGCAGTTTGATATCGGGCACGATACCTTCGGCCTGGATGGAGCGGCCGGAGGGCGTGAAGTAACGCGCGGTGGTCAGCTTCACGGCGCCGCCGTTGCTCATCGGGAAGATGGTCTGCACCGAGCCCTTGCCGAAGGTGCGGCTGCCCATGATGAGCGCGCGCTTGTGATCCTGTAGCGCACCGGAGACGATCTCGGCCGCCGACGCCGTGCCGCCGTTGACCAGTACCACGATCGGCGCACCGTTGAGCATGTCTCCCGGCGTCGCCATATATTTCGATTGGGAATCCTTGGTACGGCCATCGGTATAGACGATCAGTCCCTTGGTGAGAAAGGCGTCCGCCACCGATACCGCGGCGCCGAGCACGCCGCCGGGATTGTTGCGCAGATCCAGTACCAAGCCGTCCAGTTTGCCGCCATTCTCCTTCTTCAGCGCCGACAGCGCCTTCATCAGCTGCTCGCCGGTCTGGGTCTGGAAGCTGGTAATGCGCACATAGCCGTAATGGGATTCCAGTGTGTGGTACTTGACGCTCTTGACCTTGATCACCTCACGGGTGATGGCGAACTTGAGTGGCTTCGGCTCGCCCTCGCGCACCACCGTCAGCGTGATCTTGGTGCCGGGTTTGCCGCGCATCATGTTGACCGCATCGTTCAGGGTAAGCCCTTTGACCAGGGTTTCGTTGAGGCGAACGATGAGATCGCCCGGTTTGATCCCCGCCTTTTGCGCCGGCGTGTCGTCGATGGGGGAGATCACTTTGACGAAACCATCCTCCATCCCGACCTCGATGCCGAGCCCGCCGAATTCACCGGTCGTGCTCACCTGCAGATCCTTGAACTCCTTCGGGTCGAGGTAGGCGGAGTGGGGGTCCAACCCGGCGAGCATGCCGCGAATGGCACTTTCGAGCAGCGCTTTGTCTTTGACCGGTTCGACGTAATCCGATTTGATCTTGCCGAACACCTCGGCGAAATTCTGCAACTCGTCCAGCGGCAACGGAGCATTCTGGACGTCCGTGCGGTCCGCCAGGACGCTGCCACCCACGGTCAGGGCTATACCCAACACCAAGCCTATGGTCAGGATAAAAAGGGAACGTGTGGCTTTTTTCATCGATTACTCCGGGTTAGCCCCTGGTTTCAGTTTACGGGGTCATAGACCTCGTCTGGTGCGATTCCTGCGATATTACTGCATAACGCCGCTATTGCCATCATCGTCGACACCACTTAGACGGGTTGGTGGGCTTCCCGTTCCGGCGGATCTCGAAATATAGGGCGTTGGTGTTGTCGCCGCCGCTGGTGCCCGCGGCAGCGATGACATCGCCGGCCGCGACCCAGTCTCCGACCGCTTTATATAGCGTCTGGTTGTGGCCGTACAGACTCATGTAGCCGTCGCCGTGATCGATGATGAGCAGCATGCCGTAGCCGCGCAGCCAGTCGGCAAAGGCCACCCTGCCATACGATACCGCCCGCACCGGCTGGCCCGCCTTCGCCGCAATCAACACACCTTGCCAGCGTAGATTGCCCACCCGACGCGCGCCATAGTGATCGATGATTGGGCCGCGCAGCGGCCAGGGCAAGCGCCCCTTCATCTGGGCAAATGGACGCTGGTTTCCGGGCTCCGCCGGTATGTCGGCCAATGCCTGCGCCAAACTATTTACCAGTGATTCGAGCTCCTTTTCGTCGCTCAACATCTGTTGCAGGCGCTGACTCTTGCTGCGCATGTCGTGCTTCAGGCGCGACATCAGCCGTGTCCGCGCCGCCTGGTTCAGCTCCAGGTCCGCTTTCTGCTGCCGTTGCTGATCGCGCAGTGTTGCCAGGCGGACGGTCTCCGTTTCGATCTGCCGGCGCACGACATCGAGCTGCTTCATCGCCTCCAGCAGCGAGGTAATGTGGGCGGCACGGTCACGATTGAGATAATCGTAATAGGTGATTACCCGCCCCAGGGTCGCGGGCTGCTGCTGGCTGAGAAGGATCTTGAGGTACTCCTGCCGCCCCATGGCATAGGCCGCCCGGATCTGTTCGCCGAGCAGGCGCCGTTGGCGGGCGATGGAGTTTTCGAGGTCGGCGCGCTGCTGTTGCAGCGCGGCAAGTTTGCGCCGCTGTATCGCCAGCTGGGCGTTCAGGTCATGCAGCTTGCCGGCAATGCGGCCGATCGCCTCTTCGCTGACACGCAACTCGTTGCGCAATGCGTCGTAACGGCTGTGTACGCGATTGAGGTCATTGCGCAACGCCGCGATGCGTTGGCGCAAGGCGGCCAGCTTTGCGACCCGGCTCTGGCGCGTATCGCTCTGGCTGTTGGCGGAATTACGGTGAATGACGCCGTCGGCGCCGGAAAACAGCGGCACCAGCAGCAACAGTCCGGCGGCGACAAACGGGTATAGAGCGCGTCCCTTCTGCTTCGCCATACCGCCGGCCGCCCTTCCCGGGCTACGCCTCCTCGTCGGGGGCGTCGGGCGGAGCGACCAGCGCACGCCCGGTCATCTCGATCGGCTGCTCGATCTCCATCAGCGCCAGCATGGTCGGCGCGATGTCCGACAGAGTGCCCGGCGACAACGTGAACGGTCGGTCGCCGACGTAGATCAGCGGCACCACGTTGGAGGTGTGGGCGGTGTGGGGCTGCCCGGTATCGTCGCCTGCCATCTGTTCGGCGTTGCCATGATCGGCGGTAATAAGGATCTCGCCACCGGCCCCGGCGATCGCGTCCGCTATCCGCCCCAGGCAGCCATCGAGCGCCTCGATGGCTTTGACCGTCGCAGCGAAATTGCCGGTGTGGCCGACCATGTCCGCATTGGCGTAGTTGCAGATAATCACGTCATATTTACCGCTGTCGATGGCTTCGACCAGATGGTCGGTCACCTGCGGCGCGCTCATCTCCGGCTGGAGGTCGTAGGTCGCCACGTTGGGAGAGGGGATCAGGATGCGATCCTCGAACTCGAACGGCTCTTCGCGTCCGCCGTTGAAGAAGAAGGTGACATGGGCGTACTTTTCCGTTTCGGCGATGCGCAGCTGGCGCAGGCCCAGCTTGGAGACGTACTCGCCGAAGACGTTGCGCATGCGTTCCGGCGGAAAGGCGACCGGGACGTCGAAGTCGGCACTGTACTCGGTCAGGCTGGCGAACATGCCCAGGTGCGGCTTGCAGCGGCGCTCGAAGCAGTCGAAATCGGGCTCGATAAACGGCCGGGTGATCTGCCGCGCCCGGTCGGAGCGATAGTTCATGGAGATGAGGACATCACCGTCGGCAACCGTTACCGGCTTGGCGCCCTCGGGCAGCACCCACGTCCCCTTCACGAATTCGTCGGTTTCGCCGCGGGCATAGGCCATCTCCAGCGCGGTCACCGCGTCCGGCGCCTGGAACTCGGCGGCACAGCCGGTGATCAGATCGTAGGCGGCCTGGATGCGCGGCCAGCGGTGGTCACGGTCCATGGCGTAGTAACGGCCGATGATGGAGGCGATGCGCCCGCCGCCCAGTTCATCGATCTTCTGCTGCATCAGCTGCAGCGAACCGGTCGCGCTCTTCGGCGGCGTGTCGCGACCGTCGAGGAAGGCGTGGATATAGACCTGCTTGGCGCCGCGCTTGACCGCCAGCTCCAGCATCGCGTGGATGTGTTCTTCGTGGCTGTGCACCCCGCCGGGCGACAGCAGACCCAGGATGTGGATGGCCTTGTCGTTGGTGATGGCGTGGTCCACGGCATCGGTCAGCGTCTGATTGGTGAAGAACGAACCGGTCTTGACGGCGCGGCTGACGCGGGTGAACTCCTGATAGACCACACGCCCCGCCCCGAGATTGAGATGCCCCACCTCGGAGTTACCCATCTGGCCGGCCGGCAACCCGACTTCGGCGCCAGACGTGCGTATAAAGGTATGTGGGTATTTACTCCAGAGCCGATTCCACGCCGGTGTGGCAGCGGTTCGAATGGCGTTGTAATGGGAATGCTCGGAGTAACCCCACCCATCGAGCACGAGAAGAAGGAGCGGACGGG
>CAYQWR010000006.1:34035-34423 GCA_964421235.1 uncultured Thiohalomonas sp. | reverse complement strand
CTGGGTCGCCGCCTGAAACATCGCCACCAGCAAACCCACTATCAGTGACGGTATCAACAACACCAAAATCAACACCACCATCACCTCAAGTGCCTGGTGGAAGATCGACAATACCAAGTCCTGAGTCATCGCATCGCCCGCGCCAAAACGTTAAACAGTAAAACTTCGTGCCAACGTGCCGATAATCAGCGCCCAGCCGTCAACAAGAACAAACAACATTATCTTGAACGGAAGAGAGATAATCATCGGTGAGAGCATCATCATGCCCATCGCCATCAACACGCTCGCGACTACAAGATCAATAATCATGAACGGGATAAACAAAAGAAAACCGATCTGAAACGCCGTCTTCAACTCGCTTATGATGAACGCAGGTATCAACACCCAC
>CAYQWR010000006.1:8496-34025 GCA_964421235.1 uncultured Thiohalomonas sp. | reverse complement strand
CGAAAGCCGGCACCACCACTGAAAACGGCACGTCGTCCGGCGAAGCAAATCCTTTGTTGCCGGACAGGTGAGCAAAAAGCTGCAAGTCACTGCCCCGCGTCTGCGCCATCATGAACTTACGCAACGGCACACTGGCGCGCTGCAAACCCTGTTGCAGTGATATTTTGTTGCTCATATACGGCTGTACGGCGTCCGTATTGATACGATTGAACACCGGAGCCATGACGAAGAAGGTGAGAAACAGGGCAAGGCCGATGAGAATCTGGCCTGACGGCGCCTGAGTCAGTCCTAACGCCTGACGCAAAATCGACAACACGATAATGATGCGGGTAAACGCCGTAACCATCATCAAAATCGCAGGCAGAAAGGTCAGGGCCGTCATCAGAATCAGCACCTGAATGCTCAAACTGTAGGTCTGGCCTCCGCCCGGATTGGTGGTGACGGTCAGCGCCTGTAGCCCGCCTTGGGCCCATGCACCCAGCGGCAACAACGCCAATGCGATAAACAGCAGCAGCCGCACCCGTCTCATGCTCGTCCGCCCCGCTTCAATACTGCACTCAGGCGATCGGCAAAACTCTCGCCTTCGGCTGTCGAGTTACTCCCCACGTTGATGGGTTGCGGCAATACGTACAAGGTTTGGACCCGCCCCGGAGCGACACCGAGCAACAGTTGCTGCTCCCCCACCTGCACCAACACCGCACGTTCACGTTGACCAACCGGAACGCCGCCCAGTACGCGAATCGCGCTGCCGTTGCCGTAGCTGAAGGCGGTGACGCGGCGCATCAACCAGCCCATGCCGACGATGAGCAACAGCACCAGGACAAGCGCCATAACCACCTGCAAAATTCCCTCGGCCGGCGCGGCGTCGGCGATCGTCGACGCCTTCTTCGCAACCTCGGCCGCCGCGACGGGGATCTGCCACACGCCGGCCAACAGCAACACCGCAAGGTTCCTGAGTTTCATTTCAGTTTCTTCACCCGCTCGACCGGGCTAATTACATCTGTAAGCCTGATGCCATATTTTTCGTTCACCACCACAACCTCGCCGTGCGCGATAAGCGTACCGTTGACCATGACGTCAAGCGGCTCACCTGCCAGCCGGTCGAGCTCCACAACCGAACCTTGATTGAGTTGCAATAAATTGCGGATGCTGATCCTGGTACGGCCGATCTCAAGTGAGATCGTCACCGGAACGTCGAGGATGACGTCCAGATTGACATCCTCGGAAATCAGCGGTCGGTGCTCGTCCTGCAAATTCTGCATTGCCGCCTTCTGGTAACTGGCGTCATTCGCTTGCGATTCTTGCGCACTCCCGGCCGTCTCTCCCGCGCTCGATTCCGTTTCCTGTTCCGCCAATGCAGAAGCCCATTCATCCATTACATCGGCGTCTTTATCGGTCTCGTCGTTCATGGCACTACCCCCACCCACTGTTAGCGTCCTTTATTGGGACGCTCCACCTGGTTTACGATTTTGATTGCCCAATTTTCATCCGACACACCCAGGCTCCCACGGAACATCGGAATGCCTTCGGCTCGGACACTGATAAGTTCGGGCATTTCTATGGGAATGACATCACCCGGTCTCATTTTCATGATGTCGCGCAACGTCAACTGTACGTCCGTCAAGCTGCTCTCCAGCTCGACCTCCGCAGTCTTGACCTCTTCGCGCAATGCCACCAGCCAACGTTCATCGGTATCGGTGCGATCGCTTTGCACGCCGGCATCGAGAATTTCGCGCATCGGTTCCAGCATCGAATAGGGCATGGTGACGTGAAGATCGCCGCCGCCGCCTTCCAGTTCAATATGAAATTTCGACGCTACAATCACCTCGGTTGGGCTGACGATATTGGCAAATTGCGGATTGACTTCGGAATTCATGTATTCAAAGTCGACTTCCATTACCGGCGACCAGGCTTCACGCAGATCTTTGAATGCCAGGTTCAGTAACATTTGGATAACGCGCTGTTCGGTAGGCGTAAATTCGCGGCCTTCGATCTTCGCGTGATAGCGCCCGTCGCCGCCGAAGAAATTGTCCACTACGATAAATACCAGCTTGGGATCAAGAACCAATAACGCCGTGCCGCGCAATGGTCGGATCTTTATCATATTGAGACTGGTCGGAACGTAGAGGGTATGCACATACTCTGCGAACTTCATCATTTCAACGCCGCCCACGGAGATCTCCGCGGAACGGCGCAGCATATTGAATAGACTTATGCGAAAGTGGCGTGAGAAGCGCTCATTGATCATCTCCAAGGTCGGCATGCGACCGCGGACGATCCGCTCTTCGCTGGCAAAGTCGTAGTTACGGACCTCTCCCTCGGCGAGCCCGTCATCGCTCTCGGTTTCAATATCGCCGCCCGTCACCCCATGCAGCAGGGCGTCGATTTCGTCTTGTGACAACAGGTCGTTGATTGCCATCGCGATCTATTGCATTACAAATTCAGTGAAATAAACGGCATCGACCTTCTCGCCTTTCGCGTTTTGGTCGACGATGTGTTGGACTTTGCCCAGGATCTCCCCGCGCAGAGTCTCCTTACCGGCCGGCGTACTCACGGCACTGTAGTTCTGACCGGCAAGCAGCATTAGTATGTCGTTACGAACTGCGGGCATGTTGTCCTGCACGACTTTTAGCGCAGCCGGGTCATAGGCCATCACCTGCAGATCGACCTGCAGGAACCGCACCGGGCTGTTCTCCCCGAAGTTCACCACCAACTTGTCGATCGGCAGATAGTGGGTCGCCTTCACCTGAGCCTCGGAGCTGCTGCTGGTGCTGCCGGCGCTGGCCGTACTGCCCGTCTTGTGACCGCCCCGCATGAGAAGCACCGCGGTCGTTGCACCGAGCGCCAAAATCAACAGGCCGATGACGATGTACAAAATCAGGTGCTTTTTGCCGGCTGGCTTCTGCTGAACGTCGAGATCCAGCTCCTCTGTGCTCGCCATATGCCTACCCTCTATTGGTTTTGCGATGTGAAGCAAGTGCTATGCCACACCAAAGTTATTATATATTGTTAATACATATCAATATGTTAGATAAACATATCCTAACCAAACCCGCGGCGACGACACCAAAACCTCAATTCGACAAAATTTTGACGTTCACCGTTCGCTATTTGAACAACTGGGCGCGATAGTACTGAAGTTCCGCCACCGATTCGCGGATGTCATCCAGGGCCATGTGACTCCCGCCCTTTTTCAACCCGGCGGCCACATCAGGATACCAGCGCCGCGCCAACTCCTTGATGGTACTGACATCCATGTTGCGGTAGTGGAAAAAAGCCTCCAGTTCAGGCATCCAGCGCGCCAGGAAACGACGGTCCTGGCAGATGCTGTTGCCGCACATGGGGGACTTTCCGCCCGGGACGTACTGTTCCAGAAACGCAATGGTGGCGCGGGTCGCGGCGATTTCGTCCAATCCGCTGGCCTTCACCCTAGCCACCAGTCCCGACGCGGTGTGGGTGCGCGTGTTCCACTCATCCATCATCCCCAATACCTCATCGTCCTGATGAACGGCCAATACCGGCCCCTCCGCCAGAACGTTGAGCTGGCTATCGGTTACGATGGTGGCAATTTCGATGATGCGGTCGTTTTGCGGATCGAGGCCGGTCATTTCCAGATCGATCCAGATGAGGTTATCGGGGTGTTGGGCCATGGGCGGACGCCTTTGTCGGTGGATAAACGGTTGCAGGCTATTCTATCAGAAGCTAACCTCCAGCCCGCCGCCCACACCGACAGGAAAGGTTCGCCGCACCCATGAATCCGTTCACCCTGCTGTTTCTGCTCGCGGTTGCGCTGATGCTGGCCACGCAATTGTGGCTGGAACGCCGCCAACTGCGCCACGTCTCCGCCCATCGTGCGCGAGTGCCGGAGGCATTTGCCGATCGCGTCCCGCTGGAGGCCCACCAACGCGCCGCCGACTACACCACGGCCAAGACCCGCGTCGCGCGTTGGGAAACGGCATATGACGCCCTGCTGCTACTGGGCTGGACCTATGGCGGCGGCATCGAATGGTTGGACCGCACATGGCGTTCGCTGACGCTTTCTCCTTTGTATACCGGTGTCGGCGTCATACTCAGCGCCTTTGCCCTGATGGGCCTGCTGCAGCTGCCTTTCACGCTCTATCGCACCTTCGGCCTGGAACAGCGTTTCGGCTTCAATCGCACCACGCCCGCGTTATTCTTCTCCGACCTGGCCAAGCAGATCGCGCTGGTGGCGGTGCTCGTCACGCCGCTGCTCGCCCTGGTGCTGTGGCTGATGTCCATGGCCGGACGTGGCTGGTGGCTTTACGTCTGGCTGGTGTGGATGACCTTCAGCCTACTGATGCTGTGGGCCTATCCGGCATTCATCGCCCCGCTGTTCAACAAATTCACGCCGTTGCAGGACGCGGCGCTGCACCGGCGCATCGAGACACTGCTGCAACGCTGCGGGTTTGCGACCTCGGGCGTCTACGTGATGGACGGCTCGCGCCGCTCGGCCCACGGCAATGCCTATTTCACCGGGCTCGGCCGCAACAAGCGCATCGTCTTCTACGACACCCTGCTGAAAACCCTGGACCACGACGAGATCGAAGCGGTATTGGCGCACGAACTGGGACATTTTCGCCGTCACCACGTACGCCGCCGCCTCATCGCCAGCGCCCTGTTCAGCCTCGGCGGACTGGCACTGCTCGGTTGGCTGCTGCCGCACCCGTGGTTCTACCATGGCCTGGGGGTCGGCACTCCGTCGCTGCACGCAGCGCTGCTGTTGTTCCTGCTGGTGATACCGGCATTCACCTTTTTCCTGCAACCGCTGCTGGCAGCGCGCATGCGGCGCCACGAATTCGAGGCGGACGACTTCGCCGCGCAACAGACCGCTCCGCGGTTCCTGGTCCGGGCGCTGGTCAAGCTGTACGAGGAGAACGCCAATACGCTGACGCCGGACCCGCTGTACTCGGCATTTTACGACTCCCACCCGCCGGCACCGGTGCGGGTGGCGCACTTGTTGACTAAAATACACAGTTAATAAAGGAGAGCCCGTATGAAGTGGAAGAGCGTGTTACTGGTCCTGACCGTCGCCGGCGCACTGCCGCTGACGGCCCAGGCAGACATCGGCGTCGGCAAGGCCTTGTATTCAAAGGATTGCATGTCCTGCCATCGCTCCATTGCCGGCGGTGACGGCAGTTCCCTGTTCACCCGTCCCGACCGGCATGTCACCTCGTTTACCGGTCTGGAGCAGCAGGTGAAGCGCTGCCGCGCCAACACCGGGCTCTCCTTGAGCGACAGCCAGCTCAAAGACATCGAGGATTACCTCAATGCCACCTATTACAAATTCACCAAGTGACGCCGCGCCCCTGCGCGAGCGCCATTGCCAGGCCATCGCCAAAGGCGCGCCGCCGCTGACCGCGGCGCAAGCCGCCCAGTGGCAGCAACAGCTGAACGACTGGGAGCGGGACGGCGATACCATTCGCAAGGTCTACCGCTTTCGCGATTTCTATCAAACCATGGCGTTCGTCAATGCGCTCGCCTGGATCGCCCATCAGGAAGACCATCACCCCGATATCGAGGTGGGCTACAACCGCTGCAGCGTGCGTTACACGACCCACGCGGTCGGCGGGCTGTCGCTCAACGACTTCATCTGTGCCGCCAAGGTTGACGCCCTCTCCGCCACGGCTTCGTGACGTCGCCGAACCGCTGTAACGACCTGGATGGGCACCCGCTGAGGCGTGGTTCGGGTTGGCAAATCCCCGCGTCCGCCGGTTGACCGCGGGCCCGCCGCCGGGTTCTCCGACACGGGTACCCGCCACACGCCCCTGCCCCGCGCGGCGGTGCGGTTAAAATCTTTTGTTTTAGAATAGGGTGAGGGGCTCTAGTATATCGGCTTTCCGCCGACAGCCGACTCGCCATGGCAAAACGTAAACTGACGCGCCAACAGGCGTGGCGCGTAGAGAAGATCCAGCAAGAACGCCTGACACGCGCTCAACGCAAAGGGGTCGATATGGAAGCCCTGGCGGATGAGCAGCTCGGGCCGGAGCGTCACGGCCTGGTCATGGCCAATTTCGGCGCCAGCGTCGAACTCAACGACAGTGAAGGCGCCACCTACCGCTGTCGGCTGCGCCAGAATCTGGAGACACTGGTACCCGGCGACCGAGTCATCTGGCAGCCTGTCGGAGAGCGGCAGGAGGGGGTCGTGGTCGCGCTCGAATCACGGCACACGCTGCTGGCACGTCCCGATACGCGCGGCGAACTGCGCCCGCTCGCCGCCAATATCGATCAAATTCTGGTGGTTGCCGCCCCCCGCCCCGCCTACAGTACCGACCTGATTGACCAGTATCTGGTTGCGGCGGAACACAACGGCATCCATCCGCTCATCATCATGAACAAGAGCGACCTGCCGCTCTCCCCCGACGAACAGCAGACCATCACGCGCGACCTGGAACGCTATGAGGGCCTCGGCTATCAAACCATCCGCGCCAGCACCCGCACCGCCCACGGGCTGGACCGGCTCATTGCCGCGCTGCGCGACAAGGTCAGTGTCTTTGTCGGCCAGTCGGGCGTGGGCAAATCGTCGCTGGTACAGCGCCTATTGCCGGAGAAGGAGATACGGGTCGGGGCGTTGATGGAGAGTTCCGGGCTGGGCCGCCACACGACCAGCGCCTCGCGCTATTACCCGCTTCCGACCGGCGGCGCCATTATCGACTCACCGGGAGTACGCGAATTCAGCCTGTGGCACATGGCACCGCAGGCGCTGGCGCAAGGCTTTATCGAATTCAGACCGTATCTCGGCCATTGCCGCTTCCGCGACTGCCATCATCGCGAGGAGCCCGGTTGCGCGCTGCACGAGGCGGTGGAACGCGGGGCGATCAGCCCGCAGCGCCTGGCCAGCTATCATCGCATGGTCGCGACCCAGGAGCAGGCCGGGCGTTAGTGTGACGGCGCGGACCACCCGTTATTTTTGCGTCGGCGGAGGCCCCAGCACACTTTCGATCGCGTTTTGCACGCTGTTGCCGCGCGGCTTCGACACCACCGGCGGCACGACCGGATTGACCGGCCTGACCTGCGGCGGCTGAACCGTGATCGGCGTGGTCGCCGGCGCCGCCGATGCAGGGGCCGCGGACGCAGGAGCCGTCGCGACATGAGGGGCGGACGGCGCCGAAGTTTCCGCAACCGGCGCCCCCTCATCCAGGCCGATGGCGCGCTCCGTCGCCTGGTTCAGCACCACGATGCTGATGCGCCGGTTCACCGGATCAAACGGATTCTTCCTGTCGAACGGAACCGAATTGGCCAATCCGACGACACGGCCGATCTTGTTGATCGGCATTCCCGCACGCACCATTTCGCGCCGTGCCGCATTGGCGCGGTCCGCCGACAGTTCCCAGTTGGTGTAATCGGCGCGGCCGTAGGGTGTGGCGTCGGTGTGACCGGTGATGCTGAGGTGATTGGGGACCGTATTGATGGTCTTGGTCAACTCGTCCAGGATCTCGCGGGCATAGGACTTCAGCTGGGTGCTGCCCAAGTCGAACATCGGCCGGTTCTTTTTGTCGACGATCTGGATGCGCAACCCTTCGCTGGTGATATCGAGCAGCAGTTGATCCTTGAAGTCCTTCAAGGTCGGGCTGCTTTCGATCTGCTTCTTCAACTCCTGCATCAACTTATCGAGCCGCGCCTTGTCCTGTTGGGACTCGACCTGCTGCTGGGAAGCGGCTGTTTTCGATTGTTGCAGGGGCTGACCTTTGCTGCGCGGCACCTCCATAGCGCCGCCAAGCTTAATCATGGAGGTCGAGGCGCCGCCAGGGCCCTGAATGGCGCTGGGATTCTGAAAATACTTCGCAATCCCCTCACGTTGCGGCTGGGTAGTGGAACCCAATAGCCACATCAGCAGAAAGAATGCCATCATCGCGGTGACGAAATCGGCATAGGCGACTTTCCACGCACCGCCGTGGTGGCCGTGCCCGCCCTTCTTGATCTTCTTGACGACGATCGGCTGTTTTTTGTCGTCCAGCGCCATGTCTGCTATATCCGCCGGCGCCCTACTTCTTCTTACTCTGCTTCACGTGATCTTCCAGTTCGGCAAAGCCCGGTCGTACCGTCGACGGCAGCGCCTTGCGCCCGAACTCCACGGCAATCTGCGGCGTGTAACCGTTCAACGTAGCCATGATGCAAACCTTAATGCAGGTGAGGAACTTGGCCTCCTCCTCGGCCCGATGTTTGAGGCTCGAAGCGGTCGGCGCGGCAAAACCGTAGGAGAGCAGAATACCGAGGAAAGTACCGACCAGCGCTTCGGCGACATGACGACCGATGACAGCGGGTGGTCCGCCCAGGGCCGCCATGGTGATCACCACCCCCATGACTGCGGCCACGATACCGAATCCCGGCAGACCGTCCGCCACCGTCGAGACCGAGTCGCTCGGCATCAGAACCTCCTGGTGGTGCGTCTCCAGTTCGAGATCCATGAGATTCTCCAGCTCGAACGGGTTCATGCTGCCGCCCACCATCAGCCGCATATAGTCGGTAATGAATTCCAGTGCATGATGATCGCCAAGTATCTTGGGATATTTTTTGAATATCTCGCTCTGCTGCGGCTCTTCGATATCGTTCTCCAGCGCCATCAGCCCCTCCTTGCGCGCCTTGGAAAACAGTTCGTACATCAGCGCCAACAGATTCATGTAGGACTGCCTGCTGTACTTCGCTCCTGCCAGCAGCTTCGGCAATCCCTTAAACACGCCCTTAATGACGTGGCCTGGATTGGCAATGACAAACGCGCCGAAAGAACCGCCGGCGATGATCATGAATTCGAACGGCTGGAACAGCGCGATTAATTGACCGTGCGACAACAAAAAACCGCCAACCACAGCGGTGAGCACGATTACAATGCCGATGATGAACTTCATCCGTATGCAACCCTTAAACTATGGACCTAATGAACACCCCAAAACGGATATCGGCACCTGCCGCAATCCCTTGATGCCCGGTGGCCGCAGAAACGCGGCAGCCGAGGTATTCGCATCGCCGCCGGGGCATGTGCGAGGTGCCCAAGTGTACCACGCAGCACGGCTAAAACACCCTTGTTTGGCGTACAATTGACGGAGCGACAACGTGAAACGTCTTGTCCGGAAGCACCTTAGCAGGCACACTCCCGCAGTATGGAGAGGCCGAAGGAATACGCATGCACAATGCTCTAAACGCCTGGGCTGACAAACTTCAGCACGCGACGTTTCCGGCACTGCCAAGCAGTTCGGAAAAATTGGCGCAGCGCAGTGCCGACGACGACGCCGACATGTGGCGCCTCGCTCAAATCGTCGAAAAAGACCCGGGCCTGACCATCAGCCTGCTGCGCCGTGTTAACGACAGTAACAATAAGCGGCTGCGCTCCGAAGTGACGACCGTCGAACACGGCTTGATGATGCTCGGCATGAGCCAGATTCGCTCGCTGCCCGGCGCCGTGCCGCTCATCGACCGCGTCGGCGAACCGAAGGGGCGGCAACGGGCGATGCGGCTGATCGCCCGTGGACACCACGCCGCCCATCAGGCCCGTGAGCTGGCGCGTCTGCGCAAGGACTTTGAGCCTGACGAGATATATCTGGTCGCCATGCTCCACAATCTCGGCGAGACGTTGTTATGGCTCTATGCGCCAGCCAAGATGGCGCAAATCGAGGAGCTGACCGCACAGCAACAGATGGAACCGGAAGAGGCGCAGTACGTCGTGCTCGGCTTCGGCCTCGATCACCTGACACTGGCGCTGGCACGGCGTTGGGGACTGCCGGACATGCTGCACGAAAGCCTCAAGGGTGAGAGCGCCCAGAAGCCGCGCATCTACGGCGTCATGCTGGCGGTGCAACTGGCGCGCGCCGCCGAGCGGGGTTGGTATCAGGCCGAAACGACCGCCGTCGTCGACCAGATCGCCGAATACCTGGGTCTGGCCTTCGGCGACACCGTCGCCCGCATTCACAGGTTTGCGGTCGAGGCGGCACATGAGACCGCCTGCTATCGTGCCGTACCGTCGGCGGCCATGCTGCTCTACCCCTCGCAGCCCGAAGCGGCCCCCGGCTGGAAGCAGGAAACACCGGACGAAGCGGCAGCACCGCCAGCGGAGGAGAGCACGCAGCCTGCGCCCCTCCCGGAAATCGACAAAACGGTCGCCGCCTTCTGCCTGTCGCCACAGCTGCATATCCTGCGGCAGTCACTGCAGGCGTTGGAGAACGGCATCCGCAGCCGCACCCTGACGCTGCAACAGGTGTTGTCGATCACCATGGACGGCCTGCACGACGGCATCGGCCTGAACCGGGTAGTGTTCGCCTTGCTCACCCAGGAACGCCACCAACTGCGCGCCCGCGCCATCGCTGGTGCGGACAACGACCCCGGCTTCAACCGTTTTGTGGTGGAACTGAACGGCGCCCACCTGTTTACCCGAATGATGGATAAACCCCAGGCGCTATGGCTGAATGATGACAACCGCACAAAATTCTGGCCACTGGTGCCGCGTCCGTTCCAGCGCGTCATCCGCACCAACAGCTTCTTTGTCCTGTCGATATTCGTGAAAGGCAAACCGATAGGGTTGTTCTACGCCGATCGTCACGCCGCCTCCTGCCAACTGGACGCGCGCGCCTACCACCGCTTCAAACAGCTGGGTCTGCTGGCCGTCAAGGCCCTGGAGTCGATTGCAGAGAGCGTGGAATAGACGCGCGGTAACGCTATACGTCGCGGCGGCCGTTGAACGCATGCGACAGCGTACCGCCGTCCACATATTCGAGTTCGCCGCCCAGCGGAACGCCGTGGGCGATGCGGGTGGCGCGAATCCCGCGGGTGTGGGCCATTTCGCCGATATAGTAAGCCGTCGCCTCGCCTTCGACGGTGGGATTGGTCGCCAGGATGACCTCCGTTACCTCCCCCTGATCGAGACGGAGCGCCAGTTGATCGAGGCCGATCTCCTGCGGCCCGATACCATCCAGCGGCGACAGATGGCCCAGCAGGACGAAATAGAGCCCCTGATAACCGGTCGACTGTTCCAGCGCCTGCACATCCGTCGGCGTCTCCACCACGCACAACAGCGAACGATCGCGGCGCGCGCTGGCGCAGATGGGACACACCTCGGCCTCGGTCAGCGTGCGGCAGTCGCGGCAGTGCCCGACCCGCTCCACCGCCTCGGTCAGCGCTTCGGCCAACCGCTGCGCGCCGTCGCGATTGCGTTCGAGCAGATGGTAGGCCATGCGCTGGGCCGACTTCGGACCGACGCCGGGCAACACGCGCAGGGCTTCGATGAGCCTGCCGATCAGCGGGCTGTGCGCCATCGCTGCAGTTAGAACGGCAGTTTCATGCCGCCCGGCAGGTTGAGGCCTGAGGTCAAACCCGCCATCCGCTCCTGGCTGTTCTGCTCGATCTGGCGCACGGCATCATTGACAGCGGCGGCGATAAGATCCTCCAGCATCTCCTTGTCGTCCTGCAACAGACTCGGATCGATGGTAACCCGCTTGACATCGTGACGGCCGGTCATCACCACGGCCACCATGCCGCCGCCCGCTTGGCCGGTGACTTCCATATTGGCGAGTTCTTCCTGCGCGCGCTGCATATCCGCCTGCACCTTCTGCGCCTGGCGCATGAGATTGCCCAATCCACCTTTCATAATCGTTCCTCAGTACGTGTGGGTTTATTGACGGGGTTATCTTTCAATCGAGCGGCTGAATCGAGTCGGGGTCGATACGGCCACCGAAGCGGTCGATAATATTCTGTACGTTGGTATCGGTTTCAATCGCCTGGCGCGCCTGATCATAACGCTCCTGATTGCGGCGCTGTTGCGCCACCATCGGCGTATCGCCGCCGCCGCCAACCTGAACCTGCAAGCGCACCGCGTGCCCCATATGCTCCGCCAACGCCGTGGCCACCGCATCTTCCCATTTCTTGTTGCGTAGCGCGGCCTGCGACTCGTCCAGTGCCAACACCACGACATCGCCGTCGCAGCGGATCAGCGAACAGTTGAGCGCGAACTGACGCGCCATACCGTTGAGCGGCAAGGCTGCCGCCAGCTCAATCCAGTTCAGCGGTGTCACATCGGCTGCCCGTGATACCGCGGCCGGGGGCGCCACCGGCACCTTGGGCGACGGTGCCGTCTCGGGCTGCGGCGGTGCCGTCTCGGGCTGCGGCGGTGCCGTCTCGGGCTGTGGCGGTGCCGCCTCGGGTTGCGGCGGTGCCGCCGGCGCCGTGCGCCGCGGCGGCGTGCCTCCGGCCGAGGCACGCGTGACGCCGCTGCCACCCGCCGCCGTCTGCGGCATTTCGGCCGCCGCCGGTTGGAACGCCAGCATCCGCAGCATAACCATTTCAAAACCGGTACGCGGCTCGGGCGCCAACGGCAAATCGCGCCGCCCGATGAGACCAATCTGATAATAGAGCTGCACGTCTTCGCGGCTCATACGCTGGCTCAACGCCTGTAGCGCGTCACGGTGTTCCACCTGTTCATCCAGCGCCGCCGGTAACGCCTGCGCCAAAGCGACGTGCGCCAGTGCGCTGTTGAATTCATTGAGCACGCCGCCGTAGTCCGGCGTCAACTCCGCCAAGGCGGCGACTTCGGCCAGCAGCGCAGCACCGTCGCCGTCGGCCAGGGCGGTCAACAGCGTTACGACCCGTTGCCGATCGATGGTCCCGAGCATATCGCGTACGTCGGCCGCTTGCAGGCGTCCGCCACCGTGGGCGATGGCCTGGTCCAGCAGACTCAAGCCGTCGCGCATGCTGCCGTCCGCCGCGCGCGCGATTTCAGCGATGGCCGCCTCTTCCGATTGCACGCCCTCGGCCGTCAGAACCTGCCGCAAGTAATCGCGGATCTGTGTCAGCGGCAAACGCTTGAGATTGAATTGCAGACAACGCGACAGGATGGTGACCGGCAGTTTTTGCGGATCCGTGGTCGCCAGCAGGAACTTCACGTGCGGCGGCGGCTCCTCCCGGGTCTTCAGCAGTGCGTTGAAGCTGTGGTTGGAGAGCATGTGCACCTCGTCGATGAGGTACACCTTGTAACGACCGCGGGTCGGTGCATATTGCACGTTGTCGAGGATCTCGCGGGTATCCTCCACCTTGGTACGCGAGGCGGCATCGACCTCGATCAGGTCGACGAAACGCCCCTCGTCGATCTCACGGCAGGCGCTGCACACCCCGCACGGCCGCGACGACACCCCCTGCTCGCAATTGAGCGACTTGGCCAGGATCCGTGCAATGGTGGTCTTGCCGACACCGCGGGTGCCGGTGAACAGAAAGGCGTGATGCAGTCGATCGTTATCCAGCGCGTTGATCAGCGCACGCAGCACATGCTCCTGCCCGACCATCTCCTGGAACGAACGGGGACGCCATTTGCGGGCCAGAACCTGATAACTCACGGGCAACCACTTCCTGCTGGGATATAAGCGGGCAGTATACCTGATCGAGAAAGGGGGGCGGCAGTCAAAGGGTGGCGTCCCGCACCAGCCACACCCCGGCACCCGAATCAGCCGCTACCGCTGCTCCCTTCCGGGCCTGACGGGGTTCACAGCCTATCGTCGCGAGGGGACCGGTGCGGTCCGCCATTGAACTCGTGGGATTACCGCATGCCCAGCGGCATGCAATCGGCGGGGGGATTCGTCTTAGCCACCCCAAAATATGGCGGAGAGGGAGGGATTCGAACCCTCGGTACGCTTTTGACGTACACACACTTTCCAGGCGTGCTCCTTCAACCGCTCGGACACCTCTCCAGGGGATATCGACCTGCCCTGGCCGACGAAGCGCGAAAGGTTAAACCAGTTCGCCAACGAGCGCAACTGGGATGAGGCACCGCCCGCACAAGGCGGTGGTCGTGTGTTCAGAAGCGGTAATTGAGGTAGATCCCGATGCTGTCCTGCTGGCTCTTCGACTGATAGCCGCCGCCCAGGGGCAGACCTCCCGCCGTCAGCGGGATGACATCAGAGGGCTTGAAACGGCGACTGTCGAAATACCCGCTCAGTTTCCAACGGTCGCTGACCCGGTAATCGATGGTGGCATAGAGGCTATAGTCGGGCCGGGGCGTCAACGCCATATTGTCGACACCGAGTCGCCCTGTGTCGACATACTCACTGGCATAGAAAGGCAGCTTGATGCCGCCCCGTAGCGACAGCCCGTAGTGTCGGCTGTGCAGAACCGCTCCGACCCGGCCAAACCCGACGCCATAGCGCTCGTCATAGCCGAGGCTGCTTACGTTGCCCGACGATGACGTGCGCCAATGGTCGTAACCCAGGGCGAAGTTCAGCCCCCAGTAGTCCGCCGCATCCTCGTCCCGCCGGACCGGGCGGGTGAAGTCCATTTCAGCCGACCAACCACCGCGCCCGGAATTCGCCGTCGCGCCGGAAACAGCGCGTTGATCATAAACCGTGTTGTTGCCGAACGTGCGACCACGAACACCATAGATCCAGCCTGACGTTGTAGACAGATCCTGTTGCGTTGCACTCTGCGGCGCCCACACGACGTTCGATTCAGGCATATACGCAGGCAAAGCGCTCCCGAAGGTCACCTGAAACCGCTCCGCAGCGGCTACGGAAGACCCGACGAAGAGCAGCAATAGACCGCAGGCACGCCAGTTCACGAAAAGACTCCGGGGAATGAGCTAACAATTCTAGATAACAATGACGCCGAGCGCGGAGAAAAACCGAGGAAACCCTCACAATTTACACCGATGACGCGGCATCCGCTCCTGGATTTCGCGCCGACACCGCTGAATCGCACGAACATGCGCTGCGGTCACCGACTGAGTGGCGGAGAGGGCGGGATTCGAACCCGCGTGGGGCGTAAGCCCCTACTCGATTTCGAGTCGAGCCCGTTATGGCCACTTCGGTACCTCTCCAGAGGGGGCCCAAAGATACTATCATCTCTCGGCAACCACAACCGTTTCGTGCTATATTGGTTGGTTATCAACCGATGGAACCTTAGAGCCATGTACCGACGACGCTATGCCGCCGCCGTCGGCGGATTGCTCTTGTTGCAACTCCTTTCCGGCGCAACCACGTCACAAAATGAGTTGCAACAAGTGCTGGACGCCGGAGAGCTGGTGGTGGTGACCCGCAACGCGCCGACCACCTATTACCAGGGTCCGGATGGCCCGACCGGTATCGAGTACGAACTGGCCAAGGGATTCGCGGAATCGCTGGGCGTGAAACTGCGCTTCGTGGTCGCGGCCAATGTCTCCGACGTGCTGCGCCGTCTCGCCGACGGCGACGGCGATCTGGCGGCCGCGGGTCTGACCATCACCCCCGCTCGGAAGCAGTGGCTGCGTTTCACGCCCGCCTACCAGCAGGTCACGCAACAACTGGTCTACCGCACCGGCGAGTTGGTGCCGGCCTCCATTTCGACGCTGAACGGGACGCTGGAAGTGCTGGCGAACAGTAGCCACGCGGAACATCTCGCCCTGCTCAAGACCCGCTACCCGCAACTCAGCTGGCAGGAAAGCGGCCAACTCAATAGTGAAGAACTGCTGTCGCAGGTCTTCGACGGCGCGCTCGACTATACCATCGCCGACTCCAACGAGGTGGCCATGGAACGCCGCTTCTACCCCGACTTGCGGGTGGCGTTCGACGTTTCCCCACCGGAATCGCTGGGCTGGGCATTCTCCCGCTCACGTGACGACAGTCTCTATCGAACGGCGGTACGCTATTTCGACCAACTCAAATCCAGTGGCCGCCTGGCGCAGATGGTTGAAGGTTATTACGGACATGTCGAGGACTTCGATTACGGCGGCGCCCGCACCTTCTTCCATGACATCGACCAACGCCTGCCACGGTACCGTGCCAACTTCGAGACCGCCGCAGCGGACAACCAACTCGACTGGCGGCTGCTCGCCGCCATGGCCTATCAGGAATCCCATTGGGATCCGCGGGCGATCTCGCCCACCGGTGTACGCGGCATCATGATGCTGACCCAGGACACGGCGCACGATCTCGGCGTCGATCAGCGCACCAACGCCAGTCAGAGCATTGACGGCGGCGCCCGCTACTTCAAATTCCTGCTGGGCAAGCTGCCCGATGACATCCAGGGTCGTGATCGCATCTGGTTCGCCCTTGCCGCCTACAATGTCGGCATCGGCCATCTCGAAGACGCGCGCGCGATCACGCGCCTGCGCGGCGGCGACAGCGACCGCTGGGTCGACGTCAAAGCGAATCTACCAATGTTGCAAAAACGCGTATGGTACCGTCATACCCGCTACGGCTATGCCAACGGCGACCAGGCGGTGCGCTACGTGGAGAATATCCGCAGCTATTACGACATCCTGGCGTGGGCGCTGGACCGCGAGACGCCGGATATCCAGCAGGTATCAACGCCGGTGGCGGTGGTCGCCGAGAACTAGAAGTCGCGGTTCAACCCGGTAGGCCATCACGTGCCGGGGGATTCATCCTGCGGTCGACGGCGCTGCCGGAAAAACGCTTTCAACAGGCTGCCGCACGCCTCCGCCAACACGCCCCCCTCCACCTCCGCCTGATGATTGAGCTGGGCTGAGCGCAGCAGATCGAAAACACTGCCGGCGGCACCGCTGCGCGGGTCGGCGGCACCAAACACCACTCGGCGCACCCGTGCATGGACCATCGCCCCGGCGCACATGGGGCAGGGTTCGAGGGTGACGTAGAGGGTCGAATCCGGCAGCCGGTAGTTACCGACCTGGGCGGCCGCGGCGCGCAACGCCTGGATCTCGGCATGAGCGGTGGGGTCGTGAGCGCCGATGGGCCGGTTCCAGCCCTCCCCGATCACGGCGCCGTCGCGCACCAGCACCGCACCGACCGGCACTTCCCCCTCGCTCGCGGCGCGATGCGCCAACCGCAGGGCGTGCTCCATCCAGACGATGTCGGCGGCGTCAGCCATCGTGTCTCACACGGTCCCCGGCATTATCGGCGGATTCCGGCGATCACACGCGCCCATGCCGCACGTCGCGTCACTCCCATTCGATGGTGGCGGGCGGCTTGCTGGAGATGTCGTAGACCGCGCGCGAGATCCCCGTCACCTCGTTGATGATGCGGCGCGATACCGTCTCCAGGAACTCGTACGGCAGGTGCGCCCAGCGGGCGGTCATGAAGTCGATGGTCTCCACCGCGCGCAGCGCCACCACATACTCGTAGCGGCGGCCGTCGCCGGTGACGCCCACCGACTTCACCGGCAGGAACACGGCGAAGGCCTGGGAGGTCTTGTCGTAGAGATCGGCCTTGCGCAGCTCCTCGATGAAGATGTGGTCGGCCAGGCGCAGGATGTCGGCGTACTCCTTCTTCACCTCGCCCAGGATGCGCACCCCCAGGCCAGGACCCGGGAACGGGTGGCGATAGACCATTTCGTAGGGCAGACCGGCCTCGACGCCGAGCTTGCGCACCTCGTCCTTGAACAGCTCGCGCAGCGGCTCCAGCAGTTGCAGCTTCATGTGCTCCGGCAGGCCGCCGACGTTGTGGTGCGACTTGATCAAGTGCGCCTTGCCGCTCTTGGCGCCGGCCGACTCGATGACATCGGGGTAGATGGTGCCCTGGGCCAGCCACTTCACCCCTTCCGCCATCCCTGGCTCCCGGGGCATTAGTCCATCCCTGGACGTCACGTTCTTCAGCTTGTTGGCCTCCTCCTCGAACACCTCGACGAAGACGCGGCCGATGATCTTGCGCTTCTGCTCCGGGTCCGAGACCCCCTTCAGTTCGCTCAGGAAGCGCTCTTCCGCATCGACGCGGATCACCTTGACGCCCATGTGCTCGGCGAAGGTGGCCATCACCTGATCGCCCTCCTGGTAGCGCAGCAGGCCGTTGTCGACGAACACGCAGGTAAGCTGGTCGCCGATGGCCCGGTGCAGCAGCGCCGCCACCACCGACGAGTCGACGCCGCCGGAGAGGCCGAGCAGCACCTCGTCGCTGCCCACCTGCTCGCGGATGGTCCTGATCGAATCCTCGATGATGTTGTCCGGCGTCCACAGCGCGGCGCAGCCGCAGATGTCGTGAACGAAGCGGTTGATGATGCGCTGGCCCTGGCGGGTGTGGGTCACCTCCGGGTGGAACTGCAGGCCGTAGAAGGCACGCGCCTCGTCGGCCATGCCGGCAATGGGAGCGGAGTCGGTGGAGGCCATCAGGGTAAAACCCTCGGGCATGCGGTTGACCCGGTCGCCATGACTCATCCAGACATCGAGCAGGCCGTAGCCCTCGGGGCTGGTGTGATCCTCGATATCGTTGAGCAACCGGGTGTGGCCGCGCGCCCGCACCTGGGCGTAGCCGTATTCGTGGTGGTCCGCCGACTCCACCTCGCCGCCCAGCTGCTGCGCCATGGTCTGCATGCCGTAACAGATACCCAGCACCGGCACGCCCAGCTCGAACACCAGCTGCGGCGCCCGCGGGGTGCCTTCCGTCGTCACCGTCTCCGGGCCGCCGGAGAGGATGATCCCCTTGGGATCGAAGGCACGGATATCCTGCTCGGCCATGTCGTAGGCGTGGAGTTCGCAATAGACCCCCGCCTCACGCACGCGGCGGGCGATGAGCTGGGTGTACTGGGAACCGAAATCGAGGATCAGGATGCGGTCGGCGTGGATATTTTGGGACATGGCGGACTCTTCGGTCGGTGACGCGCGCTAGGGCGAATGCGAAAGGAGCGATCTTCCGTTATATGGGGACGCCGTTCAAGTGCGTTTGTCGCCGCCGGTCCGCTATTCGACGTCGCCGCGATTGCCGGAAGCCGATAATGTGGCACACTTTAGATTATCGGCATTGCACCCGTTGCCGCCAACCCGAGGAGCCTCGCCCGACATGACCGGTCCCGATACCGCCGCGCAGCAGCCCGAGGAGAACCTGGAACCGCTGTACATCAGCGAACAGCGGCTGGAGCGCGCTGTGGCCCACCTGGACGGCATGTCGCGCGACTTGCTCGCCTTCCTCAACGCCCCCAAGCGCACCATCAGCGTGTTCTTCCCGGTACAGATGGACGACGGCTCGGTGCGCACCTTCGAGGGTCATCGCGTATTGCACAACCGTGTCCTCGGTGCCGGCAAGGGCGGCATCCGCTACCACCCGGCGGTGACCGTCGGCGAGGTGCGTTTCCTGGCCGCCCTGATGACCTGGAAGTGCGCCCTGATCGGCATACCGTTCGGCGGCGCCAAGGGCGGCGTCGCCTGCGACGTCAAACGCTTGAGCACCGGCGAACTACAGCGCATCACCCGCCGCTTCATTGCCGAGCTGGGCGACAATATAGGCCCCCATACCGACATCCCCGCCCCCGACCTCTACACCGGCGAACAGACCATCGCCTGGATCTACGACACCTACGACGCGATGCATCCGGGCCGCAACAACCTGCCGGTGGTCACCGGCAAACCCCTGGACATCGGCGGCTCCGCCGGCCGTGCCGAGGCGACCGGACGTGGCGTTCTGTATGCCACCGAACGCATCCTCGCCAGGAAGACCGTCGCCGGGAGGACATCGCTCAAGGGTGCGCGGGTCGTGGTCCAGGGATTCGGCAACGTCGGCGCCGTCGCGGCACGGCTGTTCCGCGACCACGGGGCGGTGGTGATCGCGATCAGCGATTCGCAGGGCGGCATCTTCCGCGAACACGGCATCGACTTGGCGGCGGCGACCGACTACAAAAAGACCCACGGCACCCTGATGGGCCTGCCCGACACCCTCAGCATCGCCAACGAAACCCTGCTGGAGCTGGAGTGCGACATCCTCGTGCCCGCCGCGCTGAGCAACGCCATCTGCCGTCACAACGCCGGGCGCATCAGGGCGAAACTGATCGTCGAGGCGGCCAACGGACCGATCACCCCGGCCGCCGACGACATCCTGTATGCGCGCAACATTCCGGTGGTGCCGGATATCCTGGCCAATGCCGGCGGCGTGACCGTCAGCTACTTCGAGTGGGTGCAGAACATCGAAAACGAACAGTGGGAGCTCGACGAGGTCAACGCCAAGTTGAAGAACAAGATGTTCCACGCCGTCGACGAAGTGGTCGATGAATGGCAAACCCTGCGCCAACGGCGCGAGGCGAACGAGCAAGAGACGCAGGACGAGACATCCGCCGTCGATTTGCGCACGGCCGCCCTCGCCATCGCCGTCAAGCGACTGGCCAATGTGACATTGGAGCGCGGTTTCTGGCCCTGATCTCGCTGCCGCTACCGATTAGCCCTGCGCGAACCCGGTGAATTTCATCACGCCGACGGCGGCCCGGTCGCCGCTTCCGCTCGCAATGCGTCCGCGGCTGAACTATATCCTTTCATGAGGCAACGCAGGACACGCATCCGACTATCCGTTTTCGCTATGTGCATGGGGAGGTCTTATGAAAGGCGATAAAAATGTCATCCAGCTGCTGAACAAGGCATTGGCGGTGGAACTCGCGGCCATCAATCAATATTTCCTCCACGCCCGCATGTATCGCAACTGGGGGCTCGATGCGCTCGGTAAACACGAGTACGACGAATCGATCGAGGAGATGCGTCACGCGGACAAGTTGATCGAACGCATTCTGTTCCTCGAAGGACTGCCGCAGATGCAGACGCTCAGCAAGCTGTCCATCGGACGCAACGTGCCCGATTGTCTGGCCGGCGATCTCAAACTGGAACGGGAGGGCCGCGCGCTCTACGTGGAGGCGGTCGCCTACTGCGAGGAGGTGAAAGACTACGTCTCTCGCGCGATCTTCACGGAAAATCTGCGCGACACCGAAGACCATATCGATTATCTGGAAACACAGATCGACCTGGCCGAAAAACTGGGCCTGCAAAATTATCTGCAAAGCGCCGTGGGCGAGCCCGGTTCTTGAACCGGCTAGTCCGGCACGACGACCGCCTGCGCCGTGTCGGCAGCCAACTCGAACGCCTCGCGTAACGCGCTGCGCAAAA
Organism: uncultured Thiohalomonas sp.; assembly: GCA_964421235.1. Classification (GTDB taxonomy): domain Bacteria; phylum Pseudomonadota; class Gammaproteobacteria; order Thiohalomonadales; family Thiohalomonadaceae; genus Sulfurivermis. Next base: position 13,234 of record CAYQWR010000006.1, on the reverse strand, counting down.
ACGCATCCTCCCACGGTTTGCTGACAAATTTAAAGATAGCCCCTTCATTAACCGCGGCAGTCACAGTATTGATATCGTTATAACCTGTCAAAATCATACGTACGGTATTGGGATACATCAGTTTCACACGCCGCAGGAACTCTGTCCCGTCCATCGCAGGCATACGCAGATCCGACAGCACCACCTGCACGCGGTGCATGGCCAGCAATTCAAACGCCTCGGCGGCATCATGCGCCGTCAATACCCGATAATCCTCGCTACGCAAGGCGCGGGTCAGCGACTGAGTGATATTGTGTTCGTCGTCCACGATCAGAAGAATCCGTTCCGCTTCAGTGCTGTCGAGCTGCGGCACCGCGAACGGCTTGCCGCATCGTTCCACGAATTGCTCCACAGCAAGAGGACGGCTAAAATGAAACCCCTGGATAAATTGGCATCCCTCGACCATCAGCAGTTCCAATTGCGCCTCATTCTCGACACCTTCCGCCACTACGTCCAGATGCAATACCTTGGCCAAGGCAATAACCGTGCGCACGATCGACAATGAACCAGGGTCGGTAACAATATTGGTAATAAAAGAGCGGTCAATCTTCAGCGTATCTATCGGCAGATCACGCAGGTAGCTTAACGAGGAATAACCCGTACCAAAATCATCCACCGCGATACGAAAGCCATGCGTCTTCAGTTGCGTCAATCGCGCCGCTCCCGATATCGCGTGATCCACCAAGCGCGTTTCGGTAATTTCCAGTTCAATCTGATTCGGTTCCGCGCCGACAGCGCGCACAATTTCGCCGGCGCGAGCAACAAAATCATCGGCAAACAGCTGTGAACCGGCAACGTTAACCGCAATCACGAATCCATCCGCCACCGAATTCCGCCACGCCACCGCGCGCGCGGCGGCCTGCTCCAATACCCAGGCGCCGACGGCGTCGATGAGCCCCGTCTCCTCCAGAATCGGCACAAACCGGCCCGGTTCGACCCGACCGAATTCCGGACTTTGCCAGCGCAACAACGCCTCGGCGCCCGTCGCCTGACCGGTACGCACGTCCACCTTGGGTTGATATTCCAGAAAAAATTCGTCCCGCTCCAGCGCGCCATCCAGAGCGCCTTCCAGACGGTGGCGCTCCTGCGCTTTGGTATCCAGGGTGGTCGAATAATAGTTCAACGCCTCGCTACCGAGTTGGCTGACACTGTGGGCGGCAAATTCCGCGTGACGAAGCAACAGATAACCCTGTTCACCGTGTTGCGGAAAGGTCGCCACACCTATTCGCACACGCACCCGCACATCTTCTTCGTCAACACGCTTAGGCGCCTTTACCGTTGCAAGCAACTGCTCACCCAGGGACGGCATGCGGTCCAACACTGTCCCCAGGTTCAACAGCACGCCGAAGGAGTGGCTGCCGATTCTCCCGATACCGATATTGAGCGCGCCGAACATCTCGCTCTGACGCATGAGTTGTTCCAGGCGGGTCGCCGATTCCTTCAGCATGTGGTCGCCGACATGCCGCCCCATGACGTCGTTAATCTCGGCCAAGTTCGACAGATCGACAGCCAGAACGCCGACATATTCATTCTGTCGCCCGGCGCGTTCGATTGCCTGATCCAACCGATCACACAACAGGGTGCGATTGGGCAGCCCCGTCAGGACGTCCCAGTTGGCCATGTAGCTTAGACGCCCCTCGCGCTCGATGTGCTCCAGCCCAAGCGAGGCGTCCGCGGCGACCTCTTCCAGCAGGCGAATCTCCTCACTGTCGAAAAAATCGATCTCGCTGGTATTGAGCACCAGCACACCGACCACCCGCTCCTGCAGGTACAACGGGAACGATGCAATGGAGCGTATTCCTGCCTTGCGAAACTCCTCGCGCCATGCCTCCTGCGCTGGATCGTTTTCAACATCGTTGGAGTAGGCATACACCCCGGAGCGCAACGCACGCCCCGCCGTTCCACGTCCTTCTGGAAGATCGTCGCGGGAGGAGACATGCACGTTCGTGATGAACTCGGCTGCCGAACCGGCATGGCCTATGACCTTGATCCACTGCTGCTCCGGTTCCACCAGACCGGCCCAGGCAAAGGTGAAATCACCTTCCTCGACGGCAATGCGACACGCCTCTCTGAGCAGTTCGTCGCGGTCGCGGATACGAATAATCGCGCCATTAATCGCGCTGAGGACGTGGTAGATGCGATTGAGTCGACCAATGCGATGTGATTGTTCCTGATTTTCGCGTTCGCGCTGCGCCAAAGCGTCAGCCATGGCATCAAAAGCCTGAGTCAGAGTCCCAATCTCGCCGCTGGATGGTCGCAACCCGCTACGCGCATCCAGTTGCCCCGCCGCCAACAGGCCGGCAACATCTTTCAGACGACGCACCGGACGCAACACCAGCACCTCGCCCCCGAACCATGCCAACAACACCACGGCCAACGATGCGATGGCCAACAGACTCAAACTGCGATACGTCAAACCATCGGCATAGGCAAACGCTTCGGCGGCGGGAATCATCAGCACCGCGTGCAGTTCGTTGCCGCTTTCGCGGCCGGGCAGCATGGTGAAGGCCATCAGGTAGCGGCGACCGTCCATGCGGACAATGCCGTTATAGTGTTTGGTGCCATGGGGCAGCGACATGAGAAAACTCGTTACCGGCGAACGCTCACCCAGGTCCAGCGGCCCGGGATAGCGGGCGAGGATACGGTGTTGGCTGTCATGGAGCGCAAAGTAGGCGCCGTGCGGCAAATGGGTATCGCCCGGCAGCGACGCCAATCGATCGAGTTTCATGGCGGCGAAAACCACGCTTCTTGTGCTGCCGACCACCGGCACGGGATGTGCGCCGACCAGCACCGGGATACCGCTGATGCGCCCCACTTCGTAAGTGCCGACTGCGAAGTCGTGACGCGCCAGTGCGCGGCGAAAATAAGCACGGTCGGCCACGTTGATGGGATGCGTCAGCGGTTCCGCGCTGCACAGGACGTTTCCGTGCAAATCCGTCACGCCAAGATTGGCAAGGTCCGGCTCCACCGCCAACACGCGCCGCAACATGTCTGAACAACGGCCCGCTCTTTCATGCAAAACATCAGGCGACTCCGCCAACACGGTGAGCAGTGCATGCAGGCTATGGAGCGTACGCGATTTGACGTCCGATATCTGCCGCACCAATTCCTGTGCTCGTTGCTGACTATCGGCGATGGTGTGAAGCCGCTCTTGGTGCGCGTTGTAGAGAATCAGCGACACCGGCGGCAGAAATGCCAGCAACACCAATAGAATAAGTCGCAGACGCAACCCGTGGCCCTTGCCGCGGGCAACCCGTTGCTTGCGTTCACTATCCATTTCATTCGTCCGTTGAGCCACCAGCACACTCCGGTGCGCCACGACCGTTCGCCGGCCGGTACGCCGTTGAGTCCCCTCAGCGTGGAACGCTTAACGCCGCGAGTCGTTGCAAATCATTTGTGGCGACTGCGCACAATTCCCTAAATAACAAGTGTTTATTGGGAAGCTATCACGTTAAAAGTATAGGCAACGATAAAATTACGTATAAGAATGATGCACGAGTCGTCATCGGTGGCATTCACTGCGAATAGCCGCTCCAGCCGTTACGGCGCGTTGCGCGATCATGCCGGTTCAGCAACAGCGCACCTGACAAATATCAGCATAATCGATATGTCTTTAGCGCGCTCCCGCAATGTACGCTTTGCGACAAAGTGCGCGTTTTCCTCCCGCAGCGGCGCAATATCGCATTGATTCTTATAGTGTAAAAATACGGTCCGGTAATTGCATCGGCTTAGTGAAGTCCAGCCTACCGGAGATCGGAACGATGCCTGACACCCTCATCACCACCCTGCGCCAAGGCGTACGTGACGGCACCATCGTGCCTTATATCGGCCCTTATGCGCTGCGGGGTGCAACCGACACCGCCAGCGGCGAACCGATGCCTGCCGACAGCGAGAGTCTGATCCTCGCAATGAACAACGGCCAGCCGATGGCGCAAAAGCTCATGTACGAATTTCCGCGCGCCGCCATGAATCTCGAATTGAAAAAGGGGCGCAGTTTCGTCAATCGCTTTCTGAGTCGACTCTACGGCGAGCAGACATGGAGCCGCGCCCCGCTCCACGACTGGCTGGCGGCGGTCAAACCGCCGTGCGTGGTGGATATCAACCGCGATACCCAGTTGCTGCAAAGCTACGCCGGCACGCCGCACACCCTGATCCAGGGCATCTCCCGTATCGGCGGCACGGAATACCGCTTTCGCATCTATCACCACGACGGCGCCAGCTATCGTGAAGTGACCCAGGAGGCGGCCGATCCGTCGCTGCCGATCCTGTTCAAACCGATGGGGAGCCCGATACCGGAGCCCTCCTTCATCGCTTCCGATGCCGACTACGTCGACTACATCACCGAACTGATGGGCGGCTTCGCCATTCCCTCATTTCTGAAGGAGTACCGCAGAGGGAAACAGTACCTGCTGCTGGGACTGCGTCTGACCCGCGACACCGAGCGCATGGTGCTTTCCAACATCGTCTACGACGCCGCACAACCGGTCGGCTGGGCGCTGATCCCGCAACCGACAACGAAAGAGCGGCGCTTCTGCGCCAATCTCGGCATCGAGATCATCGAAGCGGACGCAGACGTACTCTATGACGACACCGTCGCCGTCGCCGCGGCGGAAGCCGCACGGGTGGTCGGCTGTTGAACGACAAGATCTCCAACCACGGAGAACACGGAGAATGGCTACATGTCATTGATACGGCCCAC
>CAYQWR010000006.1:0-8396 GCA_964421235.1 uncultured Thiohalomonas sp. | reverse complement strand
GTGGTTGAACTGCATTAACCAGTGAAAGGCATAAGATGAAATTCGTTACCTGCGCCGGACGCAACGCGTGCACCGAGGACGGCAGCCACTGCCGGGCCTGCGGCCGCAGCCACGACGAGATCAACCGGCTGCGCCGGCTCACCGACGACATCACCGCGTTCGCTCTGGAAATGGGCTATGACAACGTGGACGACTACCTCGCCTATCTGTGCGCCAAGGCCGGCAAAAAAATCTCCGCGGCGCCACGCGAAGGCTATTGACGCCATACCGGCAGCGTCATACATTCAACCCATGCAAACGCGACACGACATCGGCCGTAAATCCCGCTGGCTGCGCCTCTCCCAGGCGTGCCGCGGCCGTTTGTCCTGAGCGACGGACAACAGTAACCGCGGGCCTCCGCGGTTACCCCTCCAGCCGCAGGCCCGCACTTCTAAGAGGGTCTGTCATGAGCAGTGAATCCAGTGCCGTTGCCATAGCTCCACCACGTACCGCCATGATGATCGGCGTGGGCCTGGTGCTGCTCTCCGCGATCGGATTTTCGGCCAAATCGGTACTGATCAAGCTCGCCTATCGCTACGGGGTCGGCCCGATTCCACTGCTGGCGCTGCGCATGCTGTTCTCGCTGCCCTTTTTCCTCGCCGCCGCCTGGTGGTCGCAGCGTGACCGTACTCCGGCCCTCAGCGTGCGCCAGCACCTCGCCATCATTACCCTGGGGCTGCTCGGCTACTACATGGCCAGCCTGCTCGATTTCCTCGGGTTGCAGTACATCAGCGCCGGCACCGAGCGGCTGGTGCTGTTTCTCTACCCGACGCTGGTGGTGGTGATCAGTGCGATCGCCTTTCGCCATCCCATTGGCCGGCGCGAAACGGTTGCCCTGCTGCTGAGTTACGGCGGCATCGGCCTCGCGTTTCTGCACGACCTGCATGGTGCCGGCGGTCACGAGGTACTCATCGGCGCCGCGCTGGTATTCGGCAGTGCGGTCGCCTATGCCTTCTTCCTCATCGGCAGCGGCGAATTGCTGCATCGCATCGGACCGTTACGCTTCACCGCCTACGCGATGACCGTTTCCTGTGCCGCAGTGCTGATACAGTTCATATCGACCCAGCCGCTACAGGCGTTACGACAGCCGCCCCAGGTGTACGGTTTGAGCCTAATGATGGCGTTGCTCTCCACCGTGATGCCCGCCTTCCTGCTCACCGCCGGCATGCGCCGCATCGGCGCCCGCAACGCGGCCCTGATCGCGGCCGTGGGGCCGGTCAGCACCATCATGTTGGCGGCGCTATTCTTAGGGGAGCACATATCGGCGTTACAATTGGCCGGTACGGCACTGGTGCTGGGCGGCGTGCTGACCGTAAGCGTCGGCGCGTCACGCCGCTAGGCGCCGCACGGAACCTTTGCAGCGCCTGCCATGCCGAATGGGAAGGTAACGACAATCACCGTTCAGGAGACCGCATCATGAGATACCTGGCGATACCCCTGGCCACCGCGCTGCTGCTGTGCGCGAGCGCCGTGCAGGCCCAACCGATGGGCGGAATGATGGGCAACGGGCCGATGATGGGGAACCGCGCGCCGCGCCACTTCTACGTCATGCGCAACGGGCTCCCGACGGAATACCGCAACCTGAACAATCCGCTCCGTGCCAGCGCCGAAAACATCCGCGACGGCAAGCGGCTGTTCCTGGCCCAGTGTGCCGTCTGTCACGGCAATGGCGGACGCGGCGACGGGCCGGCCGCGGCGCAACTCAACCCGCCGCCGACGAACCTGACCTGGGCGGTGCACACGCGCATCGCCGGCGACGGGTTTCTGTTCTGGACCATTACCGACGGCGGCGCACCAATAGGCAGCGCCATGCCCGCATTCAGAAGCTCACTGTCGCCGGAAAATATCTGGAAGATCATCATTTATCTGCGCCAGTTATAAGGAGGAACGCCGTGAGTACCGCCTACCTGCTATGGTCGTTGTTGTTCGGTTCGATCGGTGTCGGCTATTTCGTCTACGGCAAGCGTCAGCAGAAATTCTCGGCGCTCGCTTCCGGCGCGGCACTATGCATCTACACCTTTTTCGTCACCAACACCTTCCTCATGGTCGCCATCGGCGTCGGCCTGCTGGCGCTGCCGTTCGTCACCGACTACTAGGCGGGACGCGTGCCCTCAGGCTCACCAGTGCCCGTGCCTGTCGGCGGCAGGCCTCCTGCACTGACGGCGACAACGCCTTGAGCCAGGCGGCAGGAATGGCCTGCAAACCATAACAGGCGCCGGCGATCATGCCGGCGATGGCGCCGGTGGTATCGGCGTCGCCGCCGCGGTTGACCGTTTCCACCAGGCAGTCGGCCAGGCTGTCGGTGTCGAAAAAACACTGAAACACGGTTTGCAACGTATCCACGATGTACCCGGTCGGATTCTCACGCGGCTTGCCGCCGCGAAAGCGAAACTGCCCGTAGCTGTTGATCAGCGCGTAAACCTGATCGTGCAGCACGTCGACCCGGTTGCGTCCTGCCAGAAAGGACTGAATCATATTGACCACGCACAGCGTCGCGGCATCGGATAGCGGATTGTTGTGGGTGACATGGGACTGGGCCAGCACCGCCCGACGCACCGTCTCGCGGTCGCGGTCGAGGGTCGCCAGGGCGACCGGCAGCACGCGCATGCAGGCGCCATTACCGGCGTCGTGCTCACTGGGCGGTACGCACGTCTCGCCGGTCCGCCGGTAATGCAGCACACCGCGCCGCACCGTGTTGCCGATGTCCACCGGTTTGGCGCGCATCCAGCGATCGAAGGCCATCGCCGCCGCCTCCGCTTCGACATGGCCGCGTTCCAGGATCGCCTCGCCCAGGGCCAGGGCCATGGTGGTGTCGTCGGTCACCTCGCCGCAACGCAGCTTGAGCCAGCCGCCGCCGCGAATGGTATCGTGCACACCGAACTCCGCCCGGATCTCGCGCGGCGTCATGAACTCCACCGTCGCCCCCAGGGCATCGCCGATCGCCATTCCCAGATAGGCGGCGACGGCGCGCTCCTCCAGATCGTCGGTCACAATCAGTCACTCACCGCAAAGGCGCAAAGGACGCCAAGGAGCGAATAGGCGTGTATTTCACTGCATAGACGCGGACCCTGCCAGGCATTCAATCGGCCTTCTCTGTACCCTCTGCGTCTCTGCGGTAAACTTCTCTGTTCTGTCTTCGCGCCCTTTGCGCCCTTGCGCTGAGTTCCTCTATCCATTCCGCTCTATTCCGGGCCGAAGCACTGCACGTAGTCGTTGCATACCTCGCACGACGGCGCGCGACAGGTGTAGATCCCCTCCTGCACACAGAGCTGCTTGTAGAAGAAGCGCTTCCACTTCATGTCGCGGTCGTTCTTCGCCGCCAGCGCGGGAAAGTTGTACCCGATGAGGGCGCCCAGATCCTGGCGCGACCACAGACCCAGGTCGTGCCACAGATGATCGGCGGCCATGCAACCCGCCGCGAGAATGTCGGCGATCCACTCCTTTTCCGGGGTCGGCCGGGCGCAGTGGGCCAGGAGCAGTTGCCGCAGCTCGATGCGCTCCGGCGCCCGTTCCAGATCGATCTCCGCACCGTCGTCCCACTCCTCCGGCGCCAGACCGGGGAAGTGCAGCAGCATCAACGCGAAGAACTGTTTGTTCGACAGGCCGAGCCGCGCCGGCATGGCGCCGGCCGCAACGCGGCGACTGCTTAGCATGCGCGCCAGCCACTCGCTGTTGGCGAGGCCGGCGCTGTGCGCCTTGAGCCGCTGGTAGAGCCGGCGCAGGTCTTCCTGAATGGGCGCGACTGCAGCACTGGTCATGGCACGCTCCTTAAGGACAATGATGGTTGTCGGTACGGGGACAGCCTTCGGAATAGGGATCGCCGTCACCGGCGATAAGACCGATCCACCGACGCACCGCCAGCGGATCGAAGCCGGCGCGGCATTCGCCGTCCACTTCCAATAGCGGGCGGCGGATAAGCAGCGGATCTCGCAGCATCAGTTGCAACGCGGCATCGGCGTCGAGCCGCTCCGGCTGCACTTCGCCGTCCTTGATGCGCGGCGCGCTCATATTGAACCAGGCGCTAACCGGCAGGGTGCCGAAGAAACGCCGCAGGCGCGCCGCGGTCCACGACTCCTGCAACAGGTCGCGGGCATCCACCCGATGACCCGACGCCGCCAACCACGCCTTCTGCCGCGTGTTGTTGATGCAGCCCGGCTTTTCGTAAAACACCACGGTAGTCATCCTCGGCGCCGCTCACTGCCGACTGTAGCGTAGCAGAGCGCTGTGGCGCCGACGCACCCGCACGGGCAGATAGCCATAGCCCTCCATTCCGATCGGAGCCAAGGGAAACAGCGTTCGCAGAAATCGTAGCAGCATGTTCAGCTCCTCACGCCATGGCCAGCAGCTTCGCCACCGGGATGTTGGTGAGCGAACCGAGCGGATTGAACGGCGCGTCAAGGCCGTCGACAATGGCGCATTCGATGGGACAGATGGAAGCGCACTGGGGATCGGCGTATTCGCCGTCGCACTCGGTGCAACGCTTCGCATCCACCAGGAAATGGGGCTGCGCCTCATAGATCGCATCGCTGGGACACAACGGCTGGCAGGCCCAGCAGTTGACGCAACTCTCGACAATTCTTACCGCCATCGTCCGTTCCTCCCATCGGCCGGTGCCGATCCTGTGACGGAATACAAAGCAAGCGCCATGCCGTCCCGGCTATCATCGGTAACACGTTGATGTTGCTGCACTATCGAAAATTGGCGAGACTGCGTCTGCGGTTTGAATCGCACCCGACAAGTGCGTATTGTCGGGTAAGTAACAAACGCGGTGCAGTTGCCGCCCGGAAAAGAGAGTCCTCATGACCATCGAAATCGACCTGCGCCAAGCCGTCTATGCCCTCTCCGACGCCCTCGACCTGGTGGGGGTGGACGACGTGCAGCACGGCAAACGGGTCGGCTTCATCGCCGTGGAGTGCGCCCGACACCTCGGCTGGAGCAGCGCCGACATCGGCACCATCCTGCACGCGGGACTGCTGCACGACTGCGGCGTCTCCTCGACCCAGGTGCATCGCTATCTGGCGGAGGAACTGGACTGGGAGGGGTCGCAGGAACACTGCACGGCCGGCGCCGACCTGCTGCAGCCGTTCACGCCCCTTGCCGACCTGGCCCCCATCGTCCGCTACCACCATACCCACTGGCAGGAACTGGGGGCGACCGCGCTGGCCCCGCACGTCGCGCGCATGGCCAACCTCATCTATATGGCCGACCGTACCGACGCCCTGGCCGGATTCCAGTATCACGGCGACCTGATGCGGATGCGCGAGGAGATCGGCAACGAATTCACGCCGCTCAGCGGCACCATGTTCGCCCCGGAGTTGGTGCACGCATTACTCGAAATCGCGCGCAGCGAGGCCTTCTGGTATTCGATGGAATCGCGCCACGTGCTGATGTTCCTGCGACGCATGGAACATGCGCGTCAGCCCGTCGCCATCGGCATGGCCGACCTGCGCCAGTTCGCCGCCATCTTCGCCCGCATCGTCGACGCCAAGAGCCGCTACACACTGGAACATTCCCAGGGTGTGGCGCGACTGGCACGGCGTCTGGGACAGTGGTCCGGACTGCCGCCCGAGCGCTGCGACGAGCTCGAGATCGCGGGGATGCTGCATGACCTGGGAAAACTGAGGATACCCGATGAGATATTGGAGAAACCGGGACCGTTGACCGGTGGCGAGCGCAGCATCATCAACCGCCACAGTTTCGAGACCTACCAGATACTGAGCGGCATCAACGGCCTGGAGGAGGTTGCGTTATGGGCCGCCTATCACCACGAAACCCTCGACGGCGCCGGCTACCCGTTTCACCTGCACGGCAGCGAGCTGCCGCCCGAGGCGCGCATCATCGCCGTCGCCGACATCTTTCAGGCGTTGTCGCAACAGCGCCCATATCGCGAACCGGTGGCGGCCGACGAGATCCGGGGCTATCTCGACACCCTTGCGGAAGAGCACCACCTCGACCGCGACATCGTCGGCCTGGTGGCGGCCCACCTCGACGAATGCCGCCAGCTCGCTGTCGGCGCTTGAAACACAAAACATTCTTCACCGCAAAGGGCGCCAAGAACAGAATAGAAAATTTAACCGCAGAGACGCAGAGTTCGCCGAGGATGCATTAGAAAGCGCGCTCAGAAATACAAAGGCGAAGGGCCTATGCCATCCGCGACTGTGGTAATCCCCCCGTGATCACAGTGGTTAATATCTTTAAATACCTTTGAATCTTGAGATGACTGTAGCCTTCCCTGTGTGCTCTGCGTCTCTGCGGTGAAAGTTTTTCTGAACCTACGCGACGCTGGCGCCGACCTCGGTCTCCTCCGCCAGCGACCCTGCCACCAGGGACCCCGTGGTGCGTTCGGCGAACCATACCGAGCGCCGGACGTGATGAAAATATTTGCGAGTTACAGCGATAAGCGTTACTGACCATCGATATTTTCTGCTGCGCTACCAAACACCGGACCAGCGAACCTCACGATTCCAGGGTTTCGCCGAACAAGGGCAGCCCTTCCATTCTGATCCGATCCGCCATGCCCGCCGGTATCTCGAACATCGGCACCGCCAGCTTGGTCTTTTTGCTGTGGCGGGTAATCAGGCGATGCGCCTCGGCCAGGGTATAGCGGGGCTGGGTGCGGAAGCGTCCGTCGGGATCGGTCACGCGCCAGCGCTGCTTGACCCGCACCGCCTGCAACCAAGGCCGACGCGTCTCGATGCGTGTCTCGCCGATCGCGGCCTGCCAGCGCCGACCCAGCTGCTGCAGTACGCGCGGAATCTCCCGATCGTAGAGTCGCTGTACCGGAGTGATATCTCCACCATAGCGCAGCTGCTGCAGTTCGCCGGCTGCCCACGCAATGGCATCGCAACCGCGCTCAACCGCGTGCATCAGCATCAGCTTCAACCCCAGACCGACCCACTCCTTGCGGAACGGCGCGACCGCGATCTGCCCGCCCCAGCGGTTGTCATAACCGAAACGGCGTGCCGCCTGGTGCCAATCGCTCTGGAGCTCCTCGATAAACAGCAGCCGGCGCCCCTGCACGTCGGTGCGCAGCTTGGTGCGGATGTGCAGCAGCACGTTGCGGTCATAGTAATGGCTGCCGAAGAATGAGCCGGAGTAATCCGGCAGTGTCACCAGCCACTCGCGGTACTCCTCGCCGCCGTGCAGCGACAGATAGTCGTAGGTGCCGGCCCAGGCCAGTTCGCCGCGACTGGTACACAAATGGCAGGCGTGCCGATTCGCCACGGCTTCCGCCAGTTCGCGCTGGGCGTAGAACACCGCGCCGTCGTCGGCCACCACAGCGCGGCCGTCCGGCCCCAACAGGAACCAGCGCCGGGGCTGGACCCGCCCACCGCGCCAGACCGTCCCGATGCGATAACCGCGCACCGGCTCCACCTGCCGCAACACGGCATGCTCCTCCGGCGCCAGCGTCAATCCGGCAACGGCCGCCTCTTCGGAACTCAGCCGCCGCACGATGTCGTTGAAGCGCAGTCCGCAGCCACCGCGGCGCTCCATTTCGTTGTGAATTTCCAGGCGAATGGCTGCAAAGTCGATCCGCTCCAGCAACTCCTCCCGGGTCACCGTCTTGTTCAGCGCCCCGGCGTGCTGCAAGAAGTGCGGCAACCCCGACCACGTCAACTCTTCGTCCCGGATGCCGTCCCGTTGCAGGTTTGCCAGGGTCTGCTGCCACTGCCGAACCGATGCTCGCCCCATGGCAGCCGCCTGCAGGCGTCGTTCCAGGGTGCTGTAGAGACGGGCCGGATAGTCGCTGCGATGGAAACGCGCCGGCAGGGCACGGCAAGTCAGGCGCAAGCGGGCGCGCGCTATCTCCTGCCGCTGCGGCACCTGCTCCACCCAGGCAAGGAAGGCGCGGCGGTCCGCCTCCGGCCAGCGCGCCAACCAAGCCCCATCGGCCAGCGTGTGACCACTGAAGACGAACGACTTGTGAGGCAGGAGGTTTCCGCCTTCGGGATAGAAGATCACATCCACCAGGGGATGGAGCGCCTCCAGAGGGGTATCGTCGAAGACATGCAGGCCTCGTGTTGCCGCATGCTGGCGGGCACGTTCGCTGAGAATGCCTACCCGTTGTCCGCTGGGAAGTCGCAGCATCGATAACCTCCGCCCTTCCGGCGCGATTGACGGACGACCGGCTCGCCCTACGCGGACAGGAACCGGCCCTTACCTTGAAAAAAGCTATCGCACCACACAGATAAACGGAAATTAATTGTTAATATGTAAATAATTTACATCTGTTAATGCATTGCCATGATCCGAGCAACCTTGCAGCAGCTGCGCCTGTTCGAGGCCGTCGCCCGCCACGGCAGCTTCACCCGCGCCGCCGAGGCGATGCACCTGTCGCAACCGGCCGTCTCCATTCA
>CAYQWR010000005.1:25126-39527 GCA_964421235.1 uncultured Thiohalomonas sp. | reverse complement strand
TCCATACCCTGCCGAAGGAGCGGTTGCGGCCGCTGGACCCGGCCACCCAGGGCGTTGAGATGGTCGGCCATAGCCTGCAACTGGCGGCGCCGACGGGCGACCTGGTGGCAGGCGACCTGGTGGTGATTCGCTCGGCCGACGACAAGCCCTATTTCCGTCGCATCAAGGCGGTGCATGATGACCGCCTGGTGTTCTACCGCACCGTCGGGCCGCTCACCCTCAACGGTGCCACCGTTGGCCGGGCGCTCACCGTGCCGCTTACCTATCCGGCCAAGATATCCATCTACCGGGAGATCAAGACCGACGGGACGGTGCTTGACGTGGTCTACGCCGCCGGCGACTGGTCGCGCCTGGAAGGCGAATGGCTGGCGCATATCCGCACCCTCAAGGGCAAATCGGGCGAGCGCGAATACATCCCCGCCTACCGCTGCATCAAGGCCAATTACGTGCCGGTCGATACCTCCACGGCGCTGTTGCAGACGGGCGATCACCCAGGCTACACCGCCCTGACCCTGGCCTGGCATCCGGATCGGGACGGGGTGGCGGGAAAACTCGACTTCAGGCTGCGCAATCCGCAGTCGTTGCTGGCGCCGCCGCCCACCGCCGGACCGTGGCCGGTGGACACCTTCCTCAACCGCAGCGACAACGGCCATCTGGCCGCGGCGCTGGTGACCGAACAGAGCAAGAAGACCGCCGCCGGCGACCTGGCGGTGGTGGCGATGGGAGCGCAAATGGCCTGGGCGCGGCTGGCGACGGTGGCCCAGGATGCCGAACACGGCGAAGCCACCCTGACGGCTGATCGTCACTGGCAGGACCGGGGCGGCGGACCGTTCTTTCTCAGCCAAACCCGGGTCCACACCCATTTCGAGCAACCGGTAAGGCACCTGGGTTGGCAGGACAACGGTACGCCCCTTGACGGCAAGCGCGTGCTGCTGGAGACCGTGCCCGAGGGGCTGAAGGCGCAGCGCGCGTTGATCGTCGATAACGGCAGCACGACGCTGGAGACCACGGCGGCCGATGTGGACTCCCTGGGCTGGCTGACCCTGGACGACCCGCTGCCGGCCCACACCACGGCGGGCAACCTGGCGATCTACGGCAACGTGGTGCGGGCCGGTCACGGCGAGTCGCGGCCGGAACGGGTGCTCGGCAGCGGCGACGGCACCGCGAGCAGCCAGCACTTCACCCTGGATGTCACCGACCTCAGCTTTGTGGCCGACCCCGCCATGGGTGCCGGGGTGCGCGCCGCGCTGGAGGTGACGGTGGCCGGCGAGACCTGGACCCAGGTCTCCAACCTCAAGGATTCCGGGCCCGCCGACGCCCACTATCTGGTGCAGATCGACGAGGACGGCAAGGCGGTGATCCGGTTCGGCGACGGCCGCCACGGCCGCCGCCTGCCCAGCGGCGGCAACAACGTGCGGGCGCGGCTCCGCCAGGGGGTGGGCACGGCGGGCAATCTTCCCGCCGGCAGCCTGGTCAAGCTGGTGAAACCGCACCCGCTGCTCGATTCCGTGATGCAGCCGCTGGTGAGCGGCGGCGGCGCCGGCCGCGAGCGCAACACCGACCTGCGGGAAAACGCGCCCGCCACGGTGCTGGCACTGGATCGGGCTGTTTCGCTGGACGACCTGGCGCAGCTCGCGCGCGGCCACGCCAGCGTCTGGCAGGCGCACGCTTTCCGCCTGCCGCCCGGTCTCGGCCGCCGCGAACAACTGGAGGTGGTGGTGATGGCGGCAGGCGGCGGGCCGGCCGCGCCGGGCCTGCTCGCCGACCTGACCGGCTATCTGCAGGCGCGCACCCAGCCCGGTGTCGTCGTTACCGTCAGCAACTACACGCCACTGAAGTTCGGTCTGACGATCACGGTGCGTATCCACAGCGCCGCGTACGACGCGCGCAGCGTCAGGGCGGCGGTGATCGCTGCGCTGGAGCAGGCGTTCGGGGTGCAGCAGCGGCAACTGGGCCAGCCGCTGTACCGCGGCGATGTCTACAGGGTGGTCGACGGGGTGACGGGCGTGGATAACAGCGACTGCAAGATCGATTTCGCGGTGACCCTTGCCGATGCACCGGCCCAGGTGGCCGCCGCCGACGGCGTGATCCTGGCGGTCCGCCCCGGTCCGCGCCAGTGCCTGCTGTTCGACAGCAACCATCTGGTCCTGAACGTCGGGGAGTACATCCTGTGAGCCAGGAATTCAGTTACGCCGCCCTGTTGCGCGACTGGCTGCCCGCGGTCTGGCGCGAGCGCGACGACAGCGGGGCGTTGGGCAACCTGCTGGAGGTCTACGGCGAACTGCTCGATGCGATGCAGAACACGGTGACCCAGCGTCTGTACGACAGCTTCCCCGACCAGGACGATCAGGGGCGCCAGTGCCAGGAGTGGCTGCTGCCCTATTTTGCCCAACTGCTCGATGTGCGGTTGATGTCGCCGGACGCGGCGGGCCGCCGCGCCGAACTGGCGTCGGCGGTGAGCTGGCGCCAGCGCAAGGGAACCCGGGTGGCGGTCGAGCAGGTGGCCGAAGGTGTGGGGCAGTTCGCGGTGGAGATCCAGGAGGGCTGGAAGCGGGTGGCGATCACCCCGCGGGTGGACCGGCCGCTGTTGCCGGACGCCGCCTACGGCGGGCCGCTCATCGCGGACGATGCGGTCCCGGCGCAGCGGGCGCGCCACCCCGGTCTGCCGGCCGTCACGCTGGACCTGCGGTACTGCTCGCGGGCGGTGCAGGACGACGGCGGTGGTGCCGTCGCCTCCACCGATCCCTGGTATCAGGTCAATCGTCACAGCCTCTCCTGCGCGCCCGACAGCTACCAGGACGTATCGCGCCGCACCGTGGACGTGCGCACGCCAAATCGTCGCTACGGTCGTTATCACCCGCGCCGTGTGCTGCTCTATCGCGCGCCGCCCGAGGGCTTCTTCGCCAGCGACCAACAATCGATCAGCTGGTCGACCCTCGCGGCGCGGGTCGACGAGGCCGCGACGACCGATATGACCGATTGGGGGTTGAATGAAACGGTGGCGTGCACCATCGGCCAGGTGGAGCTGACGGTGAGCCGGGGCCAGTGGAACGGCGGCGTGCTGCCGCAGATCGCGTTGCGGGGTCTGACCGCCGCACCGCTGCGGATACGCGGCGTGATCCGGCTCGATCAGCCGGCCCTCTACCGCTTCGAAAATCTCTGGTTCGACAACCGGGTCACCATCGCCGCCGGTGCCGCGCAGCTGGTGCAGTGCGCGGCGCGCCAGCTGCAACTGTTCACCGCGGAGCGTTTTGCGCCGGTGATCGATGCGCGCGGCTGTCTGTTAAAAAAGGTCGAGGCCGCCCGCGGACTGGTGCGGCTCCAATACGTCACGGTGCTCGATACCCTGCTGGCGGAACGGCTGGAGGCCAGCGACTGCATCCTGGTGCCGCCGCTGCGCAAGGACACGGTGGACGACGACGTGCCTGCCGCGGGTTGTATCCGCTTCAGCCGACTGTTCCATATCCCGCCGCCGCCGGATCCGCAGCATCCCGAACTGATCAACGACCCACTGTGGGTCGCACAGTGGCAACGTTCGGCGCTGCGCTGCTACGGCGCGACCTGCACCGTCGAGCCGCCGCTGTTCTGGAGTTCCAGTTTCGGTTCGCCGGGCTGCGGCGTATTGCATCCCGACTGTGCCGCGGCATTGCAGTCCGGGGCCGAGGACGGCGGTGAGCTGGGTGCCTGTCACGAATTCCGTTACGTGTTGCGGCAGCGTGCCGTGTTGGAGAAATTGCAGGAGTTTTTGCCGGTGGGCATGGAGGCGGTTCTGGTGATGGACCCGACGCTCTCGTGCCCGCGGCCGACGAGCGAGGTTTAGCGCATGGATGACGACATGTGGAACGGGATATGTAGCCGGATGCGGTGTGGCTGCCGGAAACAGCCGGCACCGTGGTGCCGCGCGCATCTCCAGGGAATTCTCAAACCGCAAGCGTGCTATCGGGGACAGCCATGAAAACCCAAATCTCCCGCGACTCCTTCCGGCCCGGCGAACGCTATTCCGGGGTCTATCTGCAACAGGGCCGGATGATCCTGGATGCCGACTGGAACGAATTGACCGATATCCAGAAGGTGCGTCTGGTCGAAGCGCTGCGCGATGCCATCGCCAGTGGTGCGCCGCGTAACGACGGCCTGAGGATATACGCCGATACGGCCACTCCCGACACTATCCTGATCCAGCCCGGCATGCTCTATGTCGACGGGGTGCCGGCCCGGCTGGACGGCGATACGCCGCTGCATATTGATCAGCAGCCGGATTATCCGTTTCCGGGGCCCTATAGCGGCCAGAATCTCACGCTTTATGCCGATGTCTGGGAGCGTAGCGTCACCGCCCTCGAACGCTCCGCGTTGATGGACGCGGCGCTGCATGGTGCCGATACCGCCACACGCAGTCAGACCATGCTGCAGGTGAAGTGGTGCGACCATGGCGTCGACCCGTTCGTCGAGGCAACGAATCCCACCATCGGTACGGCGCCGCTGACGCTGACGCTGCGGCAGGTTGCCAGCGGCGGCGATCCCTGCGATCCCTGTGCCAGCCAGGTGAAGGTAAACGAACGCATCGGCAATTACCTATTCCGTGTTGAAGTGCACGACTACAAACCGAATACCAGGGAGCTGACCCTCAAGTGGTCCAGCGACAATGGCGCCGAGGCCTGTCGGGTGGATGCCATGCCGAACGGTTTCGATCAGGGCGACTGGGTCTGGGAGTTCTTCGACGACGATACCGAGCGGCTGCTCGGCAACCATTTCCCGCTTGAGCCGCACGGTCCGTTGAAACTGCGCGGTCTGATTAGGGCGGACTGCACCGCCCCGACCGGTACCAACGATCCGAAGACCTATGTGCGCCAATGGGATGGGGCATTGACGATCAACCTGGATACCCATGCGATCGTGACGACGGGCGCGTCTCCCTATCGCGATCATGGCGTTGCTTTGTACAGCGGTGCTCTGGACGATGAGGCCCATGGCCGCCTCAATGTCTCCACTACGGGCGGGCATACGCTCAATCTCAATCTGGAACGCATGGAACTGACTCTCGCCATCGACAGCGGCAGGCTTTTCGTGCCCGGCGACTATTGGATCGCGGAGGTGCGCGAGGCCAGCGATCAAAGCGGTGACGAGGTCTTGACCGCTGCCGTCCCGCGGGGCGTGCATCATCACTATCTCAAGCTGGGCGAATTGAACATAGCGAAGAAACTGGTCGCCGTCGACGATGCCTTCCGGCGCCGCATGGGCTTCCCGCCGCTCACCAACATCACCGCCTTGGACGTCGGGTTCACCGACCATTGTCCCGGTCTGTTCGCCGGTGCCGAGAACGTGCAGCAGGCCCTGGACAATCTGTGTGCCATCGGCGCCGATGATATCGCCTACCTGTTGCCCAATTGCGGTACCGATGAGGGCAAGTCGATCAAGGACCGGCTCAAGGCCCTGCTCGATCCCAATAACGACGGCAAGCTGACGGTACGCGACGCACTGGACAATCTGCTCTGCAAGCTCAACGCCGGCACGCTGCCCTATGCCGTGCCGGATTGCGTCGGCACCACCAGTGTCGGCAAACTGCTTGGGCTTAGCGCCGGTGACGGCAACGTGGGGCCGATGCTGGACAAGTTGCTGTGCAACCTGAACGCCGCCGGGCTGCCGCTGGACAAGAGCGACGACAAACTGTGCAGCGATCTGCAGGTGCCGGCAGTGGTCACCGTGCAGGATGCGCTCAGGATCGTGTGCGACAAGGCCGGTGCCGCTTGTGCAGTGATGGCGACCTCGCCCGAACACCTCGGCGTGTTGCTCTCCGATTTTGCCAAATCCGCGACGGCCACCGATCTCTGGGTGTGCCTGAAGGCCGGCAATTATCCGATTGCCGATCTGTCCGCAATCAGCGGCAAGCACAGCCTGCGTATCAGCGGCGAAAGTGCCGGCTCGGTTTCCATCACGTTCAGCGGTGCGGCGTTCAGCGTCGATGCCGACGCGGTGATCCTGGAAAACGTGACGCTCAAATTCAACAACGGCGTAGGACGCCTTGCGGTGACGGCGGCAACCATGGACGTGCACGGCTGCGGCTTCAGTCGCACCAGTGGCAACGCCGCACGTGGCGATATGATCGTCGTGGACGGGCGCGGCGGCAACGGTTGCCGCCTGTCGTGGCGCGACAACTCACTGAGCGCCAGATATGCCCAGGTGATCGGTGACGGTGGTAACTGGGCGGGACCGTCGGTGGTGGGGGTTGCCGCGGTAAGTGATGCGATACTGGCGCTGGGTTCGGAGCAGGCACTGGCGAGTCAGAGCAGCTACGACGCCGCGCTGAACAAGGCGGCCGACGCCGTCATGTCCATGTCCGCCAAGCAACGCCAGGCCTGGAAGACCGCACTGGACAAAATACCAGCCAAGGCGTCTGCCAAGGCCGCCACGCCTGGCACGGCCGCAGCCAAGACCAAGACAACGACAACTACGACGACAACCAGCCCCAATCCGGCTGTTGCCGCCGTTCCCCGAATGTACTCCACGGCCAACATCCCGCAGGCCACTATTTCCGGTATCAGCAACATTCTGGCCGATGCCGGCGCGAGCCGCGCGGCGACGATAAATGCAGTGGAACAGATGGTGGCGCAGTGGGTTACATATTGGCCCGATTACGCGCTACGCCTTAACGACAAGACCGTTGGCGGAACTATCGAACAATGCAATATGTACGGCTGGTTGCTGCTGGGCAACGGTGTGGACGGCCATGTCATACCGCCGACGTTGACCGTCGTCAGCATCGATGGGCCGGCGGTCAATATGGGGGGAACGGACCTACGGATCAGTGACAGCAATCTTACCGGGGTCCGGGCCAATCTCCCGGCCAACGTCCACAAGCTCGGCGAATTGGTTTTCAGTGTCAACGGCTACGGGCAGCTGACCCTGAGCGGCAATAATTTCGAATCGACGGGCAATGTGCTTGTCGCTTCCAATGTAATCATCCAGGGTAACTACTGGCTCGGTAACGGCGTGAACCTCGGTTCCGTGGTATGCGACCGTGCCGTGGTCACCGGCAACCTGGTGGAAGACAGCGCAAAGTCCAGCGTGCTGAATATTACCGCCGTCACGCAACAGCTCGCTGCAAGTGGCAATCTGTTGCTTAACGCGTATGTGATACGCAAGTGATGTGCATGCGATGCGTTAGCCACTGCAGATCGGCACGGTATCTCCCGTGCCGTCGAAAGGAGGTGTGCCATGAAAATATTCCAGCAATTCCGCCGTCAGGGCGGGCGCCGCCGCGCGCCGGTGACGCGTCCCTCCACCGCCGATGGTTCGCGTCCGGCGGTGCAGGATATATTGGGATATCCGTTGCAAACCAAGCTAACCGTCGGCGCTCCCGATGACGAGCATGAGCGGCAGGCCGATGCCGTCGCCGAGCGGGTGATGCGCATGCCGGCGCAAACCTCTTCGGATCCGGAGGAGGAAAAGCGCAAGCAATCCGCGGCACAAGGCGAACAGGGGCAGACGAAAAAGAAAGAAGAAGAGACGGTTCAGGCGAAGTCATTCAGCTTCGCGATCAACGGCGCCGGATTGACAACGGATACCGCGGAACGCATCCAAGGCCACCGTGGCGGCGGTTCCACCCTGCCGGTGAACGAGCAGGCCTTTTTCGAGTCGCGCCTCGGGTCCGACCTGGGCGGTGTGCATATCCATGCCGATGCCGAAGCGGCACGCCTGTCGACCGCGTTGTCGGCGCGCGCCTTCACGGTCGGAAAGGATATATTTTTCGGGTCCGGGGAGTATCGGCCCGGCACGACGTCGGGACGCCGCCTGCTGGCGCATGAACTGGCCCACGTACTGCAGCAGTCCGGTGCCAAGGCTGCGGAGAGACAGACATCCAATCGGCAAACGGCAGTTCCTTCTGGCCGGGGGACGGTTCCGCGCCATGGTACTTCTCCTGCTGCGGAGGTCTCGAGCAGCGCCACCGTGCCGAAGATCATGCGCAGCGTGATCTTCTCCAGCACCATCGATATCCGATATCGCTATCTCAGGTCGCGCGACTTTTCCATCAGTAAGGGAAGCATCCGTGTCACCGCGGATGCCGGCTATCCGAATCCTGCCACCTGCGGCAGCGGCGGATACAATATGGAGCTCAGGGAGAAGGGGACACTATGGGATTCGTCCCATGGTTCCCGGCATTTCCCCAACGGCACCAGCGCCACACGGAGCTGGTCCGGTCTGCCAACGGGCGAAACCTATTACTTGATTATTACGGTTCCCAATGCCCCGATGAATCCAAATGTCTGTGCCTTGGTGGGCAATATCACGGTCGAGGAATAGCGGATTCGCCCGCATGTCCATCGGCGGCACATACGGTAGTTGAGTCATGCAGACGGCCGCATTTGCCAATCCCCACACGACGCAGCGATCCCGCGCAGCCGTCACGCCGCAGACCTTGCCGCACGGCGTGCGTGCCAGGCTGAAGCTGGGCGGTGCGCAGGACGAGGTGGAGAAGCAGGCCGATCGCATCGCCGCGCACGCGTTGCAGGACAACGCGTCGACCGGTGGTGACGATGGCGGTTATCGCGCCGCGACACAGGGGCGCGTCGCCGTCCGGCGTGCGCTGACCGGTGCCGAGGAAGGCGGGCGGCTTGCCGAGCCGGCGGAGGAGGAGCAGGTTCTGCCGGAGCGGCTGGAGCAGGAAGTGGCTGCGTTGCAGGCAGGCGGCCAGCCGTTGCCGCCGCCGCTGCGGGCCGAGATGGAGGCGCGCTTCGGCATGGATTTCTCCACGGTGCGCATCCACAACGACGGCGCGTCGGCGCGTCTCAACGACATCCTGCATGCCCACGCCTTCACCGTGGGTGAGCACATCGCCTTCAACCGCGGCCGCTTCCAGCCGCATTCCGCACGGGGCCGTTTCCTGCTGGCGCACGAGCTGGCGCATGTCGCGCAACGGCGGGGGGCGGCGCGGGGCGTCGAGGCGCAGCCGGTGCGGCGCGGTTTCTGGGGCGATCTCTATCATTCGGCGGCCGACACCCTGGGCAATATCGCCCATTGGGCGGTGAGCAAGGTGCGTGAGTTCGGCTGGAAACTGCTGGAACGCATCTCGCCCGAATTCGCGCGTACGGTGCGCGCCATCGTCGACCAGGGCATCCTGAAATGGCTGGGGCGCAAGGTGGCGCGGGCCTGGGATGTGTTTATCGGCGGACTGCGGGCGCTGGTACCGTTCGACGGACCGCGCAAATTGATCGACCTCTTCTCCGGCCTGGTGACGCGTGCCGCGCGTGTCGCCGCTGCCCTGATGTCGGGCAATTGCAAGCCGCTGATGGCCGCGATTGCCGACCTGAAGAAATTCGTCACCGATGTGGTCGGCGTGGCCTGGGACAAGTTGAGCGCATTCCTGCGCCCCATCGGTGATTTCTTCAAGAAGCTCTGGACGAATTACGGCTTGACCGCGGTGAAGTGGCTGGAAGACTTCGGCGGCACGGTGTGGCAGGGCATCCTGACCTTGGGACGGCGCTTCTGGGAGTGGATCCGCCCGGTGCGGGAGGCGGCCTCGCGCATCTGGAACTGGTTCTCCAACCTGCTGTTCGGACCTTCCGAGGGCGGCGGGTCCAGCAGCAGCGAGGGCGGGGTGCTCGGCTGGATAAAACGCAAGGCGGGCGAGGCGTGGAACTGGGTAAAGGAGAAAACCCGTCCGGTGTGGCAGCCGGTGGTGAACTTCGCCACCAAGGTGGCGAAACTGATCCCGCCCGCCTTCGTGCGCGAGATGGGCGAACACGCGCAACAGCTTTCCAACGAACTGGGCCATACCGCGGCCGGCATGGACGGCGGCGATGGTGTGCCGCGCTCGCGTCAGACCCTCAAGTCGGTGCTGCCGTCGGTGCAGAAGGTCATCGCCACCGTGCGCCGTATCATCGTCGGCGCCGGGCAGTGGCTTACCGGGCAGATCTCGGCGATTGCCGGCAGCATTACCCACCTGATGGCGCGGTTGCGCGCAAACACGTGGCTGTCGTGGCTGGCGGGCGCGTTCAACTGGCTGTCGGAGGCGTTGAACAGTCTGTTGTCGTGGGGACGCGACAAGGTGGCGGTATTGTTCCGTTGGATGGTGCAGGGCTTCGATGCACTGACGCCGTTCCTGAAGCTGGTGCTGGAGACGGTACAAAAGCTCATCACGATCTTCGGCGATCTGATGAAACTGCCGTTGCTGATCCTGAGCGGTATCTGGCACAAGGTGCCGGCCTGCATCCGCGTGCCGGTCGAGAACTTCATCAAGAACCAGATCCTGGCGCGCATCCCCGTCTTCGGCCAGTTCTTCTCCAACCCGCAATTGTGGCCGCGCGTACGACAGACGGCGCTCAATATCCTGCGGCGCATATTCGTCAACGGCGACATCCTCGGGGCCGCCTGGCTGTTCTTCCGCGGGGTGTTGCGCATTCTCGGCATCCCGGCGCAGCTGGTGGTGCAGATCCTGGCCAAGGCGGCGGGCGCCATCGGCGCCATTCTCGTCAATCCCATCGGTTTCCTGATCAACACCCTGCGGGCGATACGCGCCGGCTTCGGCCGTTTCTTCAGCAATATCGGCACCCATCTGCTCAACGGCGTCACCGGCTGGCTGTTCGGCCAGTTGCGCGACGCCGGCATTCGCCCGCCGGCCGATTTCTCGCTGCGCTCGGTGCTGGGCTTCGTGCTGGAGACGCTGGGTATCTCCAGCGACAACGTGTTCCGGCGCCTGGCCGCCCGCGTCGGCCAATCTGTGGTGGACCGGCTGCGGCGGATGTTGAGCCTGGCCACCGGCGTGTGGAGCTTTGTCGCGGTGCTGGTGAACGAAGGGCCGGCCGGTCTGTGGCGCATGCTGCGGGAACGGATCTCTTCTCTGTGGACTACGGTGCTGAACGGCGTTATCGGCTGGATCACCGAAAGGATCATCAATCGCGCTGTGCGCTGGTTGTTGGGGCTGCTCGACCCGACCGGGATCATGCCGGTAATCAATAGCCTGATCGCCATCTACAACGCCATCCAGTCGTTCGCACAATACCTGCGGCAGATGCTGGAAATTCTGAATCGCGTCCTCGACGGGATACTCGGCATCGCCCGCGGCGCCATCGGTGCCGCCGCCGGCTTTCTGGAGGACGCCCTGGCGCGGGCGCTGCCGGTGGCCATCGGTTTCCTGGCCAACCAGTTCGGCCTGGGTCGGCTCTCCGGCCGTATTCGCGAGATACTGGGACGGGTGCGCGGCGTGGTGGACCGTGCCATCGACTGGCTGATCGGGCGGGCGATCCGTATGGGGCAGGGGGTGATCAATCTGGTGCGGCGCGGTGCCGCTGCCGTGGGTCGCGGCGTGGCGCGGGTCCGCGAGTGGTGGCGGACGCGTCTGCGTTTCCGGGCCGCGGACGGCCACGAACACAGTCTCTATTTTCGCGGCCAGGGCGCGGGAGCCGATCTTATCGTCGAATCGGAACCGGAGTCCTTCCAGACCTTTCTCAACAGCTGCAGCGAAGGCGCCGACAAAGTGGAGGCGCAGCGGTTATACAACGAACTTCGCCGGGTTCAGCGTACCGCCGGGGCCACACCGGCACCCGCCGCGACACCTGCCGCCGCCACGGCGACCGCATCGCCCAGTGAACGCATCGTCGAGCTTACCCACCAGTTGTCGACGGTAGCGGCGCGGCTGATGACCAATACGGACACTACTATTGCGCAGGCAACCCCGCCGGTTTTCGGTTCGTTGCGTCAGGGCTTTGGTACCTCCGTCGAGGTCAATCGCCTGACCAGACGCATCCCGCCGGGCAGCCCACCCAGTATCGAGGGCGGTCTGTGGGATACGCTTCGACGGCGTCGCCACGGCAGCAGCAGCTACTATATTCGCGGCCATCTGCTCAACCATCATATCGGCGGTCCCGGTTATACCTGGGCCAATCTGACCCCGCTGACGCGCACCGCCAATACGTCGATGTCCAGCAGTTTCGAGGAAGCGGTGAAGACAGCCGTGCAGGCGGGCAAGACAATCTTTTTCAGGGTAAATACCGTTCCGGGCACTCCCCCTGATCGCAGTGCGGAGATCGCGGCGCTGCGCAATCCGGAGAATCCCAATACCGAGGACCGTACCATCGCGTCGGTCATGGAGGCCGAACGCGCCGTTCCCCGGCGTATAACCGGTGTAGCCCGGGAGGTCCCCGCGAATACGCCTGCCACGGCGCCGGCGTTGGGTAGTTGGCGCGAGGTTGCGAGTCTGAACCAGGACAATGTGCCCGATTTCTCCCTCGATTCGTACAATGTCAGCGACGGTCCGCGCACCCCTGTGTCGTTGAGCAACTCGCCACACAGTCTCATCCGCCAGCTTCCCGGGGTCACCGATGCCCTGGCGGAGCGCATCATGGCGCGTCAACAGGCAGGTGTAACCTTCCGTACGCGAGGCCAGTTCACCAGGGAAACCGGCGCGCCGAATAACCTCTTCGACGGTTTCAGGAGATCATCGCGATTTATCGTGCGCCTCTATTCTGTGGGTGGCGGCACGGGCGGGTAGCGTGATTCATTCCCCGGCGGCGGTCGCCGCTGTATCTCTCTGAAGCCGTTGGCACGCCGGTTTCTTCAGGTCATCCTGGGCGCGTTCTTGCGCATAAGCCATATGATTTGTGTGTGAATTCATAAGGAGGGCTTTCAAGTATTGGTTTTTTGACAGTCAAATCCGGATATTGAGAAACAAGTATTGTTTTTTTTAATGTTGAGTATTGGTTTTTCGGTGAGTCATGTAAAATGCCACCCACTTTTGCGCCTCAGGCTCGTCCTGTATATCTAACTGATTGAGAGAAATAGTAAATCCCATGAATTCCAAGGATATGACCACCCGCCTGGACCCCAACAGGTTCGGCAAGGGTACGGGCGCGCTTCGCTCGCGCCGTCCTGTTTATATGGATTTCCTGCCGCCGTGCAACAACGCCTGCCCGGCTGGCGAGGACATCCAGGGCTGGCTGGCGCTGGCCCAGGCCGGCGACTATGAGGCCGCCTGGCAGACCCTGATCGAGAACAACCCGTTTCCGGCGATCCACGGCCGGGTCTGCTACCACCCCTGCGAGAACGCCTGCAACCGCGCCTTCACCGACCAGGAGGTGAGCATCCACGCCGTCGAGCGTTTCCTCGGCGATATGGCGATGGAGAAGGGCTGGAAGCCGCAGTACACGCCGCGGCCCGGCGGCAAGCGGGTGCTGGTGATCGGCGGCGGTCCCAGCGGCCTGTCGGCGGCCTACCACCTGACCCGGCTGGGCCACACGGTCGAGATCTGCGAGGCCGGTCCGGTGGCGGGCGGCATGATCCATTTCGGCATTCCGGCCTATCGCATGCCGCGTCGGGAGCTGGAGCAGGAGATCCGGCGGGTGGAGGAGATGGGGGTGAAGATCCGTCTCAATTACCGGGTCGACGACGTGCTGTCGGAGAAGACCGCAGGCAATTTCGACGCGGTGTTCGTCGCGGTCGGCGCCCACATCTCCAAGAAGATCGACATCCCGGCGCGCGATGCCCGCGGCATGATGGACGCGGTGAGCTTCCTCAAGAGCGTGGAGCAGGGCGAGCAGGTGCAGCTCGGTCGCCGCGTCGCCATCTACGGTGGCGGCAACACGGCGATGGACGCCGCCCGCGTGGCCAAGCGCATGGGCGTGGACGAGGCGATGATCATCTATCGTCGTGACCGCGCCAACATGGCGGCTCACGAGTTCGAGGCGGACGAGGCGCTGGAGGAAGGGGTCAAGTTCAACTGGCTGCGCTCGATCAAGGAGATCGACGGCGCCACCATCGAGGTGGAGGTGATGGAGCTGGGCGACGACGGCCGGCCGCGTCCCACCGGCCGTTTCGAGAAGCTGGAGGCCGATTCGCTGATCCTGGCGGTGGGGCAGGAGACCGACACCGGTTTCCTCGGCCGCATCCCCGGCATCGAGTTCAAGGCCGACGGCACGGTGATCGTCAGTGAGCAGATGATGACCGGCGCGACCGGGATCTTCGCTGGCGGCGATATGGTGCCGTCGGAGCGTTCGGTCACCATCGCCACCGGTCACGGCAAGAAGGCGGCGCGCCACATCGATGCCTGGCTGCGCGGCGAGAGCTACCAGCCCCATCCCAAGCATCCCATCGTGCATCACGAAGACCTGCAACTCTGGTATCGCACCAACGCGCCGCAGGTGGAACAGGCGGAGCTGCCGTTGGCGCAGCGCCTGGGCGGCTTTGAGGAGATCCTCAAGGGGATTGACGAACACGATGCGATATACGAGGCCAAGCGCTGCCTCTCCTGCGGCAACTGTTTCGAGTGCGACGGCTGCTACGGCTCCTGCCCGGAAGACGCCATCATCAAACTCGGTCCCGGCAAGAAGTACCGCTACGACTACAGCCGCTGCACCGGCTGCGGCACCTGTTCCGAGCAGTGCCCGTGCCACGCCATCGAGATGGTGCCCGAGAC
>CAYQWR010000005.1:0-25026 GCA_964421235.1 uncultured Thiohalomonas sp. | reverse complement strand
CTTTGCGGTGAAAACGAATTTTCAGTAGGACTGAATCCATGAGCGAAGCAAAACAAATCAAGCAGGTGACCGTCGACGGCGGCAATGCCGTGGCCCACGTCGCCTATCGCGTGAGCGAGATCTGCTCCATCTATCCCATCACCCCGTCGTCCGACATGGCGGAGCTGTCCGACCTGTGGGCGACCCAGGGGGTGCAGAACATCTGGGGTCAGGTGCCGCAGGTGATCGAGATGCAGAGCGAAGGCGGCGCCGCCGGCACCGCCCACGGCGCGTTGCAGACCGGCGCCCTCACCACCACCTTCACCGCGTCGCAGGGGCTGCTGCTGATGCTGCCCAACATGTTCAAGATCGCCGGCGAGCTGACTTCGACGGTGTTTCATGTGGCGGCCCGTTCCATCGCCGCGCAGGCGCTCTCCATCTTCGGCGACCATCAGGACGTGATGGCCGCGCGCATGACCGGTTGGGCCATGCTCGCCTCGTGCTCGGTGCAGGAGGCGCACGACGCGGCGCTGATCTGCCACGCCGCCACATTGAAAGCCCGCGTGCCGTTCATCAATTTCTTCGACGGTTTCCGCACCTCCCACGAGATCAACAAGATCAGCCTGATCCCCGACGATCAGATCAAGACGATGATCGACGACGAGCTGGTGTTCGAGCACCGCCGCCGCGCACTTAACCCGGACAATCCGTTTATCCGCGGCACTGCGCAGAACCCCGACGTCTACTTCCAGGGCCGCGAGAGTTCCAATCCGTATTACGCCAAGGTGCCGGCCATCGTGCAGGAGACCATGGACCAGCTGGCCAAGCTGACCGGCCGCCAGTATCACCTGTTCGATTACCACGGCGCCGCCGACGCCACCGATGTCGTGGTGATGATGGGTTCCGGTGCGCAGACGGTGGAGGAGACCATCGACAAGCTCAACGCCGAAGGGCGCAAACTGGGCGTGGTTACCGTGCGCCTGTTCCGGCCGTTCAGCACCGCGCATTTGCTCGCCGCACTGCCCAAGAGCTGCCAGCGCATCGCCGTGCTCGATCGCACCAAGGAGCCCGGAAGCGCCGGTGAGCCGTTGTATCAGGACGTCGTGACCGCGCTGGCCGAGGCCCTCGGCGACGGCCACATCGCGGTCATGCCCAAGGTGATCGGCGGCCGCTACGGACTCTCCTCCAAGGAGTTCACCCCGGCCATGGCCAGGGGGGTGTTCGACAACCTGGCCGCCGCCAGGTCGAAGAATCATTTCACCATCGGCATCAACGACGACGTCAGCCACACCAGCATCGCCTATGACGAGAGTTTCGACATCGAACCGGCCAACGTCACCCGTGCCATGTTCTTCGGTCTCGGCTCCGACGGCACCGTATCGGCCAACAAGAACTCGATCAAGATCATCGGCGAGAGCACCGATCTCAACTGCCAGGGCTACTTCGTCTACGACTCCAAGAAGGCCGGCTCGCAGACCACATCGCACCTGCGCTTCGGCCCCGACCCGATCCGCGCGCCCTACCTGATCACCTCGGCTAACTTCATCGCCTGCCACAAGGCCAACTTCATCAATCAGGTGGAGATGCTGGACAAGGCGGCCGACGGGGCGGTGTTTCTGCTCAACAGTCCCGTCGGTCCGGACAGCGTGTGGGACGAGCTGCCGCGGCCGGTGCAGCAGACCATCATCGACAAGCAGCTCAAGTTCTACGTCATCGACGCCACCACCGTGGCGCGTAACGCCGGCATGGGGCGGCGCATCAACACCATCATGCAGACCTGCTTCTTCGCCCTCTCGGGCGTGCTGCCGCGCGAGGAGGCGATACACAAGATCAAACAGGCGATCGAGAAGACCTACATGCGCAAAGGCGCCGAGGTGGTGCAGCTCAACTTCAAGGCGGTGGACGCCGCGCTGGATCACCTGCATCAAGTGAAGGTACCGGGCAAGGTGACGTCGAAGTCGGCGATGAAACCGGTGGTTTCGCTGCTGGCGCCGAAGTTTGTGCAGGAGGTCACTGCGCCGATGCTGGCCGGCCACGGCGACGATCTGCCGGTGTCGATGATCCCGGTGGACGGCACCTATCCGAGCGGCACCGCGCGCTGGGAGAAGCGCAATATCGCCGACTTCATCCCGAAGTGGGAGCCCGGCGTCTGCATCCAGTGCGGCAACTGTTCCTTCGTCTGTCCGCACAGTGTCATTCGTGCCCGCTTCTACCACGAAGACACACTGAAGAGCGCGCCGGCCGGGTTCGAGTCGGCGCCGGTGACCGCGCGCGGTTTTCCCGAGACGCGCTACACGTTGCAGATCTACATCGAAGACTGTACCGGCTGCGGTCTGTGCGTCGAGGCCTGCCCCGCGTTCGACCAGCAGGATCAGTCGCGCAAGGCGATCAACATGACCGACAAGGCACCGCTGTTGGAGAGCGGCAAGCAGAACGTCGAGTTCTTCGACACCATTCCGGTCAACCGCCGCTCGACGGTGAATTTCGCCTCGGTGCGCGGCGCACAGTACCTGGAACCGCTGTTCGAATTCTCCGGCGCCTGCGCCGGTTGCGGCGAGACGCCTTACGTGCGGTTGCTGACGCAGCTGTTCGGCCCGCGCCTGCTGGTGGCCAACGCCACCGGCTGCTCGTCCATCTACGGCGGCAACCTGCCGGCGACGCCGTGGTCGGTCAACAAGGACGGCCGCGGTCCCGCTTGGTCCAATTCGCTGTTCGAGGACAATGCGGAGTTCGGTCTCGGTATGCGCGTCGCCGCGGATCAGCACACCGCGCTGGCCAAGAACCTGCTGGCGCAGATGAGCGATCACTTCGACCAGGCGTTCATTGATTCGTTGATGGATACCAGTCAGGAGATCGGCACCCAAATGAGCCGCCAGCGCGATCGCGTGCAGGAGCTGAAACGCCGCTTGAGCGCGATCGACGACCCGCGCGCCAAATCGTTGCTCACCGTTGCCGATCACCTGGTGCGCCGTTCGGTGTGGCTGGTGGGCGGCGACGGCTGGGCCTACGACATCGGCTCTTCCGGCCTCGACCACGCACTCGCCTCGGGCCGCAACATCAACGTGCTGGTGCTCGACACCGAGGTCTACTCCAACACCGGCGGTCAGGCCTCCAAGTCGACGCCGATTGCGGCGACCGCCAAGTTCGCCGCCGCCGGCAAGGCGGTGACCAAGAAGGATCTGGCGTTGCAGGCCATCTCCTACGGTAACGTCTACGTCGCGCGCGTGGCGATGGGCGCCAACCCACAGCAGACGCTGCAGGCGATGCGCGAGGCCGAGGCCTATCCGGGGCCGTCGCTGATCCTCGCCTACAGCCCCTGCATCGCCCACGGCATCGACCTGCGCGACGGCCTGTCGCAACAGATGAAGGCGGTGGATTCCGGCTACTGGCCGCTGCTGCGTTACAACCCGCAGCTGCGCGCCGCGGGCCACAAGCCGTTTATCCTGGACTCGACCCGGCCGACCCTCAAGCTGGAGGCGTTTGCCTACAATGAGCAGCGTTACAAGCTGTTGCAGAAGAGCAATCCCGAGTCGGCGGCGCGCCTGATGCACCTGGCCCAGGAGTCGCTGGATCTGCGCTGGCAGACCTACGAGCATATGGCCAAGCAGGACCCGTCGGAGTTCCAGCCGGTGAGTCATTGAGGAAAGGGGGCTTTGCCCCCTTTCTTTTTGCGCGGAGGCAGCGTCGATGCCGTCGCCTGCGTCTCAAGGCGCAGGCCCGCACCCAAGTGATACGGTCCATCGAATCCGCACCAGGAAAGAGCAACCATTGGCCCTTCTTTGGCATCAACAGGACACCACTACACGCTACGAGGTACGCAGCGCCGGCAACAGCCGGCGACTCTATACCAACGGCGTCCTGCACAGTCAGTACAATTCGCGGCAACCCCTTACCGGTAGCGTCTGGGATCTGCTGACGTTGCCCGCTTTCTTCACGCCACAGTCGGCGCAGCGGATATTGATGCTGGGCGTCGGCGGCGGCGCGGTGATCCGGCAGCTAAACCATTTCCTCACGCCGCAATGCATCGTCGGGGTGGAACTCGACCGCGTTCATTTGGCGATCGCGCAACGCTACTTCGACGTAGCGGCGCCGAACGTGCAGTTGCACCAGGCCGATGCATTACGTTGGGTAAAGACCTACCGCGGCGCGCCCTTCAATATAATCGTCGACGACTTGTTCGGCGACGCCGACGGCGAACCGCAACGGGTAGTAACCGCAGACAGTTCATGGTTTCTGCAACTGGGAGAGCTGCTGGCTCCGGGGGGAGTGCTGGTGGCCAACTTCGCCTCGCTGCAGGAGTTGAAGTCCTGCGCCTGGTTCCGCAATGCACGAATGCGCAATCGCTATCCGTCGGCCTTCGCCTTTACGGCGCCATCGTTCGCGAACGCCATCGGTGCCTTCTTGCGTACGCCGGCCGATAGCGCGCAACTGCGCCGCCACCTGATGGGCGTCCCGGCGCTGGCCCGGGCGCTCCGCAACGGCCGGCTCAACTATCGCATTCGGCGGCTGCGTGTACCGTAGGCGTCAGGAGCGGTCACCTCGCGGTTGCGTGCAAGTCGTCAATAGTTGTCGTGAAATTTGTTGAAGATGCCCAGCACCAGACTGTCCCGCTTCGCCGTACTGTCTTTCTCGATGCAAAAGCCGGGAATCTCCTCGTAACTAAAACGATCGCTTTCCAAGATGTCTGGCGGAACGTGGGACAGCATCGCTTTTTTGAATCGTTCGGCATCGCCATTCGGCACAAAACGCGATGTGGTGTAGGTGTAGTGATAGGCGTCGTCGAACAGTTCGAAATTGAAGCGCCGTACCGACTCGATGTTTCCGCAATGCTCATACAGATGCGGCTGGCGCTCGAATTCGGTTGTCGGGAGCCACAGGCTGACAGAGTAGTCTATGCACTCGCTGCCGTGGCGCGTGCGCATCATGTGTTCCCATAGGGGAAAGTACTCCAGCGCTACGAATCGCACATCCTTTTCGCCGTGACGCGTAACAAGGGTACAGCGAATCAGCTTCTGGAAATCGTTCAGCGTACCGCCGGGTTCCGGCTGTTGACGGATATCTTGCGCGGACATGTATCCTTCCTCCGTGAATTCGGTCAAATGACCGGCACAAACAGCGCCGCGCCATGCCCCTGAATGAATAACGCATACACCTGAGTATCGGTCCAGATAGTCGCTTTACGCTATTTGTCGCCCGCCGTCTATGGGCGTCCGCATGCAGGAATCCTATGTTCGAATATAGTAAAGGAAAGATGAAATACAAGCGGGCATGAACGGTTCCAGGTACGGAGATGGCGCAGCGCCGGCCGGCATGTCTATGATATCTATGTTGTTGTTGGACGAAGGGACATCGGTTCCCGCTAGGGGTGGTCATGAAGACGAGTGCGATCGGCGAGTTATTGCTGGCGAAGAACCTTATCACTACGGAACAGCTGGAGGTGGCACTGCATACTCAGAAGGCCCATCCGGGCCACCTGGGCGAGATATTGGTGGGTCTGGATTTTATGACGGCCGACGAACTGGCGCGTGTTGTTGCGCTGCAACTTAAGCTCCCTTTCGTCGATCTGTCCATTACCGTACCGCAAAAAATGGCGTTGCAGGCGGTGCCGCGGGAGATGGCGCTGTTCAATACCGTGCTGCCGCTGCGAATCAGTCGTGGCAGACTGACGGTCGTCACCGACGACCCGGCCAAAATGGATTTGGCGGAATTGTTGCAGGAGACGACGAAGCTTAAGGTCAGTTTCGCCGTCGGTGAGCGCTCGCAGATCGCCAAGTGCATCGAGCTCCACTATTTCGAACTGGAGAATCCCATCGATAACCGCATCGCCGCGCTGGTCGCCGATGCGGTAGCCGAGCGCGAGGTCGACATCGAGTCGTTTTTGGAACTGCTGATACAAGGCGCCATCAAGGATCGCGCGACGGATATTCACATTCGGCCGCAGGCGTTGGCTTCCCACGTGTTTTATCGCGTGGACGGCCTGCTCCATCACTACTATTCGTTTCCGTCGCGCATCCACCGCAACGTGGTTTCCCGCAGCAAGATAGTCAGTGAGATGGATATTACCCAGCAGCGCATGCCGCAGGAGGGTGGTTTTGCCTTCCACTATCTGCACCAGGATTACGACGTTCGCGTGGCCCTCATCCCTACGCCCTTGGGTGAAAATATGGCACTAAGAATTCTGCCCAAGGCCGAGGAGTTGTATCACCTGGAGCGGGTCGGCCTCGATGCGTCACAGGTGGCTGCGCTGGAGCGCTCTCTGCGCAAACGCTCCGGCATTGTCCTGGTCGTGGGGCCGAGTGGCAGCGGCAAGACCACGACGCTGTTTTCGAGTTTGCGCCGGGCCAACATTCTGCAACGCAATGTCGTTACCGTCGAGGATCCCATTGAATACCAACTGTCGCTGGTTCAGCAAACCAACGTCAATGAAGTGGCAGGTTATACCTTTTCCGAATCGCTGTCGCATCTGGTGCGGCAGGATGCGGATATCATCGTGATTGGCGAGATCCGCGATCAGGATACCGCGATGGCGGTGATGCGCAGTGCGCTGTCGGGACATCTTGTCCTGTCCACCATGACCGCCAACGATGTTCAGGGCGCCCTGGCGCGACTGATGGATTTCGGCGTCAAGTCGTACATGCTCTCCTCCGGGCTATTGGCGGTGTTGTATCAGCAATTGCCGCGCCGTCTGTGCGATGGCTGCAAGCGTCCAATAAAGGTTTCCCGACAGGAACTGTCGGCGCACGGTTTTGATGATGAAGTGTTGGCTGCAATCAATGCCGACCCGGTCACGCTGTACCAAGCGGTCGGTTGCGAACAATGCGGGCAGACCGGGTATCGCGGGCGCATTGCCATCGCAGAATTGGTCGAAATGGACGGTGAACTTCGTGCGTTGCTGGACAAGGGAAAGCTGGCCATCGAAACAAGCGCGTTGTTGAAAGGGCGGGGCGTAAAGACGATCCGGCGCGACGCCCTGGAAAAGGCGATGGACGGCGTGACCTCGCTGTCCGAGGTGCAGCGTATTCTGATTTAGCGGAGTTGCGACGTCGGTTATGGCGGCTGTGGGCGCACAATGGGTAACGGACAAATGATAATTACTACCAAAGTTTTGCATTCGCGGGCCGATACGTTGGCCGTGGACGGCACGGAGGCTGATTCGTCTGACCGCAGACGAAGCGGCTTGTCTGCGGCGAATAACGTTTCAACAATAGCGAAGAGCATCGGTGCCCGCCATGGTCCTTACTATCAATACCAATATCGCGTCATTGAACGCTCAGATGAATCCTGGGAAATCCCAAGGGGCTTTGAATCAGGCGCTGGCCCGTCTTTCATCGGGTCTGCGGATCAACAGCCCGGCCGACGACCCCGCCGGCTATGCCATCGCTCAGCGCATGAGCGCGCAGATGAACGGCTTCAACCAAGCGGTGCGCAACGCCAATGACGGCATCTCCTTCGCCCGGTGGCCAACGGTGCATTGAATACCGTTGACGACTCGTTGCAATAGATTCGCACCCTGGCCGTACAGGCGGCCAACTCCACCAATTCTGCCCAGGACCGGCAGGCGCTGAACGCCCAGGTGCAGCAGTACATTTCCCAAGTCAACAGTACCGCGCAGGATACGCAATTCAATGGCCAGTCCATTCTCAATGGAAGTCTGTCTAACCTAGTCTTTCAGGTCGGCGCCAATGCCGGACAGATCATTTCTACGACTGGCCTCGACGTGCGCGGGCAGAATCTCGGTGCCTCTTACGGCGATGGCCTGAGCGTCAATACGGCGAATCTGGCCGGGGCCAGTGGTACCTTGGACATCAACAACGTCGCGGTGAATCTGAACGGCAACAACAGCTCCGTGGGGGATGTGGTAGCGGCGATCAACAACGTCGGCAGTCAGAGCGGCGTCTATGTCCAACGTGCCGGCTCGACCCAGGGGACCGTGGCGATCAGCGGTTCGGGTTCGGCTTCGGGCACGGCAACCGGCACCCTGGACCTTTCAGCCTATACCGATTACAACGGTAACTTTTTGAACGTTGGGTCTATGGGGTTTTTTCAAATCAATGGTGTCAACGCTAGTCCGGACGGGTATGTCCCTGGCACCGTTTCTCAACTAGTGAGTGACATCAATACTGCGACTCTCGCGACGGGTGTCACGGCCAGCGTGTCTGGATCGAATCCGAATTCGATTACGTTCACCTCCACGACCCCCAACAGCCCGATCACCATGTCCGGTTATGATGTTTTTGCCGGTATAAACCAAACCTACTCGCCCGGCAGCGGCGGCGGCACCATCACCATCGACGGCGTGGCGGTGAACGTCGCCGCCGGCGCGACCACGGCCGACGTGGCGGCGGCCATCAATGCCTACGGCACCCAGACTGGCGTGACTGCCTCCGCCGGAGTTAGCGGCAATTTGTCGCTGACCGATTCCACCGGGGCCGATATCAATGTCAGCGGCGGCGGCGGGTTGACGGTGGTGAGCGGCGGCACGATCAGCGCGGGTATCGAGCTGTATACCAAGGTGGGCGGATCGATTGCGCTGTCCGGTGACGCAACGACCCTGACCGATCTGGGACTGAGCGGCAGCGGCGTCGATTTCGGCGCGTTGAAATCGTTGACGCTGAACAATACCAATGTTTTGACCTATAGCGGTGCAAAGGACGCGCTCAAGGCGATGGACTTTGCCTTGAGCCAGCTCAGCAGTCTCGGCGGAACAATGGGAGCGCTGCAATCGCGCTTTCAGGCGACCATCTCCAATCTGCAGGCGGCGTCGCAGAATACCTCCGCCGCGCGATCCCGTATCAGCAACGCGGATTTTGCCGCGGAGACGGCCAACCTCAGTCGGGCGCAGATCCTGCAACAGGCGGGCGTCGCCATGGTCGCGCAGGCGAACGCCCAACCGCAACTGGCGCTGTCGCTGCTGAGATAACTCCCGGCGACAACGTCCGGAGCGCCTCATCAGGTGACGCTTGCGCCGCGGGAGGCCCTTTGAGCAGCGTCATGCTGGGGTGATCGTTCCGCACAAGTCAGAGACCTCGCGTTGAGCGTCACAACAAACCGTTGCGATCTCACCTTGCCCGAGCAAAGTTCCCTTTGCCTCCGTTTCCATAGTAAAGTTAACGTGTCTTTTGGGTGAATAGATACCCAGATACTTTATGCTGAAATGGGACGCTTCGGCAGGGAGCGGCCCCGATTTCGCCGGCCAGTTCCGGGCGCCGGTTGGAAAACGGAGATTGAGCGGATGCCCAGTGAGATTCCGGCCGCTATCGATGGGGGAGAGCTTGCGCGCGAACTGGAGGCGATCTTCGAACTGACGATCGTCGGTTTGGCGCACTTGCGCGATCGCAAGATCGTTCGCTGCAATCGTGTGCTGGAACAGCTGTTCGGTTTCGGACCCGGAGAGATGCTGGGACAATCGACGCGCATCTGGTATCGCAGCGACGAAGAGTTTGTCAGCATCGGCGGGTCCGCCTATCCGGACCTGGCCCAGGGCCGGGTGCATAGCCGCGAACAATACTTCCGCCGCAAGGACGGTAGCGAATTCTGGGGGCGTATCGCGGGACGTGCTCCGGACCCCCATTGTCCGACCGATTGCGTACTGTTGATCGAGGATACGACTGAACGCAAACTGGCGGATGAACGTCTGCGCCAGGCGCTGTATGAACAACAGTCGATGTTCGACAATGCCGCGGTGGGTATTCTTTTCATCCGCGACCGGACGATTCAGCGCTGTAACCGCCGGCTCGAAGAACTCTTTTGCTATGGTGCCGGAGAGCTGATCGGTCGATCCGTCGCCGACTTCTTCGTAACTACGGACGATATGCGACAGCACGATGCGCAGGCCTATGCGGCAATCGCCGCCGGCGCAATATTTTCGACCGATCTTCAACTCATGCGCAAGGATGGTTCGATGCTGTGGGTGCATCTTACCGGCAGAAAGATCATGGCGGAGGACGATGCGCTCAATGCAATCTGGATTGTGGAAGATGTGAGCGCCCGCCACCAAGCCGAAGCGGAGTTGGTGGAATATCAGGAAACACTCGAGGCACGTGTCGAACAGCGCACCGCTGCGCTCGCTGCTGCCAATGCCCGTTTGCAGGCGGAGATGCGGGAGCGGGTCGAGGCGGAGAACCGTGTCTGGCATGTCGCCAATTACGATGCCTTGACGTCGCTGCCCAACCGCCGTTTGTTTCGCGACCGGCTTCATTTGGCATTGGCCCAGGCCAAGCGCCGTCACACCAAGATCGGGGTACTCTTCGTCGATCTCGATCGGTTCAAGAGTATCAACGATACCCTCGGGCATGAAGTCGGCGACAGCCTGCTTCAGGAGGTGGCGTTGCGGCTTACGGCGGCGCTGCGTGCCGAAGATACGGTTGCGCGTCTGGGAGGGGACGAATTTGTCGTCCTGTTGGCCGATATCGGACAATCGGCGGACGCGGAACAGGTGGCCGAGAATCTTCTGCTCGGCTTGAGTCCCGTTGTGACGTTGGAGGCGCATGCGCTCTACGTGACAGGAACGATAGGGGTAAGCATTTACCCGGACCACGGCACGGACGCCGCGACCTTGATGCGCAGTGCCGATACGGCTTTGTACCAGGCAAAATCCGAAGGACGGAACACGGTCAGGGTCTTTACCCCGGAGATGAACCAGGCGGCAAATAGACTGTTCTTTATCGAGTCACGATTGCCGGTGGCGTTGGAACAGGGCGAATTTGTGCTGCATTATCAGCCGCTGGTGGATGCCGTCAGCCGTCAACTGGTCGGATTGGAGGCGCTGATACGCTGGCAGCGCGACGACGGCATGATCGCGCCGGGAGATTTCATCCCCGTCGCAGAGGAAAGCGGCTTCATCCTTCAGATCGGCGCCTGGGTGTTGCGCGAGGCATGTCGGCAGGCGGTTGCATGGCAACGGGCCGGACTGCGCCCCGTCACGGTAGCGGTGAACCTGTCTGCGCGCCAGTTTCGGCAGCCCGAACTGGTGGAGTTGATTCGTACCATCTTGGCGGAGAGCGGCCTCGCGCCGCAGTGGTTGGAATTGGAGATCACCGAATCCACGTTGATGGATCAGGCCGGCGAGACTTTGGCGCGCCTACGGCAGCTGAAGGAAATGGGAATACGCCTGGCGGTGGATGATTTTGGTACCGGTTACTCCAGCCTGAGTTTTCTCAGGCGCTTTCCGATGGACCGCTTGAAAATCGATCAATCATTCGTGCGGGATATCTGTATCGATCGCGACGGCGCTGCCATGGTGTCCGCGATTATCGATTTGGCATGCAACCTCGGACTGGAGCCGTTGGCGGAGGGGGTGGAATCCGAGGAGCAGCTACAGGCGCTGCAAGCGGCCGGTTGTAAACTGTGTCAGGGATATTACTTTTCCCGTCCGGTACCGGCCGTGGCTATCGGGCCGCTGTTAACCGCCTCGTTGCCGGTTTGACGCCGGGTGGTGCAAAGGATAGCGACTCATCCGCCGTCCAGAATGTTGAAACGGCAGCAATTGCGACCGGTGGATTTGGCACGATAGAGCGCATTGTCGGCGCGCGCGTACAGATGGCCGAAGTCACGATCATCCTGCTGTAGCGTGGTGGCGCCGATGCTGACGGTAATGCGGACGGCACTCACATTTTCTTCGTCATGAAATATCGCCCCTTCCACTCTCTCGCGCAGACGTTCGCAGAACTGATCGGCGCGCGGTCTATCGGTCTCCGGCATCAGCGCGGCGAATTCCTCGCCTCCCATGCGTGCGAAGACGTCGCTTTTGCGCAGCGTGTTGCGGGACAATGCGGCGAATTGCTGCAATACGGTGTCGCCCGTCGGATGACCGAAGGTATCGTTTACGGTCTTGAACAGATCGATATCAAGGATCAGCAGCGTTAGCGCGGCACCGTAGCGCCTGGCGCGCTCCATTTCACGCTCTACTTCGTTGATGAAGTAACGGCGATTGAAGGCTCCGGTCAGGTCATCGTGGGTCGACAGAAGCCTCAGTTCGTCCTCCATTGCCTTGCGTTCGCTTATGTCGCGGGCAATGCCTTCGATACCCGCGGGTCGGCCCGAACCATCACGCTTGAGGTAGGCGTTGGTGGATACCCATACCGAATGTCCGTCACGGTGGCGCAGTGCCGCTTCCACTTGAATGGCGTGACCGTCGTTGTCGCGAATGGCGGTGATAATCCTATTGCGGTCCGCCGGGTTTACATAGAATTCACTCAGCTCATGTCCGATCATTTCCTGCGGCCGATAACCCAGAATGCTGAAGCTGGCGGCCGACATGTCGCTGATAACACCGTCGGTGTCGGTGCGGTAAATTACGTCGGTAATGGTGTCACGCAGCGTCTGATACTCTTGCTGGCTGCGTTCCAGGGCATCCATGGCGGTGCGTATCGCGGTGATGTCCTTGACCGTTCCGACCGAGGCACCATGGTCGTCGGCTACCACGCCGACGCTCATCAGTACGTGGTGGTAGGTGCGGCCATTTTTATGCACAAGCCGAAATTCGTAGGTGCTGTCGATGTTTCCGCCCGCCAAGCGTCTGTGATAACGGTCAAGTACCATCGCCCGGTCCTCGGGCGCGACGACGATATCGATGGAGCGGCCTAGCAGTTCGCCGGGCGCATAGCCGAGCAGGTCGGAAAATACCCTGTTGACGAAGATAAAGGCCGCATCACGGATGACAAACACACCGTCCTGTATATGCTCAAACAGTACGCGGTAGCTCTCCGGGGAAAGCACGCCATCGCATTCCAGTGCATCATCGTCTGTCATTTGGTGGGCCACAAGTAAGGGGGAAACAGTGTGGTTCGGTCTGTCCGTGGCCTAACACGCCCAAGTTAAGAGTTATTATCGACGATTTTTTGCCGTTGGCAACGAAAGATATGTACCCCGCCGGCACGGCGCCGGCGGTGATGGGATATCAAGCGGGGATGAATGTCAATTGAGTACGCCGGGTATCTTGGCGATGCCGGCATGGAAGATGGCCTTGTGAATATCTCCGAGACTGAGCATGCCACGAAGCACATCGCCTTCGGCGACGGGAATACGACGGAATCGGTTGCGTACCATCACCGCGGCGGCGCGCAGCGCATGCATATCCGGCGACACGGTAATGACGTTACGGGTCATCAGATCGGCGGTTTTCAGGTGCGTTACCGATTTGTATTTGGCAACGATGTCTTCGTCCCGCAGCGCCGCGGAGCCCTCCATGAATTCTTCGATGGTGGGAAACAGCCGGTGCAATAGGTCTTTCTCTGCGATGAAACCCACGAGTTTGTCGTTCTCGACTACCGGCAGGCCACTATAGCGATAGAGGCACATCAGAGAAGATACTTCCATCAGACTCGTGTCGGGCTGCACGCAGCGAACGCTGCAGCTCATGATGTTTTTGACCAGCATATCGGCTCCTCCCGGTCAGGGTGCAGTGGGGTATGGGTGCGATAGCGGAAACTGCCGCCTCGGTTGAGTGTGCCACAACGGAACGGAGAAAGGGTAGTGGCTGCGTTAAGGGAGCGTGATGCGGTTTCCGGGGAGGCCCATACCACCTGGCCGTTTCCCCAGGTTGATGAATAGCCGACATGCATCGAGGCTGCTGGCGTGCGATACGCTGGTCGCTTGTGTAACGTGCGGTATGGCGTCGCCAGGGCGCAGACGATCAGTAGGATGTGGCCTCGATTAGCGGAAGCAGATGACCATCGCCGTGAATCGCGAGTACGGCCTGTACCACGTCCGAGTCATACAGGATGCCCTGGTTTTTGTCGATCTCAGCGATCGCCGTATCGATACCCAGTGCCGGGCGGTAGGGGCGGTGGGATGACATTGCTTCGGTGACGTCGGCGACAGCGATGATCTTGGCGGCGAATACGATATCCTTATCCTTGAGGCCGAGCGGATAACCGGAGCCGTTCAGCCGTTCATGGTGTTGATATACCATTTCGGCTACCGGCCATGGAAAGTCGATCCCCTTGATGATGTCATAGCCTACTTCCGGATGGCTCTTGATGACATTGAATTCGGCTTCGCTGATTCTTCCCGGGCGGCTGAGGATCTCTACCGGAACATAGATCTTGCCGATGTCATGAATCGTAGCACCAAGCCGCAATCCCTCCACCTCAGAAGAGGGGAAACCGAGCCGTTTGGCAATGGCGGTGGTAATTTCCGCAACCTTTCGCTGATGGCCGGCAGTGTAGGGATCACGCTTTTCCAATGCCAGGGCAATGGCATTGATGGTGCGTTCGAAGGAACTCTTGAGTAATTCGGTGATGCGGAACTGTTCCTCGCGTGCGGCAACCAGTTCACGGCTCTTGCTTTCCGCTCGTGCCTCCATTTCCTGATAGGCGCGCTGCAGCGCAAGACGCGAACGACTGAGTTCCATATGCGTATTGACGCGCATCAACACCTCTTCCGCCTGGAACGGTTTGGTGATGTAGTCGACGCCGCCGACGGCAAACGCTCGTTTCTTGTCCTCGGTGTCGCTCAGGGCGCTGAGAAACAGAATGGGGATCTGGCGAAACTTTTCGGTCTGTTTGAGCTGCGCACACACCTCCAGACCACTCATGCCCGGCATGCGAATATCCATCAGAATGATATCCGGTAGGCGCGCACCTATCGATTTCAGCGCCTGAGTGCCGTCGGACGCCACTCGGACAGCAAAGTGTTCCTGCCCAAGCATGTCGGTAAGCAGGCGTAGGTTGGCGGGGTTGTCGTCAACGACCAGAATATCGCCGCGCGTAGGTGCGTTGTGGCTCATGTGAGAATGTCCTCGCTAATCTACTCAATCAGCTTGGTCAATTCATTGTAACGGAGGGCGTCGGTATAGTATCGCAATTGGGCGGCCAGGGATTCATGTTGCACGGCGATCGCATTGACTGCCTCGTTTACCTCAGTGACATCGCCGATGTCCAACGCTTTCCGCAGGCGTTGTTTAAGGTCAGTGGGAAGATGAAGCAACGACTCCGGCGTTAAGCTGATATCGGGCTCCTGGCGGGAAGGACCATACAGGTATTCGACGCCGATCAGCCGCTTCATCGTTTCAAAAATATCGCTGGTGCGAAATGGCTTGCGTACGAATTCGTCGCATCCCGCGCCAAGTACGCGCGACTGTTCATCGGTGAAGGCGCTTGCGGTGAGCGCGGCGATCTTCACGTCCTGGCCCCCGGGTTTACTACGGATGGCGCGGGTCGCCTCGTAGCCGTCCATGACCGGCATGCGCATATCCATCCAAATGAGGTGCGGATGGAATTTATCGAACTGGGCGATCGCCTCCTTGCCGTCGGATGCCTCGCGCACGTCGAATCCGACCTCCTGCAGTAACCTCGTCAGCAAGAGTCTGTTGCTTTCGGCGTCATCCACGATCAGCACGCGGTAGATGGGCTGTCCCGGCGCCAGTTGTTGTACCAGGGACAGCCGTTCCGGCACGACGACTTCGTGCGGCTCAGCCCGGTCGCCATGGAGATCGAATACGAAGAGCGAACCTTGACCCACGCGGCTCTGCACCCTAATGTCCCCACCCATCAATTGGACGAAACGACGCGTAATCGGTAGGCCAAGCCCGGTTCCTTCGGTAACGGCGCTGCCGCGGCTGACCTGTACGAACGGTTCGAAGATATTGCCGAGATCGGG
Source organism: uncultured Thiohalomonas sp. (assembly GCA_964421235.1). Classification (GTDB taxonomy): domain Bacteria; phylum Pseudomonadota; class Gammaproteobacteria; order Thiohalomonadales; family Thiohalomonadaceae; genus Sulfurivermis. Next base: position 9,447 of record CAYQWR010000005.1, on the reverse strand, counting down.
GGCGGCAATGCCGCGGCCGGAGTCTTCAATCTCGAATTCGAGGTGGCAACCGTGCTCGTCCTGTTGTCCGCGGGTACGGAGGCTGACGCCGCCTTCGTCGGTGTATTTAATGGCATTGCCGATGAGGTTTATAAGCACTTGGCGCAGCTTTTTGATATCAAGGCGTACGTAGCGCGGCAGTGAGTCGTCCAGCTCGAGGACGAAACTCAGCCCCTTGCCTTCGGCACGAACGCGCATCATCTCGGTGATATCCTGCAGCGCCGTGTACAGATCGACCGCTTCGGGCTCCAGCGCCATGCGGCCCGCCTCGATCTTGGACATATCCAGTACGTCATTGATGAGGCCGAGCAGATGTTCGCCGCTGTGCCTGATGATACGCAGATCGTCGCGCTGGTCGCGGGGCAGTGCTTGGTTGCGTTCCAGCAGGTCTGAAAAACCGAGGATGGCGTTTAACGGCGTACGCAGTTCGTGGCTCATGTTGGCCAGAAATACGCTCTTGGCGCGGTTGGCCACCTCTGCCTGTTCCTTGGCATACGAGAGTTCACGCGTTCGTTCTTCCACGCGCCGTTCCAGCCCCTCGTTTAGACGCCGTACTTCGGTTTCCGCCTTGGTGCGTTCTTTGAGCTCATTGGCCAACGAGCGCAGCAACGGATAGCTCAGAAGATAGATTCCGAGCATACCCAGCAACAGAATCGCTGCCGCGAACCCCAACAACCGCATGGCGGTCGCATCGAGTATGGCATTCAACTCACTGCGGTCCATGCGGAAAATCAGATACCAGTCGGTATAATGAACCGGCCGTACGGTGGTCACGCAGCCCTTGCAGGCACCGGGAATGGCGCCCGCTTTACCGATACGATGGGCGATGTATGCGTCGATGAATGCGTTGAAAGCGGCAGGGTCGTAGGGGCTGCGTGTTGGAAATGCCGAGGAATACCCTTTGCCATTGCGGGAAACCAGAAACACCTCCCCGGTCTTTCCGAGGCCGGAATAGTTGCGGACGATGGATTCGAGGTTGTTACTATTAAACAGCACGACGTCGGTGCCCACCTTTGCGGTGTCGCGATCGCGGATCGGTGCTGCCACCATAATCATTGGGCGCCCATCGATACGGATGGGGTCGTAAACGGTGGTTTTCTGTAGTTTCTTGCTGACACCGGCGAGGAACCGACGCGGCAGCGGTGTGCCGACACTGATTGTCGGGCTGCCGTTGGCGTCCAGCCGCGTAATGCCGACGGCGTCGTCGGAGGTATTCAACGCGTCCAACAGTTTGGGTCGTGAAAACTCCAGCAATTCCTGCCTTGTGACTTTCCCTTGTTCGAACTCCACCAACTTCTTGCGGATTTGGGTGCGGCTTGCGAACTGTTCAGCGACATCCATGAGTTTTGCGACATACTGGTTCACCGAGACTGCCTTGGCCTCGATAATAAATTGTACTTCCCGGTTGTTTTTTTCCTTCAGTTCTCGGTAGAGAGGCACCATCACCGTTGCCACCAAAATAACGCTGATGACCAGCAGCGCTACCAGCGTCCGCAAGAATATGGTGTGTTTGATATGCTCGATATTCTCCGTCTGCATGCCCTGTTTCCCCCGCATTACCGAGCGCTCGTGGTAAATTTCCACTCCCGCCCCGGTGCATGCCAAGCTTACATTATGCCGCTCGGCATAGTAGGAGGAAAGCCCCTAAGTAAAGCGGTGAATTAGATCGGCCGGCGTGTCTTGCCGGCCTTGGATTGCCATGGGAGTGCACGGCAGGTTCGGTCGCGATCACTGCTTGCCGCGCAATGGCGGTGCGATGAGCGGCGGAGAGTCGGTTCAAATGCAGACCGGTGGCGGTAAAGCGCTGCCTACCGCTCCCGTTGTGGGACTGGCGTCAAGCATCACCGGTGGAGGCGACCCGAGAGCAAACGCTGCGGCCGGAACGGCCATTGGGAGCGCCACCGCACTGTCAGGCTTATCCGATTAAATCGAACCGCCCATGATCAGCGTCTCACAGCAGCCGGACGGAGGTGATTCAGGCCAGCGCCGGGCGGGCGCGAATCAACATGGCATTCCAAGCGTCAATGGCCTCCGCAATCGCCGTCTTTTCATCTTTTCCGTTAGCGGAAATTTTCGGGCCAATCTGGCCGCAGACGGGGCAGGATACCCAATAAAAAGTTTCGGTGCGGCCATCGGTGCCGGTTCGGGTCTCATGTTTGATATCCGCATCGGCGCCGCATAAACAGGCTTTCGTCGTCATTAACTCTTCTCCGCTACACAGATTTCGACGTTATCGATACTAACACGCACCGCACGGACTGATGCAGGCCCAGGCAATGCGATCACTGTCTTCGACGATTGTCCGGTGCCGGATGCAAGAACACTGTTTTGCCGCGCATTGGACGCGCATGGTTTGCTCCGCCAGCGCCGACGTTACGGAGTGTAAACGAAACGTTAAGCGACAGTCATTTTGTCATGCACTCGATTAACGCATCTACCGTGCAATATGGGTCCAGCGACGTTGCACACTGCGTGCATTGACCGTGATCAGGTCTACAAAAGAATATTAGTAGATACTGTTTTTTCCAGTGTTTTACCTGAATATTAGTGGATACTGTTTTTGCAAAAAAAATGACATGTGACAGCACATGACATGTTGACTACTGTTGCAAATAGGGGTGAGAATCCCCCATAGACTGTCGTGGGATAACAACGCTAACCAATGACGACGACGCATCAATCGGGAACGATGCAACGGAGCGACCACGGCTCTGCAGCTTTACGCTGTAGGCGACGCATTTCGTGCAAGGTTCAATGGTAGAAATTGAACTTTGCCGGAGCGGATATGCCATAAAGTTCATATAAATCACGGCATGCCGCTATTTAACGCTGGACCGCAAAGGAGAATTAGGGAATGGCAGACAATATCAACCTTATCGTTTTATCCGGAGAACGCGAACGCCTTCAGATGGCGTCGATGGTGGCGTCGGTAGGCGCCGTCAGCGGCTATGAGGTCAACGTTTTTCTTTCCATGAATGCAATGCCGTTTTTCGTCAAAGGCGCGTCGGAAGACGCTCCGGCCGAAGGCAAAGTCGGCGAAATCCTCAATGAAAAGAAAGTAGTCGGTTTCATGACCCTGTTCGAACAGGCAGTCTCGCTGGGCGATGCGAAGATCTATGCATGCTCGATGGCGATGGATGTGCTTGGGGTCACGCAGAACGACCTGGCGGAATATGTGACTGAGCCGCTTGGGTTGACGAAATTCATGGATTTGGCAAAGGGCGGCATGAACTGGACCTTTTGAACCGCGAACACGCAATGTAATGAAGATAACCGATAGGAATTTAGTGTGATGGCTAGAAAAGTACTCGATGCGCGCGGCAGTTTCTGCCCCGGTCCTCTTATGGAACTCATTGCCGGAATGAAGGCGGCAGAGGTAGGCGATGAGCTGGAGATACTCTCAACCGATCAGGGATCGGCGAACGAGATCCCGGAATGGGTCAACAAGGTTGGACACGAATATGTCGGTACTACGGAGGAAGGTGGTGTCTGGCATGTCGTGGTGAAAAAATCGAAGTGAGTTTAGGTGGATAATAATAACGTAACGGATTGGTATTAAACCGGCGATATATAACAAATTCAGTAGACCGGTAAAGCGAGGGGAAGTAATAACAACGGGATTCGCATCCCATGCCAAAGGAGGCAGATGATGAAGATACTGATTATCGGTGGTGGTATGGGCGGGACCATTCTCGCGAATAACCTCGCTCGCCGTCTCAAGCACGAATTGCGTGCCGGAGCGGCACGCATCACGATGCTGTCCGCGTCTGAAAAACACGCCTATCTCCCCGGCCTGCTGTACGTTGCCGTAGGCAAGATGATGCCGGACGAGCTGTATCGTGATCAGGCCGGTCTGCTGGAGCCGGGCATCGATTTTCACGTCGATCCGGTGGAGGAATTCCACCTCGATCACAAGAAGGTCAAGGCCAAGAGCGGCAAGCTGTACGACTATGATCTGCTCGTTATCGCTACCGGTTCGCGCATGATGCCGGACAGTGTTCCGGGGCTGGCGGAAAATGCCGAGTTCTTCTATACGGAAGAGACGGCCGTAAAGATGTACAAGCGGCTGCAGAGTTTCGAAGGCGGAAAAGTGGTGATTGCCGTCGGTGTGCCGCACAAGTGCCCGATGGCGCCGCTGGAAATCACCTTCATGCTCAATGATTACTTCAAGAGCCGCGGTATCCGCGATAAGGTTCAGATCCAGTACACCTATCCGATCGGCCGTGTGCACAGCCTGGAAAATGTCGCGAAATGGGCGAAGCCCGAATTCGATCGTCTCGGTATCACCTACGAAACGCTGTTCAATATGAAGGAAGTGGACGGCAAGAAAAAGGTGCTGCGCAGCGAAGAGGGCAGCGAGATTTCGTACGACATGTTGATTGCCATTCCGTCGCACAAGGGCATGGAAGTGATCGAGAAGAACGGTTTGGGCCAGAATGGCTGGATCCCGACCAATCGCCTCCGCCTCAATATGGAAGGCCGCGACGATGTGTTCGTGCTCGGCGATACCACCAACCTGCCGATCAGTAAGGCTGGTTCCACCGCGCACTTCGAGGCCGAAGCGCTGGGCGAGAATATCGCCGCGATGGTGAAGATCGGCACGCCGGTGCGTGATTACGACGGCAAGGTGTTCTGCTTCATCCAGGCGGGTAATGATCGCGCTACCTATGCGATGTTTGACTACCAGAACCCGCCCAGCCCGAAGCCGCCCACCCGTGGCGTCCATTGGTTCAAGCTCGCGTACAACAAGCTCTATTGGGTTTCCGCGCGCGGCCTGCTGTGAGTAGGGGGCGTTTATGAACGATGTGAACGTAAGCGAAATAGGGGCCGAGCTGGAACGTATCGTCGAAACCGCGAAGGACTCCGTCACTGACGACATTGTGGGTCGGCTGGCGAGCACTACCGCGGGATCGTTGGATCTGCTCGACAAGATCAACCGTTCGGGCATCGACAAGGCGCTGCCGGTACTGGCGAAGATGGTCGAGAACGGTGACCTGGAGCGCGTGGCCCAGCTGGCACGTCTCTACACCGCAGCCGAGGATTCGGTGACCGACGATATGATCAGTCGGCTCGGCGAGACGGTCGGCGGTGCGTTGGTGCTGGCCGATCAGGCCAGTCGCAGCCGCATCGCTGAAGCACTGCCGGTGATCGATTCTATGGTCGCCAGCGGTGATCTGCGTCGTGTCGCCGATCTGGCCAGGCTGGTGGGCGCTGCCGAGGATGCCGTTAACGACGACATGGTGGGGCGGCTCGCGGAGATGGCCGGCGAAGCGATATCGGTGGTCGATCGTCTCAACCGCAGCGGTGTCGGGCGGTTGGTCGAGGTGTTGGAGAAGCTTGATTCCTCCGGCGGCCTCGATATCCTGGCCGAAACACTGCCCAAGGCGACCGAGCAGCTCAGTCTGCTGCACGATATGGGGGCATGCCTGGAGCACGCTATCCAGGAGGTCAAGACGAAGCCGTCCTCCGGCGGAATTACCGGCCTGCTGAAGATGTTCCGTAACAGGGATAATCAGGACTTTATCCGCTTCGTGTTGGTTTTCGGCCGACAACTCAAGGAGCGCTGTCTGAAACGATAAAGGGAGCGTGCCGACGTATCCCGGCGCGCCTCCCTGAATGTGTTCGGAACCGCCCTTCGGGGCGGTTTTTTTTTCTACGCCGCCGATCATGAGGCTATCGGTTCCCAGCGGCGCTGTGGTCGTCGTTCTATTAGTCTGCGGGCCGAACGGTGGCGCTGTTGCGCGCGACCCGTTAATGTGTTGCATTAGGGGCCGCTAAAGCGCCACACTTGGGACGTCATGCCTACGGCACTGTCGGTTGTAGGCACGCTCCATTACGGGACGGCATATGACAGCGTATTTGAATCCGGTGAGCGATGCGCGTGGTGAACGGATTCCGTGCAACAGCGTGATTACGCTTGGTCGCGACAAGAACAACGACGTCATCCTGACGGACTTGCTGGTGTCGCGGAACCATGCCATGGTGCGGCGGCTGGGTGAGGGCGACTATTACCTCATCGATAGCGGTAGCTCCAACGGCACCCTGGTCAATGGTCTGCGGGTGAGCGGGCCGACGCAACTGCGCAACGGCGACCGCATCACCATCGGGCGCACGGAGTTCGTATTTGAGCAGGACGCGCACCCCGCCGATTTTACCGATTCCATTTCGTTTCAGCAGACCATCATTTTCCACAGTCCGGTGATTAGGGAGATCACGGTATTGGTGGCCGATATTCGTGATTTTACCAGCCTGTCCGAACAAGTTCCCATTCGGACATTGACCCGGGTGATGAGCAAGTGGTTTCACGATGTGACGGCCATCATTCAGAAAAACGGCGGCATCGTGGATAAGTTCATCGGCGACTGTGTGTTCGCACGCTGGGACGATAAAACCGGTAACAATGTGGTGCGGGCGTTGTCGACGGCCCTGCAGGTCGCAGAGGCGACAGCCAAATTGAAGCTTGAGGAGAAGGAGCTGCCGCGACCACTGCGCATCGGCGTCGGTATCAACACCGGAATGGCCTCATTGGGTATTGGCGCCGACAATACCGCCATGGGCGATGCGGTGAACACCGCCTTTCGGCTGGAGAGTGTTACCAAGGAGGTCGGACGGGATATCGCGCTAAGCGAGAGTTCTTATCGCCATTTGCCGCAGCATTATTGGGAAGGGGCGGAGCAGCTGCTTACGCTCAAAGGCAAGAAGGAGCCGGTGCGGGTATTTTGCACCGATTTTGCCGTGGTTGAGGCGTTGCTGCGGGATTTCGAAGGCGGCTAATTCCGCGGTGTGACGTGCCACGGCAGCCGTTTGCCGTCGCACGTAAGAGGACCATTCGACCCGCGTTGACGCACAGACGACCCCGGCTGGGGCAGCGGCGATGCACTGTTCCGTCGAGGTGTCTCCGTCAGCGGCCGCCGCTGGGTGGGCAGAATTTGGACGCCCGAGTTGCCGTGAGAGGGGGCGGGTGGTATACCTCTATCCCTATCTCGGACATTCGATATTGGAGCGGATTCACGTGTGCGTATCCTTTCCCACACCACCTGAGTTTCGCGGCACCGGGCGACCGCCCGGTCCCGTGAAGCTGTTTTTCGGTGGCATCGCCTTTCTGTTGGTCTTGCTGTTCGCCTATCTGACCTCCCTGTCACGCGCCGGCAGAGACGCCTGAGGCTACCTCAGGCCGGCTGAGCAGCGATATCGAGCAGCGAGACGATCTGCTGCGACAATGGTTCGAGCCTTCCAAACAGGTCATGTGCCTCTGAAGTTTTGCCGGCCTGTTTCAGGCGTACGATCTCACGGATGGTGGCATGCAGTTCCTGGTGGGGTGTTTCGATGGCGCGAAATTCCTCGAGTGAGCCGTATCTCTGTCGCCAGTCACCGTAGCACCAGGGGCCCAACAGGCAGTCGTGATGCGACGTCGCCTGGGGTTGAGTGACGACTTGCCGTCAAGAAAGTCGGCCACGCGAGTCTTCCATGCCAAATGAGCTTCTCTGGCAGGGTCGAAATCAAAGCCGCGTACGGCGTTGCTAGGGTGTTGACGGCGAGCAGCGTGACGCACGCCATTTGCAGGTAGTCTTTCTGATGGATTGTCAGATTCGCGATCATGGTGGTTCACCTCACGCTGCCGGGTCGATAATAACGCGGTCAGGCCTTACAGCGTCCGATACGGACAATGACGATGCTGCCGCCGATGATGGCGGCGATGATGGCGGCGATGAGTGCGGCAGCGAATGCGGTTACGAAAGGCGTAAAGTCGATGCTGGCGATGATATCCATGGTGCACCTCCGATAGAGTCCGTTTTTTGCCGCCTTGCAGGCACGGTGGAATACCATATTTATGGAGACTATTGTGGTTATCCATAAGACGGTCACCTAATTGACATCCGTGACCGTCCTACACCGCGTTCCCCTGCGCTCGGATGCGAAGAGGTTGCGGTGCCAAGAAGGCTTTTCCGCCTGAGAGATTGGGATCAAATATCTCCAAATGTGTATGACTGATAGGTGAAGAGCCGATGGTTTTCGGGGCGTGGTAATCTTTCGATGCGGCTATGGCTGAGCCGATGCTGAAGCTGATGCGGATGCCGCCCCAAGAGGGCGCCGATCTCCAGGCTCGTCGTGATGATTTCCACGGTTGAGAGGGCTAAGGAACCGAGCAGCATGATGTTCGCCGATCCTGCACCCGTATGCCGTGCCGTAGCAGAGTGTGCCGCTGTCATTGGCATCCTGCGGCATTTCGATTACCGGGTGGAATATGTCGATATCGTCACTTCGGACGCCATCGACGCCGGTTTGGGCGCTTGGCTTTATTGACCCCGGGCCAGGGGTGCCCGGAGGAGATGGGTAAAGTTTCCGACGGCGGTGCCGACATTACAGGTGAACCGGTCATAGTGGGTGTCGTGGTGTCGTTTTCTATGCGTCGCACAATTGCGTTGTGTGTCGGGCTGGTGTCGGCAGGGCCGGCCCTGGCCGGCGTTCACTCTTTTGGTGCGAGGATGGACGAGGCGCGCTGGGTGATGGACGGTTCTCGCCTGCAATGTACGCTGAGCCAGCAGATCCCCTTGTATGGCACCGTCCGTTTTCAGTGGAAAACGGGGGATGGGCTCGATTTCTCCGTTCACGTATTGCGCCAGCCATTGAAGACCGGCAGCGCCCAACTGACGTCGATCGCACCGGCATGGATGCACGGCGTGCAGGGGGTTGACCTGGGACAGGTTCCCTTCAATACCGGGGACGTCCCGTTTCGTTTCGGACAGCCGCTTGCCCGCCGTTTGCTGTCGGAACTGGAAAAAGGGATGTATCCGACCCTGACCTACCCGGACTGGGCGGACGGGGGGGACCGCGTGACGGTCCGTATCGCATCGCTCAATGTGCGAACCGCGCTGGGCGAGTTCCTGCACTGCGCCGCCCAACTGCTGCCATACGGTTTCGATGCAGTGAAAGAGACGGAGGTCCATTTCGCGTTCGGCAGTACTGCCATTGCGCCGACCGCCGCGGCCGACCTCGACCGGATCGCCGCCTATCTGAAGGTTGCGACCAGTGTGCGCGAGGTAAAGATCGCCGGCTACGCGGATAGCGTCGGATTCCGCCGCTACAACGAGCGCCTGAGTCGAAAACGGAGCGCAGCGGTAAAGAACTATCTCCTGGCCAAAGGGGCAAAGCATGTGAAGTTCGTCATTGCCGGCTTTGGCGAGGGCAAACCGCAGGTATCAAACCGCAGCGCACATGGCCGTGCGGAAAATAGGCGCGTAACGGTCTATCTCGTCAAATAACCCTCTCCGGCCAGCCTCGGGTATAATTACCCATCTTACGTCCCCCGTACGACGGGGGCTGGTCAATATTCTGGGGAGTTTCCGCATGTCCGGCGTCAAGAAAGTGGTCCTGGCCTATTCCGGTGGCCTCGATACTTCCATCATT
>CAYQWR010000004.1:0-43501 GCA_964421235.1 uncultured Thiohalomonas sp. | reverse complement strand
CAGGCGATGTACAACTACCAGCGCCGCTCCAAAGTGTTCATCAAGGCGCTGTAGGAAATGACGGGAATAATGACAATCCACCGCAGAGACGCAGAGAACGCCGAGACCTATATTGGAATTCTCTGCGACCTCTGCGTCTCTGCGGTGAAACGGTTTTTCACGCAAGGTACGGACCGCTCATGCTGATGGACACCCGCACCGCGCCGGTTCGACCGTTTCTCAAATGGGCCGGCAACAAGTTCCGTCTGCTCGACCGCATCCTGGTGCAACTCCCCGGCGGCGGCCGTCTGATCGAACCGTTCCTCGGCTCCGGCGCGCTGTTCCTCAACACCGACTACCGGCGCTATCTGTTGAGCGACAGCAACCGTGATCTGATCGACCTCTACAAGACGCTGAAGGAGGAAGGTCCGGAATTCATCAAGGCGTGCCGCAAGCTGTTCCGCCCCGGCAACAACGACGCCGACGTCTACTACCGCCTGCGCGGCGAATTCAATACCTGCACCGATCCGCATCGCCGCGCCGTGCTGTTCCTCTACCTCAACCGCCACGGCTACAACGGCCTCTGCCGCTACAACGCCAAGGGCGGCTTCAACGTCCCGTTCGGCCGCTACAAGCATCCCTACTTCCCGGAAAAGGAGATGCTGCGGTTCCACGACAAAGCGCGCCGCGCCGTGTTCCGTCACGAGGATTTCATCAAGATCATGGCCGGCGCCAAGACCGGCGACGTCGTCTACTGCGACCCGCCCTACGCGCCGCTGTCGCCATCGAGCAACTTCACCGCCTACAGCGCCGGCGGTTTCACCCTGGAACGGCAGCGGCAGCTTGCCGAGGCCGCCGCCGCCGCGGCCCGGCGCGGCGTCCCGGTGCTGATCTCCAACCACGACACCAGGTTCACCCGCGCCATCTACGCGACGGCCACCGTGATCGAGTCCCTCGAAGTGCAGCGCTACATCAGTTGCCAGGGACACAAGCGACAAAAGGTGGGAGAATTGCTAGCGTTATATCAACCGCCCCGCTAAGGACAGCTACATCACCAGCGATACCGGCGCACCCTTATGACGGCCAAAGACCACACTAAATCGACGTTTATCGGACGCCAACCCATCTACGATCGGGCGCTCAACGTCTTTGGCTACGAATTGCTCTATCGTGACAACGGATTGAACGCGGCCAGCTTCACCGACGGCGATCTCGCCACCTCGCAGGTGATCGTCAACACCTTCATGGAGATCGGCCTGGAACGCCTGGTCGGCAGCCGCCCCGCCTTCATCAACATCACCCGTGACTTCTTCTCCGGCGAACGGCCGCTGCCGATGTCCGCCGAGCAGGTGGTGTTCGAGTTGTTGGAAACGGTAGAGGTCGATGCCACATTGCTTGACGGCATCGGCAATCTGGTCGCCAAAGGCTACCGAATCGCGCTCGACGACTTCATCCCCACGCCGGAACGGATGCCGCTGCTGGAACTTGCCAGCTTCGTCAAACTGGACGTGCAGGCGCTGCCTGAGAAGCAGCTGGCTTCCATCGTGTCGGACCTGCGCAAATACCCGCCTCGGCTGGTCGCGGAAAAGATCGAGACCCACGACGAATACGCGCGCTGCCGCGAGCTTGGCTTCGATTACTTCCAGGGTTACTTCTTATCCTATCCCGACGTCATCCACACACCCACCGCGTTAACCAACCGCGCCGTAGTCATCAACCTGATCGGAAAATTGCAGGATCCGGACACCGACGTGCGGGAACTGGAAAGGACCATCGCCCACGACGTGGTCCTGTCCTACCGCCTGCTGCGCTACATCAACTGCGCCTCCTTCGGCATGCGCCGCGAAATCGACTCGATCCAGCAGGCGGTGATGCTGCTCGGCCTCGACGCGGTACGCAACTGGGCCACGTTGATACTCGCCAGCCAGTTGGCCCACAACAAACCGCGCGAACTCACCACCATCGCCTTGATCCGCGCGCGCATGTGCGCCCTGCTGTCGGTCACCCGCCCCGGCATCGACAGCCAGAAGGCATTCACCGTGGGCCTGTTTTCCCTGCTCGACGCCCTGCTCGACACCCGCATGGAGGAGTTGCTGGACCAGATTCCTCTGGCCGCCCCGATCAAGTTCGCCCTGCTGAACCGCGAAGGCGAACTGGGCGAACTGTTGGACACCGTGATCCGTCTGGAACGCGGCGAATGGCAAGTGATCGCCGAACAAAGGGACATCACCGTCGACTACAACAACGCCTACCTCTCCGCCATCAACTGGGCTGAAACGACGGCCGACCAGATGTACGCAGCATGAGCGCGCGCGCCATCCGCCTATGAACCAGAACGAGAAATTCGATACCCAAGCGTCGGCAGCCCGCGATCCGACAACGGACACCAGGCGACAGCGTTACGAAGCACTCCGCATAGTCGGTCTCTACGTGGTATTCGCCGCGCTCTGGATCTTGTTATCCGACCGGCTGCTGCTGAAGCTGTTTCCCGGCGACGACGCCCTCGACCAATGGGAGACGATCAAGGGATGGAGCTTCGTCGCCGTCACCGGCGCGCTCCTCTATAAACTGATTAAACAACGCATCACGCTGTTGCTGGCCGCGCAACAGGCCCGATTACAGAGCGACCGGCAATTCGGCGAAACCTTCGAACAGGCGGCAGTCGGCATGGCCCATATCGGCATCGACGACCATTGGCTGCTGGTCAATGACAAACTGTGCCGCATCCTCGGCTACAGCGCCGAAGAATTGCGACAGCTCACCCTGCGTGATGTCACCCACCCGGAGGACATCTCCGCCTGCGAACGAAATTGCCAACTGCTACGCGCCGGTGCCGTCGACACCTACACGGCGGACGAACGTTATCTGCGCAAGGACGGCACCGCGCTATGGGTCGAACTCACCCTGTCGCTGCATCGCGACGCCACCGGCGCGCCCCGTTACCTCATCGCCGTCATCCAGGATATCGACGCGCGCAAAACCGCCGAGTCGCTGGCCCGGCAGAGCAGCAGCGCCTTGGACGCCGCACTGCTGCAACTGGTCAGCACGCTCGCCGCCGCGGTGGGAAAACGCGATCCCTATACCGCCGTGCATCAGACGCGCTCGGCCCAGCTCGCCGCCGCCATCGCCGCCCGCATGGGGCTCGACCAACACGCCATCGACGGCGTACAAATCGGCGCCCAGCTCCACGACCTGGGCAACATCTACGTCCCCGCCGATATCCTCAACCGCCCCGGCCCGCTCACCCCCAGTGAATACGCGCTGGTCCAGACCCATCCGGCAATGGGCTACGACATCGTCAAGGAGACCCAACTGCCCTGGCCGATCCAGGCGATGCTGCTACAGCACCACGAACGCCTCGACGGCAGCGGTTACCCCAACGGCCTGAGCGGCGATGCCATCTGCCTCGAAGCGCGGATCATCGCCGTCGCCGAAGTGGCCGAGGCGATGACGGCGCACCGCCCGTATCGCGCCGCCCACAGCATCGACGAAGCCCTCGAAGAGCTGCGCCAGGGCCGGGGCATACGCTACGACGCAGCCGCCGTCGACGCCTGCACCACGCTGATCAAAGAACACGGACTGCCCTGGGCCGCTCATTGACCCGCGGGTATAATGGCCGGCCCACACCACCCGACGACACCATCATGTCTACCGCACAATCGCCCCGCTGGAAAGCCACCTACCCCGAACATTGGGTGATGGAAACGGAAGAGGACAGCGTCCTGCTGTACGACCCCGACGACGGCATCGGCACCCTGGAGATCAGCTGCTTCTGCAAAGACGACGGCCCGGCGACACAGGACGAACTGCGCGACCTCGCCGCCGACACCCTGCAGGCCGGCGCCCGTCAGATGGAAACGCAGATGGGCGACAAACAAGGATTGCTGCTGTTCTTCACCGAAGACGGCGTCGCCTGGAAAGAGTGGTACCTCGCCGTCGGCCACTGCGTCTTCTTCGTCACCTACGACTGCCCCGAAGACCTGGAGGGCGTCGAGGACGACGAACTCGCGGAGATCATCGCGAGTCTGCGGCTGGAAGATTAAAACCCGAGTCGCGAATACCGCGGTTCATCCCCGTGCCGGCGGGGAACATCGCCTTGCCGGCCTTGCCCCAATCGCGGAACAACTCGGTGTCCGACCCTCCATTCATAGCCACTCCACCAACTCCTTGTTGACCACCTCCAAATCGAATGCCTCGGCATCGAAATCGCCCCCCAGCCATTCGGCGATATCCTCGTATTCCTCGTCGCCGGGATTGGGGTTTGCGAGGATCTCCAGCATCCGTTCGTATCCGGGGACGCCGCCGCAATCCTCCGGCGGGCAGGCGCGCTTGCCGGCGAGGCAGCGCGGATAGCGCGCGTCCGCTTCGGGCGGAAGGACTTTTTCGATCTTGAGTTCGTGCTGCCAACCGTCGCCGAAGTCGTATTCGTAGTGAATGGTTTCGCCGGCGGCTGCGATCTTGTCGAGGCGGACGTTACGCTCGTTGCGCATATCGCCGGGAAAGCCGGGGTCGGGCTCGCCGTATGCGACACCCTTGGCGCGGAAGGCATGCAGGTGATCGTCTTCCCAGCCCATGACGATTTGCAGGATGTCGTGCAGCCCGCCCAGCTTGGTGTCGCCGCGGACCTGGATGCGGCGCCAGATGGGCGGGCGACTGTGTTTGAGGGTGATCTTAATCTGATATATCGCAACTTCGGTCATGAATGGAGTTCCCGTTCGTTCACCAAATTCTGCTTAGCGCGGCGGACAATCAAGGAAAGATCACACATCAGGTCCCTCGCGAATAAAATCCATTGATTGCTATGGGGCCACGGCTGTCCGAGCCGTGGCATGCACACAGGCCATGCGGGCGCGACGGCAAGCATCGTGCGTAAAGCACGTGGGGCGTTTCATTAACGCGCAAGAGAACCGCAAGATCAAGACGCCGTTGAATGCAACGATTCTTTGACCATCGAACGCTATGGCCGTTATGGCACAACGCAGCCGACCCGTGTATAAAACAACGCTAAGCATCACTTCGACACCGGCCTGCTGCGCCGGATTCAACATGGGGAGAAAACGATGACAAATTCCAGCCGCCGGTTGCGCAAAGCAGCCTCTCTCGCTTTGACGTTGGGTCTTGTCGGACTGCTGGCCGGCTGCGCGGATGTCGGCAGTCCGCCCACAGCCACTCAGATGCTGGGACAGGACACCTACCTCGTCATGGGTAAATTCACCTCGGTCTCGGACACCATGGGCGTCCTCAAGCAGCAGATGACGCAGCGCGCCAACCAGCAGTGTCCCGGCGGCTGGACCAAGCTCGCCGAAGGCCCCAACCCGCATGCCCTGTCGGGTGGGCGCATCTGGAAGATCCGCTGCACCGGATTGAGCGCGACCAATGTGGCGCCGGCCGCGGATTCCGGCACCTATGTCGCACCGCCGAGCACAGCGCCGGCTGCCGCAACGACGATGGCACCGGTGCCTGCGCCGACCACCGCTGCCGCTCCGACCAAGGCCGTTGCGCCCTCGGCCGATCTGCTGCGCATGTTCACCGCCGCGGCGATGCAGGCGGCACCGGACCTGTCGGAGCGCGCCGCCCAGGCCGTCGCCAGCGCCCAGTTGCACAGCCTCGCCGCCGCCGGAATGACGGTGACGGACGCCGCCGGCCATTCCGTGCCGCTGCACTAAGAGAATGATCACGCGCCCGGCCGTTGGCCGGGCGCGCCTAACCCTTCCTTAACGCACGATCCATTAAAAAACGCCGCAAAATTCGCCGCCGGTGATATACCGGCAACAAAGCGCTGCCTACAATGAGCGCTCTTTTCAACCCGAGCCCAACCATGGCCGCCGACCGCCGCGACAACGACAGCCGCATTCGCCGGTTGCACTTTCAGCCTCCGTGGCCGGACACGCTGCCGTTCACCTTGGGCGACGGCGTCATTCTGCTGGCGCTGGCGGCGCTGCTGTACCTGGCCGCGCACTTGGCGTTCCACGCGCCGACCGTGGTCAAGGGTCCGGAGATCTCGCTGAAAATCTCGGCGCTGCCCTGGTATGCGCTGCTGTCGGTGACGCGCATGACCGTCGCCTACGTCCTGTCGTTCGTATTCAGTCTGGGTTACGGCTACCTCGCCGCCCGCCGCGGCGGCGCCGAAAAGATCCTGATGCCGCTGCTGGACATCCTGCAGAGCGTGCCGATCCTGTCGTTCCTGCCGGTAGTGCTGCTCAGCCTCAGCGTCATCCTGCCGGTGCAGGTGGCGGCCGAGGTGGCCTGCATCGTGCTGATCTTCACCTCGCAGGTGTGGAACATGACCTTCAGCTTCTACCAGTCGCTGGTCACCCTGCCGCGCGAACTGCGCGAGGCGGCGGCCATGTTCCGCTTCGCCCCGTGGCTGCGCTTCCGCCTGGTGGAACTGCCGTTCGCCGCCATCGGCCTGATCTGGAACAGCATGATGAGCTGGGCCGGCGGCTGGTTCTTCCTGATGGCGGCGGAGATGTTCACCGTCGGCTCGCGCGACTTCAGCCTGCCCGGCCTCGGCTCCTACCTGCACACCGCCGCCGACGCCGGCGACCTGCACGCGGTGATGCTCGGTGTGCTCACCCTGGTGGTGGTGATCGTGCTGCTCGACCAGCTGGTGTGGCGGCCGCTGCTCTCCTGGTCACGCCGCTTCCGGCTGGAGAGCGTCGTCGCCACCCAAGACGGCGACTCCTGGCTGCACGACCTGCTGAGCCGTTCCTGGCTGGTACAGCAGTGGCTGGAACGGGTGTGGGAACCGCTGCTGGAGCGCATCGACCGGCGCCTGCAGGACCCGGCCGCCGAGATCGCCGCACCCGAACCTTCCGCGGCCGGCGGCTGGCGCCAGTGGCGCTCACGTCTGTTGTTGCTGCTGATCATGCTGCCGCTGCTGTACGGTGCCTGGCGCGCCGTTGCCATGCTCACCACGCTGCCGGCCCACGCCTGGCTCGCCATCGCCGTGGGGCTGGGCGCCACCTTCCTGCGGGTCGCCGTCGCACTGCTGCTGGCGCTGGCCTGGACCCTGCCGCTGGGGGTCGCCATCGGCACCCACCCGCGGCTGGCAGCGGTGCTGCAGCCGGTGGCCCAGGTGGTCGCCTCGATCCCGGCCACGGCGCTGTTCCCGGTGCTGCTGCTGGCGCTGCTCAACCTGCCCGGCGGCTTCGAGGTGTCGGCGGTGCTGCTGATGCTGCTCGGCACCCAGTGGTACCTGCTGTTCAACATCATCGCCGGCGCCAGCGCCATCCCGCAGGAGATGCGCGACATGACCGCGCTGCTGCGCCTGCCGCGGCTGGAGCGCTGGCGTACACTCTACCTGCCGGCGCTGTTCCCCTATCTGGTGACCGGCGCCATCACCGCCGGCGGCGGCGCCTGGAACGCCAGCATCGTCGCCGAGTATGTGCAGTTCGGCGGCAAGACCCACACCACCATCGGCATCGGCGCGCTCATCGCCAACGCCACCGCCGCGGGCAACTACGCCCTGCTGCTGGCCGCGACCCTGGCGCTGATCGTCGCCGTGGTCCTGATCAACCGCCTGTTCTGGCTGCGCCTCTACCGCCTGGCCGAACGGCGCTACAGTATGGAGTGAGCGATGAACGCCAACCTTCAACCGTCGGCACCGCTACTGCGGGTGGAACAGGTGAGCAAGGCCTACGGCCACACGCCACGCACCTTCACCGCCATCAGCGACGTCAACCTCGACATCCGGCCGGGCGAATTCGTCTGCCTACTGGGACCGTCGGGCTGCGGCAAGTCGACGCTGCTGCGCATCATCGCCGGCCTCACCGAGGCCAGCTCCGGCCGCGTGCTCTATCGCGGCGAGCCGTTCCGCGGCGTCAATCCCTACGCCACCATCGTATTCCAGACCTTCGCCCTGTTTCCCTGGCTCACCGTGCTGGAAAATGTGGAGGTGGCACTCAAGGCGCGCGGCGTACCGCCCAAGGAACGGCGCGAACGGGCCGAGCAACTGGTGGAGACGGTCGGCCTCGACGGCTTCGAATCGGCCTATCCACGCGAACTCTCCGGCGGCATGCGGCAGAAGGTGGGCTTCGCCCGCGCCATGGCGGTAGAGCCCGAACTGCTCTGCCTGGACGAACCGTTCTCCGCCCTCGACGTGCTGTCGGCCGAGACCCTGCGCGGCGAACTGCTGGAGCTGTGGACCAGCCACGCCATCCCTACCAAGGCGATCCTGATGGTGACCCACAACATCGAGGAGGCGGTGCTGCTGGCCGACCGCATCGTGGTGATGGCCCGCGATCCGGGGCGGATCGTCACCACCTTCTCCGTCGGCCTGCGCCACCCGCGCCAGCTGAAAGACACGGCATTCCAGGCGCTGGTCGACCGGGTCTACGCCGCGGTCGCCGGCCGCACCGGCAGCGACGCCGAGATCCTCGGTACCGCACCCGGTGCCGCCGGCATCACCCGCAAGCTGCCGAAGACCCGCCTGGAGACACTGGCCAGTCTGGTGGAAAAGGGCATGGCCGAGGGCGGCCGCGGCGACCTCTACCGCCTCGCCGACGAACTGGGTGTGACGACGCTGGACGAACTGCTGCCCACGGTGGAGGCGGCGCAACTGCTCGGCCTCGCCAAGGTGGAGCAGGGCGACCTGATCCTCAGCCCGCTGGGACAGAGCTACGCCGACGCCAGCATCCCGGTACGCAAGGAGCTGATCGCCTCGCGCATCCTGCGCATTCCCACCATCCGCTGGATCTACGAAACACTGCAAAAGGACGACAACCAGCACGTCGACCGCGACTACTTCAGCGACGCCCTGCGCGACGAGTTCGGCGACAGCGCCGAGCGACAACTCGACGTCGCCGTCGACTGGGGACGCTTCGCCGAACTGTATGCCTACGACAGCGACAGCCACGAGCTGTTTCTGGAGTCTTAAACAGGGAAGATTTCACCGCAAAGGCGCAAAGGGCGCAAAGCGTGGTTGTGCAACAAACGGTAAACCCGGCGTCGCCGACGCGTGCAACTCGTCAGTGTGCCTGCATGCAAACGTCTTGATTCTTTGCGCCCTTTGCGCCTTTGCGGTGAACCTGTCTTTCCTATTTTCCCGCGCGCACGAGGCCGCCGAGGCCGGCTTCCTCCAGCTCCTGATTGAGGCGTGCGCGCACCTGGAACGGCTCGTCCATTTGCAGCACTTCGCCGAGCAGCGCCTGGGCGCGCTTGCGGGTGATGGTGCGCAGCGCCCATTTCACCCGCGGCAGGCTCGACGCGCTCATCGACAACGAGTCGATGCCCATGCCGAGCAGCAGCACGGCGGCCGCCGGGTCGCCGGCCATCTCGCCGCAGACGCTCACCGGCTTGCCGAATTTGTTGGCGCCCTCCACCACCTTGGTCACCGCCTTCAGCACCGCCGGGTGCAACGAGTCGAACAGGTCGGCGACGCGCGGGTTGTTGCGATCGACCGCCAGCAGATACTGGGTCAGGTCGTTGGTGCCGACCGAAAGGAAATCGACGCGGCTGGCGAGGCGATCGGCATGGAACACCGCCGACGGCACCTCGACCATCACGCCGACGCGCGGCATGGTGACGCTGACGCCCGCTTCCAGCAGTTCGTTGCAGGCGCGATGGATCAGCGCCAGGGATTCGTCCACCTGCGCGGCGCTGCTGATCATCGGCAGCAGCAGGTTGAGATTTTCGAGGCCGACATTGGCGCGCAGCATGGCGCGGATCTGGGTAAGAAAGATCTCCGGATGGTCGAGGGTGATGCGGATGCCGCGCCAGCCGAGGAACGGGTTGTCCTCCTTGATCGGGAAGTAGGGCAGCGCCTTGTCGCCGCCCACGTCCAGGGTGCGCATGGTCACCGGCCGCGGCGAAAACGACTCCAGCACCTGACGGTAGACCGCGCACTGCTCGTCCTCGCCGGGGAAGCGATCACGGATCATGAACGGGAACTCGGTACGGTAGAGCCCGACCCCTTCGGCGCCGGAATTGAGTGACGGGCGGATGTCGGAGACCAGACCGGTATTGGCGTAAAGCGGCATCCGCGTGCCGTCCGGCGTCTCCGCCGGCAGGTTGCGCAGCGCCTGGAGGTCAGCGGTAAGCTCCGCCTCCTCACGCTGCAGCCGCCGGAATTCGCGCCGGATCTCCTTCGACGGATTGATGTAGACGCGGCCGCTGTAACCGTCGGCGATCAGTTCGCGGCCATGCAGCTTGGGAAGCGGCAGATCGGTGACGCCCATCACCGCCGGGATGCCCAGGGCGCGCGCCAGGATCGCGGTGTGCGAGGTGCGCGAGCCGCGCATCGAGACCACGCCGGCAAGCCGTTTGGGCGGCACCTCGGCCAGCATCGACGCGGTGACGTCCTCGCTCACCAGCACGCTGTTCTTCGGATATTCCGGCGGCTTGCGCTCCTCGCCGAGCAGCCGTTCCAGCACTCGGCGGCCGAGGTCGCGGATGTCCTGGGCGCGTTCGCGCAGATAGGCGTCCTCCATCTGGTCGAAGGCGCGCACGTGTTCCAGCACCGTGTCGCGCAACGCCGTCGGCGCCCAGCTGCCCTTCTTGATGCGCGCCACCGTGTCGTCGATCAGGCTGCCGTCCTCCAGCATCAGCAGATAGGCCTCGAACAGCGCGCTGTCGCTCGCCGGCATGGTGGCGCGCAGGCGCTTGAGCATCCCCTGTATGTCCTTGCGCACGGAGCGGATCGCAGCGCGGAAATTCTTCAACTCGGTGGCCTTATCGTCCACCAACAAGTCAGGCACGCTTTCGATCTCAGTCACGACGCTGACCACCACGATGGTACCGATGGCGATGCCCGGTGCGCCGGGCAGACCCAGCAGCGGTCGTTGATCGTTCACCTGTTCCTGCTTCAGCAGCACCTCGATATCACCCGAGGCCTCGGCGTGGGCGATGGCACCGGCGAGCTGCGCGGCGATGGTCACCAGGAAGGTCACCTGATCTTCGTCGAACTTGGCGCTGGCGCGCGACTGCACGATCAATACGCCGTGGATGGTGCGGTGATGGATGATGGGAACGCCGAGGAAGGCGGGATAGCGCTCTTCGCCGGTCTCCTCGAAATAGCGGTAGCGCGGATGGTGCGGCGCGTCGTCCTCGTTGACCGGCTCGGCGCGCTCGGCCACCAGGCCGGTCAGTCCCTGGTCCCAGGTCAGGCGTACCCTGCCTACCGATTCGGCATTGAGTCCTTCCGTCGCCATCAACACCAGTTCGCGGGTGGCGTTGTGCGCCAGGTAGATGGAGCAGACGTCCACCTCCATCGCCTTGCGTACCTGCTGCACGATGATAAGCAGTGCCTGTTGCAGGTCTTTGGCGGCGTTGACCTCCTGGATGATGCGGCGCAGCGTTTGCAACATGTTCATGTCTTTTCCCGGCGCGACGCGCAATTACCGTTCCGAACGATCCGACGCCATGTTACACGGCATCGCCGTAACTCATCTCAACAGTTAAAAACAAAGAATTTCAACCACCGCAGCCGATCCAAAAAACACATGACGGCTTGCAGAATTTGCGCCATCTACGTGCGGCGCCTTGCCCTTGCGCTACGTCACGACTTCGCGCGCTGCAAGCGCGGCGGATGCGCCTGGACCGCGGGCGACAGCAGCGGCGCCAATTCAGTGAGCGCCCGTTCGTAGACGCGGCGCTTGAACGACACGATGTCGCGCAGCGGCTGCCAGTAGGAGACCCAGCGCCAGTCGTCGAACTCCGGCGGGTTGTGCAGATCGAGACGAACCCGGCTGTCGTCGCTCAACATGCGCAGCATGTACCAGCGCTGCTTCTGGCCGATACAGATCGGTTTGCTATGGTGGCGCACCAGGCGCTCGGGCAGCCGGTAGCGCAGCCAGCCGCGGGTCACACCGAGGATCTCGACGTCGTCCCGGTCCAGCCCGACCTCTTCCATCAGCTCGCGAAACAGCGCCTGTTCGGCGGTTTCGTCGCGCTGGATGCCGCCCTGGGGAAACTGCCACGCATCCTGTCCCACCCGGCGGGCCCACAATAGCTGCCCCTCCCGGTTGCTCAGGATGATCCCGACGTTTGCCCTGTAGCCTTCCGAATCAATCACTTATAAAAACACCTTAAGACCTGTTATCTGGATTTTTCCACAAGCGCAGCCCGCTGGCAAATCGCCTGTGCACGACAGTGGAGTGTCGCGGTGCGGCCCCGGTTCCCTTATGATCGGCCTCTATTCGAACGCGGAGCATCCCCTGTGACACTGGCCATATTCGACCTGGACAACACCCTGCTGGGCGGCGACAGCGACCACCTGTGGGGCCGCTTCCTGATCGAGGAGGGCATCGTCGACGGCCGGCGCTACGGACGGGAGAACGACCGCTTCTACGAGGAGTACAAGGCCGGCACCCTCGACATCTTCGCCTATCAGCGCTTCGTCCTGGCGCCGCTGGTGGGCCGCGAACCGGCCACCCTGGAGGGCTGGCTCCGCCGCTACATGGCGGAGAAGATCGGCCCCATCGTGCTGCCCGCCGGGCGCACCCTGGTCGAATGGCACCGCAGCCAGGGCCATACCCTGCTGATCATCACCGCCACCAACCGCTTCATCACCGCACCCATCGCCGCGAGCCTGGGAATTGAGGCGCTGCTGGCCACCGAACCCGAGGTGGTGCAGGGCCGTTACACCGGCGCGGTGACCGGCGTCCCCACCTTCCAGCAGGGCAAGGTCGAGCGGCTGGAGCAGTGGCTCCGGGAGACCGGTCACAACCTGGCCGGCGCCTGGTTCTACAGCGACTCCCACAACGACCTGCCGCTGCTGGAGCTGGTCGAGCATCCGGTGGCGGTGGACCCGGACGAGACCCTGCGCAGCCATGCCGAGACCCTGGGATGGGACATGCTCACCCTGCGCCAGGGCGAGCGGCCGCTGCCGCTGGAAGACAGAGACAAGGTACGAGACACAAGGTACGAGGGAGAGTGATGCCTACGCTCTGCGCGAACCACTTTCACGCCGGGTACGTTGCGGCAGACAGGTGGGCGGCAACGCCGCCCGCCCTTCCTTGTATCTGAATCCCATGCGCCCTGCCCTGCTCCTCACCCTGCTCCTGCTGCTGGCCGTCGCGGCGCTCGCCGTCGGCCTCGCGGCGGGCAGCCTGTCGATCCCGCTGACCAAGCTGTGGCCGGCGCTGTGGGGCGACGGCACCACCCAGTCGCTGGTGGTGCAGGAGCTGCGGCTGCCGCGGCTGCTGCTGGCCTTCGCCGTCGGCGGGCTGCTGGCCCTGGCCGGCACGCTGTTGCAGGTGCTGCTGCAAAATCCCCTGGCCGATCCCTACGTGCTCGGCGTCTCCGGCGGTTCCGCGGTGGGGGCGCTGTCGGTGATGCTGCTGGGGCTGGGCGGATTGTGGCTGAGCGGCGGCGCCCTGGCCGGCGCCCTGCTGGCGGTGCTGCTGGTGTTCGGCCTGGCCCACGGCCGCGGCGGCTGGACCCCGACCCGGCTGCTGCTCACCGGGATCGTGGTGGCCGCCGCCTGCGGCGCCCTGATCAGCTTCCTGCTGGCCCTGGCGCCGGAGCGCAATCTGCGCGGCATGCTGTTCTGGCTGATGGGCGACCTGAGCCAGGGCGGCGCGCCGCTACCGTCGCTGCTGTTGCTGGGCGCCGGCCTGCTGCTGACCATCCCCATCGCCCGCAGCCTCAACCTGCTGGCGCGCGGCGAGCTGCTGGCCGGCAGCCTCGGCGTCGAGGTCCGCACCCTGCGCCGCTACATCTATCTGGTCGCCTCGCTGCTCACCGCCGGGGCGGTCACCGTCGCCGGCAGCGTCGGCTTCGTCGGTCTGGTGGTGCCGCACATGCTGCGCCTGGTGGGCGGCAGCGACCACCGCTGGCTGCTGCCCGGTTCGGTGCTGCTGGGCGGCACCTTGCTGATGCTGGCCGACACCCTGGCGCGCACCGTGCTGGCGCCGCAGCAGTTGCCGGTGGGGGTGCTCACCGCCCTCATCGGCGCGCCGCTGTTCCTCTACCTGTTGCAGCGCGAAAACCGGCCGTCATGACCGCGCCGCCGCTGGCCGCCCGCGCCCTCGACCTTGCCGTCGGCCGGCGCCTGCTGTGCGGCAAGCTCGATCTGGAGATCCGCAGCGGCGAGTGCTGGGCCATCCTCGGCGGCAACGGCGTCGGCAAGAGCACCCTGCTGCACACCCTTGCCGGGCTGCGTCCGGCCCAGGGCGGCCAAGTGCTGCTGCGCGGCGACGACATCGCCGGCCTCAGGCGCCGCGAGGTGGCGCGCCGCCTCGGCCTGCTGCCGCAGGACAGCATCGACCCCTTTCCCAGCAGCGTGTTGGAGACCGCCCTCATCGGCCGCCACCCCTACCTCGGGCGCTGGGACGGCGAAACCGAAGCCGACCGCGCGCTGGCGCGCGGCGCCCTGGCGGCGATGGCCCTGGAGGGCTTCGAGGCGCGCCGCACCGACACCCTCTCCGGCGGCGAACGCCGCCGCTTGGCGATGGCCACCCTGCTGACCCAGGACCCGCCGCTGATGCTGCTCGACGAGCCCACCAACCACCTCGACCTGCACCAGCAGATCACCCTGTTGCAGCGGCTGCGCGCGCTGGCCGACGGCGGCCGGGGGGTGCTGATGGCGCTGCACGACCTCAATCTCGCCGCGCGCTTCTGCGACCACGTGCTGCTATTGTTTGGTAATGGAGAGTGGCAAGGGGGAAGCGCTGCAGCGCTGCTCACTCCCGACCTGTTGACGCGCCTCTACGGCCATCCGATTGAAACGTTGCACAGCGCGGACGGCCGCGCCGCCTTCGTCGCGCGCTGAACCACCTTTTGTTGATCACGCTTCAAGGAGGAAACGATGACTGCCCGAGTTATGCTGGTCGACGACGACAACAACAACCTCAACGCCATGTGGCGGGTGCTGCGCCAGATGGAAGAGGTCGAGGTGGAGCGTTTCAACCATCCGCGTGATGCGCTGGAACGCGGCAACGAGACTTCGTTTGATTTGGTGATCGCCGACTACCGCATGCCGGATATGGACGGCGCCCGTTTCTTCGAGGCGCTGCGCAAGACGCAGCCCCACAGCTACCGCATCATCATCAGCGGCTACACCGACGTCGAACTGTTCAAGGCGGCGGTCAACCACGGACAGATCCACCACTTCATCGAGAAACCGTGCGACGGCTTCATGCTGGCGCAGGCGGTGCAGGAAGGGCTGCAACAGAGCTCCTTGCAACACGAGCTCGAACAGTTGCGCGGCCGGGTCCGACAACTGCACGGACTGCTGCGCGACATCGCCGGACAGGCGCCGGAGCTGCTGCCCGTCAATTGGGACGACGAATAGTAAATCCGTTCGGAACAGGCCTCAGCGCTGCTCCACCCAGCGGATCAACGCCTCCCACTGACGCTGATCCTGATTCGCGCCGGTGCGCTTGAGGTCGTGCACGCCGACACCGATTTCCGCGGCGCGTACGTAATTCTGGGTATCGCGCAGACGCGCCACGAAGGGGATGTTCAACGAACCGACGAATTTCTCCAGCGACTGGTAGACGCGGGTGTTCTCGCGCACCCGGTTGGCGATCACGCCAACGCGGATATTGCGCGCCCGCACCTTGGCCACCAGCAGCAAATCCTTGATGAAGCGCGAAGCGGCGTGAATGTCGATGGGGGACGGCAACACCGGGATCAGAATGGTGTCGACTTCGCGTATCAATTCGATCAGCTGGTGTCCCTGCACGCCGGCAGGCGCGTCGAGAACGGCGCGCTCGGTGCCCGGCGGCACCCGCATCGCAAACGAGCGGGTCACCCCGCCGATCACCGGACGGTTGGACGAGACGCCGTAGATGGAGTGGTATTGTTTGTCGCGCAGCGACAGCCACTGCATCGCCGAACCCTGCGGATCGTGATCGATCAGGGCGATGCGGCATCCCTGGCGCGCATAATAGCTGGCCAGATTGGTGGCGATGGTGGTCTTGCCGCAACCGCCCTTGGCATTGATCACGAGAATCTGACGCACGGAGGCGGTCAGCGCCGCCGGTTGTCCCAGCGGCTTGCTCGCACTATGCAAAAGGCTGTGTATGCCCGGTTCCATCACTGACCAACCCCTCTTCCCCGCCCCGGCGACAACGGCGTCACCTCAACCATCACCACAGGTTTCGTCTGTAACTGTACCATATTACTAAATTATTTCTATTTCTACCTATTTCCAGCCGCGGCGTCCGGGACCGCCATCACAACGGCTAACGTTCGATCGAATAGAGAAAATCTGCGCCGCTCGGCTCCCCCTGCTCCATCCGCAATGTCCAGTCCGGCGACAGCCGGTAGCGGATGCGCACCTGATTCGCGCTGTTCCACAGCCCGACCGCATATTGAAGATATAGTCGGGGACTCAGGTATTTGCCCAGGACCACGGCGGACTGGCGGGTAGTGGTGCCGGTAAGCTGGTTGGTGGTGGTGCCGCTTTCGACGCTTACCTCGTCCATGCCGAATTGCAGGGCGATGCCCCGCGCCGCCGCCTCGCCGCCCACCGCGAAAGCGGCGTGGTAGAGGGCATCCGCCTCGCCGCGGTTGGCGCTGGCGAGGGGGCGCCCCAACACCAGCCAGGAGAGGGCCTCGCTCTGGTCCATCACCGGCACGGAGAAGATGCGCAACCGCGGCTGCTTGAGCCGGCCGGTCACCTCGACGCCGACCAGCCCCGCCTGATCAGGCAACTGGCGCACCGCGCGCACGTCCAGCCCCGGATTGTCCGGCGGGCCGTCGGCGAACAGCAGCCGTCCGCGCTGGATGGTCAGTTTCTGGCCGTAGGCCTGGTAGCGGCCATCCTCCACGTGCAGTTCGCCCTGGGCCCGAGTGATCCCCGGCGTATCGCCCTGCACCCGCACCGCGCCGGTCAAACGGCCGGAAAAGCCGTAACCCTGCAGGCGCACGCGCTCGCCGGCCGCCAGACGCAGGTCCAGGTGCATGCGCCAGCGGCGCGTTCCGCCGGCGGTGGCCGGCGCGTCGACGATCACCGTATCAGGCGACACCGTTACCGTGTTGGGCAGCTGCGGCAGGTCGATGTCGGCCTGGGGTACGGTCAGCCTGCCGCGCACCTCCACCAGCCCCTCTTCCACTGCCAGTTGCAGGTCGGGCGACACCAGGGCGCGCGCCTGGATCAGGTGCACCAGTTCGAAATTCTCGCCCGTGACCGCCGCCTCCACGCGCCAGCGCCCCAGTCGCTCGGCGAACAGCCGTCCGCTGAGTTGCAGCCGCCCCGGTCCGGAGCGCGCCGAACCGCTGAGCGTCAATTGCCGGCCGTCGGCGGAGGCGCCGTCGATGGTGACGTCACTCAGCGCGATACCCGCCGCCGGCAGCCGCACCGCGCCGTTGCGCAGCGTCAGGCGGCCGCTCAAGGCGGGCGCGCCCACGCTGCCGCCGAGATCGAGTTGCGCAGCCAGCGTGCCGCTCGGGCGCAGCAGCGCCGGGATGAAATAGGTGAGCCAGTCGAGCCGGTCGGTATTCAGCTGCAGAGTGCCGCGCAGCGGCACATTCGCGGCCAGCGGCAAGCCCGGCAGCCAGCCCGGCAGCGTCAGCCGCGCAGTGGCGCTGCCGCCCTGCGCGAGCACCAGATTGAGCTGTGCCCGCAGACTGCCGTTGTCGCTGCCGGCCTCGAATTCGACGGCACGCAGCGGGGTCGTCACCGCGCCGTCGGGCGACGCATAGGTGACCGTGGCGTCCGCCACCCGGCCGCGCGCCGCCAGTTGCGTCACGGCGCCCGCCGTCCCGGCCACTGTCCCGGCGGCGCTGAGCGTTCCGCCCAGCGTCAGATCGGGTCGCGCCAGCAGGGGTTGCAGCACCGTCACCGGCAGACCTGCCAGATCGACACTGCCGTCCCAGCGGCCGTTCGCGGCCTGAAGCGCAACGCACAGGTGGCCGCTGCCGCGCCAGCACCAGCGCTGCAGCGAGCCTCCGTCGCGTCCCGCCGCCAGTTGCGCTGCCGTCGCCGTCCACTCCGGCTGCCCGGGCACCCGCAAGCTGCCGCCGCCGAGTTCGCCGCGCCAGCGACCGTCGCTCCAGCCGCCGCGCGCCGCCAGCGCCAGCCGCGTGCCGTCCTCGGACACACTGTCGAGGGTCAGCCGGTGCCGCGCCTCGCTGCCGTCCAGATGCAGCCGGGCGGAGACCAGGTGCAGCCGCGTGGCCTCGGCGTTTTCCACGGCGAGATCCAGCGCCCAGGGGGCACGTCCCGCCAGGTCGATATCCGCATGCAGCCGTGCCGCCCCCAGTTGCAGCGGCGCCACCTCCACCTTGCGGGCGCTGCCGTCGAGACGCAGACGCGGCTGCCGCAGGGCACCGTCCAGGCGGCCGGTCAGCTCCACCGCGCCGGAAGCGCCGGGCAGCAGATCCGCCAGCCGCGGCGCCTTGAGCACCGCCTTCAGCCCCCACTGGCGGCCGATGCTGCCGGAAGCGGTGAGTTGTGCCTGGCCGGCGCGCAGCCGCAGGTGATGCAGCGTGATCCCGGCGTCGGCATAGGCGCCGGCCGCATTGGCGGCAAAGGGGCGTTGCCCCAGCTCGCCGCTGACACTGGCCGAGTCCACTTGCACCGCGGCGCCCCGGCCCTGCGCCGTCACTTTGCCGCTGAGGCGCCCGGCCCAACGCGCCGCCAGCCGGCCCGGATCGACCCCCTCGGCCTGCACCTGTCCATGCCAGCGCAGGCCGCCGCGCCATTGCAGCGCGCCGCTGCCGCGCCAACGGCCGGCGAGCCAGTCGCCGCTCAGGTCGGTAACGGTAACGCCGTCCGCGTCGCCGGCGAAAGCGGCCGTCGCCTGCACCGGCGCGCGGCCCGCCGCGCTGAAATCGAGGCGGCCGCGATAGGCCGGCGGCGCTCCCGCCGCCTCCAGTGTGCCGCTCGAAGGCCAGCCGGCCAGCGCCGCCACGGCGAGGTCGCGCCACTGCACCGTCACCCGCCCGCCCCGTTCCTGCCCCGCCCAGGCGCCGGCCACATCCACCGTCCCCGAGCCGCCCTCCGGCCGCAACGCCAGGGTCGGCAACTGCCAGCCGTCGGCGCCGTAGCGCAGCCGGCCACGGTAGCTCCAGGCACCGGCCTGGCGCTCCGCCACCCGGCCGTCGCTGTCGACGGTGACGGCGGCGCCGCGTCCCTCCAGCCGGAAGCGGCCGCCGACGGTCACGGCCGGCCAGGCGGGCTCGACACGGGTGAGCAGCAGCGGCGGCAGTTCGACCACGGCATGCCACCGCAGCGGCGCGGCGCGCCAGGCCGCGCTGCCGCGGGCGCTCGCCGCAAACGGCGCGGTCAGCCGGACGGAGAAGACCGGTACGGCGAAGGTGCCGGTAAGGGTGCCTGAGCCGACGAAAGTGCGTCCGCCGTAGGTGAGCGTCCACTCCGAGCGCAGGTTCGAACGGCGGCCGGGACCGGCGGCAAGGCGGCCGGCGAGGGTGGCGCGGTCGACGATCAGCGGCGGCCGGCCGGGCGTGGCGATGGTGAGTCCGCTGACGGTGCCGCGATCGATCCGCAGCGCCAGGGGCCAGCGCACCGCCGTCGCCGTCCCGCCGGCGGCGGGGCGCACGGTCACGGCGGCGCGCTCCAGGGTCAGTCGCGCCAGATGCAGCTCGCCGCGCAGCAGCGCCCCCGGTTCCCAGTCCAGGTCGAGGGTCTGTGCCGTGAAGTCCAGCTGCGGCGAGGTATAGCGCAGACCGCCGATGTGCAGCGGCCCCGCCAGCCTCCCGCTCACCTCCGTCGCCGCCAGGGTCCCCGGCGACCACGCGGCGGCGCGCGCCCAGGCCCAGGCGAGCCCGGACGCGGTGGCGAGCAGCCACCACGCCGCCAGCGCCAACGCAGCCGGCGGTATCAGCCACCAAAGGCGCTTAAGCCGCATGGCAGCACCCTCCGGGCACGGCGGGTACGAGTGCGCGTGCGCGCCGCGCGCATCCCCTTAGCGGATCAATCGTGAGCGTAGCGGGCACATTGCCTCGCCCCTCGTGTCCCGCATCGCGTCCCCGATGCCTCATAGATCCGGCCCCAGCGTGACGTGCAGGCGCCAGTCCGGTTTGGCGTTGCGTACCGGCGAGGCGACGTCGATCCGGATCACACCGAACGGCAGCCGCCAGCGCAGGCCGACACCGGCCCCCTTGGCGGGCACGAAGCTGCTGTTGTCGAAGGCGTTGCCGGCGTCGAAAAAGATCGCGGCGCCGAAGTGCTCGCTGAAGTAGCGATCGTATTCCGCCGACACCACCAACAGGTCGAGGCCGCCGACCACTTGGCCCTGGGCGTCGGTGGGGCCGAGGGAGTTGTAGGCGTAGCCGCGCACCGAGTTGTCGCCGCCGGCGAAAAAGCGCAGCGACACCGGGATGCGGCTGAAGTCCGGGGTGGTGCTGGCTCCCAGGTTGGCGCGGGTAATGAGCCGCCCGGCCCCCAGCGGATAGATCGCCTTGGCGTTGAGCACCGCCTGCAACAGGCTGGCGTCGGAACCGAGGGTCTCGCTGGCGCCGCGCAATTCGAAGCCGAGGCGCCAGCCGCGGTGCGGAAACATCCGGTTATCCGCCTCCACCCGTTGCCAGCCGATGCTCGGCAGCACCAGGGTGGTGACGTTGCTCTGGTCCGCCACCGAGTAGCGTTCGTTCTGCACGGTGAGCGCCATGGTGCGTTGCCAGTGGGCGATCTGCTGTGTGATACCGGCACTGGCGGTGAGGGTCTCGCGGCTGCTGACGTCGAGTGCTTCGTGCTGCCAGCCGGTGGAGAAGGCTAAGGTGTCGGTGTCGGGATGGTCGAGCGGGATGCGGTAGACCGCATTGACGCTCGACTGGATTTGCGAGATCGACGTGTCGACGCTGACGCGATGGCCCGCGCTGTTCACGTGCCGCCGCTCCATGCCGATACTCAGCCGCGGCCCGGTATCGGTTCCGTAGCCGAGGCCGAAGGTGTAGCGGTTCTGCGGCCGCAGCCGCAGATGCACCATCACCGGTACCCGACCGGCGACCGCGTTCTTGGGATCGGCCGTCACCTCCGCCAGGTTGAAATAGTCGCTGTCGGCCAGCGCGCGCTGCATCTGGAACAACCGCTCGACGTCGTACGGCTGGCCCGGCTGGAAGGTAAGGAATCGACGCAGCAGTTTCTCGTTCAACGCCACCTTGTCGAAATGCGCCTCGCCGAAGGTGTAGCGCGGACCGCTCGCCAGGGTCAGCGCCACCCCGGCACTGTTGTCCTTCAGGCTCACCTCGATGGCGTGCCGCTCCAGCGTTGCGTCGAAATAGCCGCGGTCGCGCGCCAGTTGCAACAGCTCGCGCTTGGCCTGTTCGTAAGCGGGCTGATCCAGCACGCCGCCGACCTTGAGCGGAAAGGCGGCGCGCCAGGCGGCGAACGCCGGGTCCTGCGCCGCCGGGCCGAGGATCTCCAGTTGCAGCGCGGCGACGCGCGTCGGCGGGCCGGGAGTGACGCGATAGTCGGCGAGCCAGCTGCCGTCGTTGCGCCGGGTCAGCGAAGAGTCGACCGTCGCATGGTAGTAACCGTAGGGCTGCAGTGCTGCGGCGATCTCGTCCGGCGCCCGCCGCTGCAACCGCCGCAGGCGGTAGAGATCGAGCAGCGGCTCGTTACGTTCGCGCTGGATCGAGAGCTGCTGCATTACGTTTTGCAACATCGCGCCGTCCACGCCCTCCACCCGCACCTCCACCTTCAGCGCGGCCAGGGCCAGCGACGGGATGAAGAGCAACAGCAACAATAGGCGGCGCAAGCGGGACACGGGCTCGTGATCGGGGTGGGAGAGTGATGGTGAAAAGCCTAGCAGTTCGCCGCCGCCCCTCCCAGCTTGACGGCCGCGACACCGACCGCGTAAAGTGCCGGCACGTTTCAGGTGTTCCGGCGGACAGTCGTCCGCCGGAATGAAACGGGAAGCCGGTGCGCATGCCTTCACGGTATGCAATTCCGGCGCTGCCCCCGCAACGGTAGGCGGTTAAAGGCGCATCACGAAGCCACTGTGTCCGACGACATGGGAAGGCGATGCGCCGGGGTTCCACCCCAACCGCGAGCCCGGAGACCGGCCTGAAACGACGAACCGTCACGGTTCATCGTTCCAGTGCTGCGGCGGGCGGCACGGCGGGCCTGCTGTCTCGACGCCCCCTTCCCCTGCCGGCACTGGGTTTCGCCCTTAACACAACGCGCGGGTGAGCGCGAAAGGGAACCCATGCATAATCGTTATCATCTTGCCGCCGGCCTGTTGCTCGGCGCCGTCTCTCCGCTGCTGTTGGCCCAGGAGAGTATCCAGCCGGTCGTGGTCACCGCCACGCGTTATGCGTATACGGACACCACCGCGCCTTATGCGTCCGAGGTCTACACGGCGCAGGACATTGCCAGGTCCGGCGCAACGACCCTCTACGACTTCCTGAGTCACGACACGTCGATCAATGTACTGCCCAGTTCCGGCAATCCGTTCACGCAGAAAATCGATATGCGCGGCTACGGGATCGGTGACGGTTACCAAAACATCGTCGTCACGGTCGACGGTCGTCGTCTCAACAATATCGATATGGTTCCGCAGCTGTTGAGCTCGATCCCGCTCACCAGCATCGCACGTATCGAGATCACCAAGGGCAGCGGTTCGGTGATGTACGGCGACGGCGCCACGGCCGGTGCGATCCACATCTACACCCGCGACATGAACGGCGGAGCGGTCACCATGTCCGCCGGCAATCACGGCGTCAGCACCACCTCGCTCACAGCCGGCATCAACAACGACAAGGCGGCGTTCACCGCCTCGGCGGACAATTACCATCAGGACGGCTTCAGCGCCGCTGACGTAAACGGTCATACGGATGAAGGCAACAGCAACAACGCGCACGCCCTGCTCAAACTATTCCCCACCGATGCTATAGAAGTACGTGTCGGCGGCGGCACATCCAGGATTGAAAACTACTATCCCGGCGTCCTGTCGCTCGCCCAGTTCAATGCCGATCCGGGACAAAGCAACGGTGCGACTTACACTCATCAACTAGTGCGGACAAACGATACTACGCTGGGTCTGACCACCGACATTGACGAGCGATGGAAACTCACCGTCGATCACAACGGCGAAAACAAGACTACCGCCTCCAATGGCAAGGGCAGCTACGGCACCTGGACATACGATGCCGCATACAATTATCAATCGGACGATGTGGCGCTGCATTATGTGGCACCGGCATTTCACCTGACCGCTGGCGCGCAAGCATTCGACGGCAGCCGTCACACCCCGGCATCCTCCTACGCCGTCGCAAACAAGACCGAAAAGAATAATGCCGGCTACTATCTCCAAGGCGCCCTCAGCGCGGGGTCCAATACATACTCGGCCGGCGTACGCCGGGAGCAGGTAAAATACAGTTACATACCGCGTACTGGCAGCTCACTCAACGCCAGCCATGATCTGTCAGCGTATGACCTCGGAATCAACCATCGCGTCGATGCGAAAATCAGTCTGTTCGCCAACTACAACATGGCATTCGAGGCACCGGACATCGACCGATTCTTTGCCTACGACAGCTCCGGCAACGTCATCTTCAATGGCTTCATCTCACCGGCCTATGCAAGGACTCTGAGCCTTGGACTCAATCGTGTCACCACTCACAACAAACTCAAGCTGACAACGTTCTATGCCGGACTGACCAACGAAATTTACTATTACGCCATCAGCTCCTATAGCGGGACCAATACCAATATCGATCGTTCACACAAATACGGTTTTGATCTGCAGGACAACCACGTATTCAACGATCGTTGGTCGGCGGGCGTGAATTACACCTATACCCGCGCCATCATTGACACCGAGAACAGCGGCGGCGGCGCCTATAACGGCAAGAATCTTCCCGGCGTGCCGACGCACAACGTAACTGCTTCGCTCACTTACAAGCCATCCGAGCGTTCGTCGCTCACGCTGAGTGACACCTATCGCAGCGAGTGTTATGCGGCGGACGATTTCGCCAACAACCTCGCGCAGAAACAGGCGGCCTACCAATCTACCGATCTCAACTACAGCTACCACCTGCAAAAGATGGAGCTGTTCGCCAAGGTCGAAAATCTCTTCGGCCATGCCAATGGCGAATGGATCAAGAACGACAACATCTACCCTGTGAACTTCACCACCAACTGGCTGATTGGCCTGCGCGCCACGTTCTGATAGGGAGACACTGTGATCGCGATACCCGCACCAACGCCAACCACCGGCCGGGTCCGCTGGACCCTGCTGCTGCTCGCCTCCGCGGCGGTGCATGCCGCAATTCTCGGCGGCTGGCGGCCGGCGCCGGTGCCGGCACTGGGCGGCGATCGGGCGGCAGCGCTGAGCGTGACCTTGGTGACGCTGGCGGGCCGCCGCGCGGCGGCGGCAACGACGACGTCGCATAGCAGCGCCAACGCAACGCCGGACAATCGACAGACGCAAGCGCTGCGGCGCCGGCCGCAGCGGCAGGCAACGCGCGCCGCCGCGATACGGCAACGCGCCACGACGCCACCGCCGCCGTCGCCCCGAACGGCGCCCGTCAAGGCGTCGTCCAGCACCGCCCAGACCGCCGGCGGAACCGACCAGTCCGCGGCCATCGAACAACGGGTGGTGAGCCGCATCCGCGGCGCGCTGGCGCGCTCCTTCACCTATCCGCCGCGGGCACGGCGCGAGGGATGGCAAGGCGCGGTACTGCTACGCTTTCGCGTCAACAGCGACGGCAGCCTCGCAGCGATCCGCGTGGTGCGCAGTTCCGGCTATGCCCTACTCGATCGCGCCGCGCTCGGCGCGCTGATCAAGGTCGGCCGGCTGTCGCTGGACGCCGCGCTGCCCCATCCTCTGGAGTTGCAACTGCCG
This sequence comes from uncultured Thiohalomonas sp., assembly GCA_964421235.1. Classification (GTDB taxonomy): domain Bacteria; phylum Pseudomonadota; class Gammaproteobacteria; order Thiohalomonadales; family Thiohalomonadaceae; genus Sulfurivermis. The sequence goes on along the minus strand of CAYQWR010000004.1, from coordinate 18,821 downwards.
GTCATCTATCACCTGGAGGCAAGCTGACATGGGATACCGTCTCTCCAAGATCTACACCCGCACCGGCGACAAGGGCACGACCGGGCTGGCCGGCGGCCTGCGCGTCGACAAGGACCACGCCCGCGTCGAGGCCTTCGGCACGGTGGACGAACTGAACAGCGTGCTCGGCATGGTGACGGCCCACCCGCTGCCGCAAGATGTGCGCGCCTGTCTCAGTGACATGCAAAACGATCTGTTCGACATCGGCAGCGAATTGGCGCAGCCCGGCGTCACCCTGATCGACGCCGCCTATACCGCACGCCTGGAACAGGAACTGGATCGGATCAATGAAACCATGCCGCCGCTACAGGAGTTCATCCTTCCGGGCGGCGGCCACGCCGCCGCCGCCTGCCACCTGGCGCGCACCGTCTGCCGCCGCGCCGAACGGCGCGTGGTTACCCTCGGCAAGAGCGAGTCGCTCAACGAAGAGAGCGTGCGCTACCTCAACCGCCTCTCCGATCTGCTGTTCGTCATCGCACGCCTGCTGGCCCGCGCCGACGAAGGCGAAGTGCTGTGGCAGCCGGGCAAACACCGCGGCACCCCGGCGACGGAGAAGTGACGACACCGCGAAGGACGCAGCGGGTATCGATACAAGAAATGCCCGTCGCGCCAACCGCAATGTAGGCCGGACTGAGCGCAGCGGTGTCCGGCAAGCCCCGCCCGATACCGCTGCGCTCCATCGGGCCTACGGCAACGGGAAAGGCAAAGACTTCACCGCGGAGGACGCGAAAGACACGCAGGGTATCGGTACAAACAATGTCCACCGCGCCAACCGCTCAGGGTCCACGAATGAACGTGAATCGGAGAACCAATGTGGTTGATATTTATTGGCATGCATTCGCGTTTATTTGCGAATCGATTTTATATAAATCTTCCATCGGCATCCCGGTATCCCGGTATCCCGGTGGTGAACAATCGTTGGTATAAATGAACCCGCTTCTCTCACGGCTGTCGGTCGGTGTACTGTTGCTGGCCGGCGCGGCCGGCGCCGCCGCCGACTGCCCGCGCATCATCAGCCAGGCGCCCTACATCACCAAGACGCTGCAATGGCTCGGCCTGCAACAGTGCATCGTCGGCGTCAGCCGCTACGACACGCTCGACCTGCCCCGCACCGGCGGCCTGCTCGACCCCGATGCCGACACCATCGCCCTGCTGCAACCGCAGCTGCTGCTCGGCTCCGACTGGATCGCGCCGGCCAAGTGGCGCGCCATGGCGCCGGACGGCGCCGCGGCGATCACACTGCACGGTTTTCAATCGATGGCGCAGGTGGAGGAGAACCTGCGCGTCATCGGACATGCGGCGCACCTGGCCGATGCCGACCGGCGTGCCGGGGAATTTGCACAGGCATGGCGCAATGCCGCCGCGCAGGTGCACGGCAACGGGCGCCGCGTACTGCTGCTCTCCGCCTGTAGCGGCGAAGGCTATTCGTTCGGCAAACAAACCTGGATCTACGAGCTGTTCACCACGGCCGGATTCGACGTGGTGGAAACGGCCGAGACGGTGCGCCCACTGACGCCGTCCGCCCCGATCGCCGGCGTCAACGGGCTGATCGCAAAACTGCACCCCGACGTGCTGTTCCTGTTCGAACGCAAAGGGGCCAAGCAATGCCGCCTGCTGCTGCCGCAAACACCGCTGCGCATCGTCGCCCTCGACAGCGACCATTTCCTCGATCCGGCGCCGACGCTGTTGCAGGGACTGAACGATCTGCGGGCGACGCGTGCGCAATGGGATGTGCCGAGCGCAAGCACGAAAGCCGGCGTCCGCTGAAGATGCCCCCGGCCCGGGAAATCGAATCGTGCCGACATTGATGATCCAGGGCACCGGCTCCGACGCCGGCAAGAGCACGCTGGTCGCGGCACTGTGTCGCGTATTGTGGCGGCGCGGCGTGCGTGTCGTGCCGTTCAAGCCGCAGAACATGGCGCTCAACAGCGCGGTCACCGCCGACGGCGGCGAGATCGGCCGCGCCCAGGCGGTGCAGGCGCAGGCCTGCGGCCTGGCGCCGCACAGCGACATGAACCCGGTACTGCTCAAGCCCAACAGCGACACCGGCGCGCAGGTGATCATCCAGGGCCGCGCGCTCGCCAATCTGGAAGCCGCCGCCTATCACGATTACAAAACGCGCGCGATGGCGGCGGTGCTCGACTCCTACGGGCGGCTGCGCGACCAATACGACGTGATCATGGTGGAAGGGGCCGGCAGTCCCGCCGAGATCAATCTGCGCGCAGGCGATATCGCCAACATGGGTTTCGCCGAAGCGGTCGACTGTCCGGTGCTGCTGGTGGCCGATATCGACAAGGGCGGCGTGTTCGCCCAGTGCGTCGGCACGCTGGAACTGCTGAGCGAGTCGGAACGCAACCGCGTGCGCGGTTTCGTCATCAACAAATTCCGCGGCGACGTCGCGCTGCTGCAACCGGGTCTCGACTGGCTGGAACAGAAGACCGGCAAACCGGTGCTCGGCGTGCTGCCCTATATTCACGGCCTGCACATCGAGGCGGAGGACGGCCTCGGTGATCGGCTGCACTGGCAGGCGCAGACGAGCGAAAAGTTGCGCGTCGCGGTGCCGCTGCTGCCGCGCATCAGCAACCACACCGACTTCGATCCGCTGCGCCTGCATCCGCAGGTGGAGCTGCACTTCGTGGCCCCCGGCGAGAAGATACCGGGCGCCGATCTGATCGTCCTGCCCGGCAGCAAGAGCGTGCGCGCCGATCTGGAATTCCTGCGCGCCCAGGGCTGGGCCGACGCAATGCAACGCCACCTGCGCTACGGCGGCAGGGCGATCGGCATCTGCGGCGGCTTCCAGATGCTCGGCAACAGCATCGACGATCCGCGCGGCATCGAAGGCGCACCCGGTTGCACGCCCGGCCTCGGCCTGCTCGACTTCGTCACCGAACTGCGTCCGGATAAGCAGTTGCACAACGTCAGCGGCACCCTCGCCGTCGCCGACGCCGCCGTCAGCGGCTACGAGATCCATGCCGGCATCAGCAGCGGTCCCGCGTTGCAGCGACCGGCCGTCCACCTGCCCGGACGCAACGACGGCGCGATCTCGAACGACGGCCAAATCCTCGGCACCTATCTGCATGGCCTGTTCGACCAAAAGGACGCCTGCGACGCACTGTTGCGCTGGGCCGGCCTGCACGAAGCCGACAGCCCCGACCACCTCGCCCTGCGCGAAGCCGAACTCGATCGCCTCGCCGATGCCGTCGAGCAGCATCTCGACATCGCGACAATCGATGGCCTGCTAAAATCAGGGTTCTTTAAATGAACGCCAACGACCGGGCACAACTCATGACCTTCGCCGAAATTCTCGCCACCCTCCCCGCCGTCGACCACGTCGCACGACTGGAACTGATCGCCGCCGACGGCAGCGTCGCCGCCGTGATCGAAAACCGCCCCGGCCAGGCCGGCTCGCTGCGCATCTACCACGCCCTGGCGCAACGCTTCGGCGCCATCGACGCCGCCGCGGCGGCAGAGGGACTGCGTCTCTACGCCGAACACACCGCCGACGCCCGCGCCCATCCCGGTAAACACCCCAACATCGACCGCCTGTTCGACATCGCCGCACAGGGGCGGCGTTACGAAGTACGCTCGCAGGAACTACAGCATTGAACCACGGGGGACACTGGGGAAACTGGGGAAACTAGGACGCAGGACCTATGTTATCTTCAGCTTTGATTAAATTCCCCGTGTCCCCCGTGTGCCCCGTGGTTAATATTTTTTTAGCTCACTAGCAGGGAGAGGAACCATCATGAAGGAACCCATCGTTATTGTCGGTATCGGCGAGATGGCCGGCGTCTTCAGCCGCGGCTTTCTCAAGCTGGGCCATCCGCTGTTCCCGGTCACCCGCGGCATGGACATGGAGAAACTGGCCAAGGCGATCTACGAACCGGCGCTGGTGCTGGTGGCGGTCGGCGAGAACGATCTGCATCCGACGTTTGAAAAAATCCCCGCCGCCTGGCGCGACCGCCTCGGCCTGCTGCAAAACGAACTGCTGCCGCGCGACTGGCAACGGCACGACATCGCCAATCCCACCGTCGTCGCCGTCTGGTTCGAGAAGAAAAAGGGACAGGACTACAAGGTGCTGGTCCCCTCCCCCGTCTACGGCCCCGCCGCCGCCATCGTCGAACAGGCGCTGGAGTCTCTCGGTATCCCGGTATGGGAACTGAACGACAACGACGAACTCGTTTTCGAACTGGTGCGCAAGAACGTCTTCATCCTCACCACCAACATCGCCGGCCTGGAACTCCCCGCCGGCACCGACGTGGATGCCCTGTGGCAGCAACACCAGCCGCTGGCACGCGAGGTGGCCGACGAGGTGATGGATATCCAGTTCAAGCTCATCGGCACCGAACTGGACCGGGAGAAACTCATTGCAGGAATGGTGGAAGGCATCGACGGCGACCTGCAACACAAATGCATGGGCCGCAGCGCACCGGGACGGCTGGCACGTGCGCTACAGCACGCCGATCAATTCGGCCTTGACGTGCCGGCGCTGCGGAAAATAGGTATCAGGCACATCAAATAGCTGACCACACGGCGGCCCCTTGCAATAGGACCAAGCCCCACCCCGCCGCCCGCACTCCGGCTGAATGGATCGTCACCGCCGATGTACTACGCTGAGACTGTGTTTACTCAGCCAACGGCGATGCAGCAAAGCGACTCTGGAGACTGCGGGTATGGCCAAACGTTCTCTCCCCCTATCCAAGGTCTACGGCCTGCTGGAGCCGGGTCCGGTGGTGCTGCTCACCACGGCACACAAGGGCAAGGCAAACATCATGGCCATGTCGTGGCACACCATGATGGAGTTCGAGCCGCCGTTGGTGGGGTGCGTCATCAGCGGGCGTGATTACAGTTTCGAGGCGCTGACGAAGACGCGGCAGTGCGTGTTGAACATCCCGACCGTGGAGCTGGCCGAGCAGGTGGTCGGTTGCGGCAACAGTTCCGGGCGCACGGTGGACAAGTTCGAGAGCTTCGGGCTGACGCCGTTGCCGGCGGCGCAGGTGGAGCCGCCGCTGATCGCCGAGTGCTACGCCAACCTCGAATGCCGCGTGGCCGACACGCGGCTGGTGAACCGCTACAACTTCTTCGTGCTCGAAGTGCTCCAGGCCTGGATCGACCGCGGCGTTAAGGAGCCACGCACGCTCCATCACCGCGGCCGTGGCGCCTTCATGGTGGCGGGCGAGACGATCAAGCTGCCGTCGAAGATGAAATGACCGCTGCGGCGCATGCCGTATCAGTGTTGCTGCGTCGACACGGCTGCATGCATTGCGCCGTCCGCCATGTTCCGGCGCGCCTGCGCCAAGGCGATGCACAGCTGTTCGGTGCCCTCCAGAAAGCGCGGGCCGGGCCGTTGCAGCAGGTCGGGGGGAACGAAGAACAGGTTGTGTTCCTGCACCGCCTTGAGCTGCGGCCAGCGCTTCCAGTCGTCGAGCCATTCGGGGCGCTGGCGGGCCATGCCGCTGGCGACGATGACATCGGGGTTGGCGGCGAGCACCGCCTCCAAGCCGATCTGCGGCGCCAGGACCGGCAGGCCGGCGAAGACGTTGCGGCCGCCGCACAGCTCGATGGCGGCGGAGATCAGATGTTGGCCGTTGACGGTCATCAGCGGCCGGTGCCACACCTCGTAGAAGACGCGCAGCGGCGTGGCATGGGCATAGCGCGCGCGCAGTTGCGCCAGGCGGGCGCGCCAGGCCCGTGCGGCGGGCAGCGCGAGCGCTGCGGTGCCGGTCAGCGTGCCGAGCTGTTCCATGGTGCGCGGGATGTCGTCGAGGCGGCGCGGTTCGTTGCGGTAGACGGGGATGCCGAGGCGCTGCAACCGCTCCAGTTGGGCCGGGCTGTTGCCGCTCTGCCAAGCGACGATCAGGTCGGGCTTGAGGGCGACGATACGTTCCAGATCGAGTTCGCTGTAGCCGCCGACACGGGGGATGCCCTGCGCGGCGGGGGGGTAATCGCTGTAGCTGACGGTGCCGACGATGCGCCGGCCGGCGCCGACGGCGAACAGCAGTTCGGTCAGGTGCGGCGCGAGGCTGACGATGCGCTGCGCGGGATGCGGCAGGGTGACCACGCTGCCGCTGCTGTCGGTGACGCTCACGGCGGCCTGGGCGGCGAGCGGAAGACACAACAGCCACCACCACCAGCGCGGCCGTCCGGCGCGTTCGGCCCGGCTCATCCGTCGCCTACCTGCCTGCCCAGTTCGCGCAGGCAGCGCACCATCCGGTGCGACAGGTCGGTGTAATCATGATGCAGCAGCCGTTCGGCCTCGTCGTGATGGCCCTTGTCGGCCTCGCTGACGATCTCGGCGGCGCAGCAGTGGAACGCAGCGTGGTCCTTGAGGAGCCCCCAGAACTCCGGCAGATCCTGGTACCGCGGCAGGTTGTCGTACAGCCAGCGCCCCAGTTCGCAATCGGTGTCGCGACCGACGGCACGTGGATCCAGTGGTTCCTCCAGCGTCCCGTCAAGGTACGCCTGGAGACGCACCTTCCATCCTACATGCAGGTTGATCGCATTGAAAAAAATCATACCGGCCCGTAAATCAATTATCGTCGGCCCCCGGCGGCGCCTCCTGCCGCACAATATCGACCGCCTTCCTTATCGACCGCCTTCCTTGTTCGGCAAATCGCATTGCACCACAGACTGGCGTAAACTATGCCCCATCTGCCACCTGTCGGATCGACCATGAACCTGACCGCCATCCAAGCCACGGCAGAACGTATCGAAGCCGATCCTCGGTCGGGCCAGTCGTTGTTACTCTATGCCTTGGTCAAGACACTGTCGATCCCGCAAGGCGGCCACGCCTATCTTCTGACCAAACTGAAAGAGATGAACCCCGATACCCGCCGCCTCGCCTATGACCTGATGGAGCTCATGGTACAGGGCGAGACGGCACAGTCAACCTGGGGCGACGCCGTAACGCGCATGGATCGGGCCATCGGCGGACGATGACGCCATGACCGCAGCGACGCTGCCGATACGCCCCTAACCCGAACCGCAAGCGAACGCCGATGGACGCCACCCTGTTCCAACGTCTCACTGCCAGCGAGCTCAACGGCTACGTCAACGAGCTGGAGCTGGCCACGGAAAACCACATACGCTGGCTCAACGACGTCAACCGCAGCCTGCTGTGCCACGCTGCGCCTTCGGCGGAAAATCTGGTGACTCAACCCCACCTGTTATGCCATTTCGGCCGCTGGTATCACAACGTCAGCAACGCGGCGCTGCTGACCCAGCCGGAATTCATTGCCATCGGTCCGTTACACGAACAGCTGCACGAACTGGCGCGTCGGCTGCTCCAGGCCGAAGTCGACGGCAAACCATTCGTTCCCGACGCCTACAATAATCTGCTCGCGCTGGGCGATGAGATGCGCCATCTGCTCGCCCGCGTGCGCGCCAGCTTCAAGAGCAACATCAATCTCATCTCCACACTGATGGGCAAGGTGTTCGAAAACGCCACCGAGGGCGTCCTCATCACCGACCCCGACGGCGTCATTCTCAGCGTCAACCATGCCTTCGCCGAGTTCACCGGCTACAACGAGCAGGAGGCGCTGGGCGAGACGCCGAGCCTGCTCAAATCGGGCCGCCAGAGCGACGCCTTCTACCGCCACATGTGGCTGACGCTGCAGAACGAGGGGCAGTGGGAGGGCGAAATATGGAACCGGCGCAAGGACGGCAAGAACTACCTGGAGTGGCTCACCATCACCGCGGTGAAGGACGACGCCGGCAACACCACCCATTATGTGGCCGTGTTTTCCGACATCACCACCGAGAAGGAGAGCGAAGAGCGCCTCTACCGACTCGCCCACTACGACCTGCTCACCGACCTGCCCAACCGCATGCTCTACTACGACCGGCTGAAGCAGGGCTTGGTGCGCGCTCGCCGCAACAACCGCCAGGTGGCGGTAATGTTCCTCGACCTCGACGGCTTCAAACAGGTGAACGACGAACTGGGCCATCATGCCGGCGACGACCTGTTGCGCCAGGTGGCGCGGCGCCTGGGCGGCGCCCTGCGCGCCTCCGACACGGTCTCCCGCTTCGGCGGCGACGAATTCACCATCGCCATCCCCGACATCGCCCCCGACGACGACGTCTCCCACGTGGCGCAGAAGATCATCGACCTGGTGGCCAAGCCCTATTACCTGGGCAGCAATTGCGTCCACGTCACCACCAGCGTCGGCATCAGCCGCTTCCCCAACGACGGCGAAGATCCCGATACCCTCATCACCCACGCCGACCTGGCGATGTACGAAACCAAGAAAAACGGGAAGAACAGCTATCGGTATTACGAGGGATAGTTCCGGGCGGCCGGGAGCATCATATTTATCGCGATGTCGTTAAATGCCGGAGGCGGTACGCCTCCATCGGAAAACTAATCTCCCGCCTGCAAACGCCGTATTGAAGACCACCGACGGATATTCTAATCCTGACCTTCTACCCACAGTGCACAAGTCTCTGGAAAGAAGGGACAATATGGCGGCTCCCATTGCGGAACTTCTATTTAGTCGTATCGGCGCGCGACATCCCGGTTGCGCCGAGCGCCGTCACTTCAGAAACGTTAGTCCGCGTTATGCGTTGCGGCCGATATCGCACGCGCCGGACCGTCAACGCGGCCGATCACGCAACATGTCCTCGACGTCGTCGACCTTGTCATACAGCAGGTTGATCCGGCGCGACAAACCCTGGATCTCCGCATGGGCGCGGCGGTTCACATCGAAGTCCAGTTCGTTGCGCAACCGATCTTTCTTTTCCTGCCGGTTCTGGCTCATCATGATGATCGGCGCCTGGATCGCCGCCAGCATCGACAGGAACAGATTGAGCAGGATGAAGGGATAGGGATCCCAGGCCTTGTGCCCAAGCTCCACATTGGCGAAGGTATAGACCACCAGGGTCACGGCAAACAGGGTGATGAATGTCCACGAACCGCCGAACGATGCGACGGTGTCGGCGATATTCTCGCCCAAGGTCTCCGCTTCCTCGATCACCGCATTGGGATTGCGCGCCGCGCGCAAGCGCACCAGCCTCTCCGTCGCATGAAACTGCTTGCCGAGCACGCTCATCAGATCGAGCCCCGCATCGGGCTTACGCCGCAACAGGACCGTGATGTCGTTGCGATCCAATTCAATACAGGTGGTATCTTCGTCGGCAGTCGCGTCGGTCTGATGCGGCGTCTGCGCCAACATGGAGGCAAAACCGAACACGTCGCCATGGGCCGGCGTGTCAAGCAACACCACCTGGTTGTCCTCATCGATGGTCGTAATCCGGACGACCCCCGACACCAGAATGAACGCGCGCTCACTCGGATCGCCTATTTTGTAGATGCGCTGGCGCGAGGAAAACCTGCGAAACTCCACCTGACCGGCGAGCACCGCAAGCTCTTCGTCATCAAGCAGGGAAAACAACTGGACGGATTTGAGGACCTCTGCATTACACGCCATATTGCACCTCGCTCCCGGAAACACGGTTCACAATCAACACCGATAGGGCACTCACCTGATCGGCGGCAACGGTTTGAGCCATCATAACGACCGAACAAAGCAGAAAAAACCGCAGAACACGTTTTCTCCGACAGCGACGTATTGTTGTAAATTCACCCGCAATCACGACTGCCCGCTGATGGATGAGCCGGACGAAAAAAGGCCTTGCCGTTCATCCACCCGCTGTAGCGCCGCCTTAATGACGCATTACTTGGCCGCGTCCAGGGTGCCGTCAATGATTTGATTCAATGCGGTCGTAGTCGGCATTCCTCCCAGACCATTCCACTTGCCGCTTTTCGTACGGTAAATAATCGCCGGCGTGCCGGTAAAGCCCGCTTCGTTCATCAATTTGCCATTTTCCTGCACCGCGGCCACAAACTTTTGCTCGGGCTTTGCCGGTGCGGGATAGCCACCTTCCTCTTTGGACGCCTCGTATCGTTTCTCATTCTGCCGCATCGCCGCGCGCGGATCCTTGGCCGCAAGGATCGCCGTCGCACGCGCCAGGCTGTCGGCCTTCAGGAAAGCCACCAATACAATCTTCAATTGCACCTTGCCTTGGTCAATCAGAGGAAATATCTCTTTATTGAAGCGATAGCAGAAGATGCAATTCGGGTCTTCGAACGCATACAGAACAGGCGCCGTCGCATTCTTGCCGAACGTAATCAGAGCACCGCTCTGTTCAAGCTGCTTTACCGTTTTTGTATATTCCGCTTTTGGCACGTACTGGGCGTAATATTTTGCCGTTAGATCATGGTCATCAGGGTCGATCAGGGCGCCGGAAAACACATAGTCACCGCGACCGTAGACGAGAAGATATCGACCACGCTCCTTGAGCACATAGCCGGTCATTCCAGCCGGAGCCTTGAATTGCCTTATCACCTGCAACACGCCGCGCTGCTGCATCGTTGCAATCGGTTTCGGCAGTTTGGCTTGGCCTGCGCCGGGCACAGGCGACGGGGCGCTGTCGGCGTAGGCGGTACCGAGGGACAGCACGAAGGCCACGGCCAACGCGTTGAGCAATAATTTCTTATACATCAAAATTCTCCTGAACATGATCACCGGCGGACTATACGCCATTTCGCGGCGCAGCCGCCCCTACCGCAGACTCTTGCCGACCACTTCCGCCAAATCGGGCGACAGGGCCGGGGTCGCGGCGATGCGTTCCAGTTGCTGTTTCATCAAGGCCTGACGCGCGTCGTCGTAGCGGCGCCAGCGGATGAGCGGCGTCACCAGGCGGGCGGCGATTTGCGGATTGAGGGTGTTGAGTTCGATCACGTAATCGGCAAGAAAGCGGTAGCCGGCGCCGTCGGCCTGATGGAACCGGACGGCGTTGCCGGCGCCGAAGGCGCCGATCAGGCTGCGGATGCGGTTGGGATTCTTCAGGGTGAAATCGGGCAGCGCCGCCAAGCGCTTGATCTCGTCGAGGACGTCCGGCAGCGGCGACGTCGCCTGGATGGCGAACCACTTGTCGAGCACCAGCGCATCGTCGCGCCAGCGTTGGTAGAAACGCTGCAGCGCCTCCTCCCGCTCCGGCGCGCCGCTGTGGCTCAGGGCGGTGAGCGCGGCCATCACGTCGGTCATGTTGGCGCCGGCCTGGAGTTGCGCAACGGCCAAGGCGCGCACCTCCTCGTCGCGCAGCTCCATCAGGTAACCGAGGCAGACGTTGCGCAGCCGGCGCCGCCCCATGGCGGCGGCGTCGATGCGGTAGGCGCCGTCGTCGCCCAGCCGGTGGTAGGCAGCGAGCAGCGCGGTGCGATGCTGCGCGGCCAGTTCGCGGCGCAGGTATTGGCGCACGGCGTGAACCGCCTGCGGATCGATCACCGTGCAGAACTCGGACAAATAGGATTCCGCCGGCAGCGTCAGCGCCTCGGCCACCAGCGCCGGATCGAGCGCGGTGTCCGCCAGGGTGCGGGCAAAGGCGTCGGACAGGCCGGCGTCGAGCTGCGGCCGGCCGCCCTCCCTGAGCGTGTCGAGCAGATGCAGCATCACCCGCAACGCCAGCCGCTGGCCCGCCTCCCAACGATTGAAGGCGTCGTCGTCGTGCCCCATCAGGAAGGCGAGCTCCTCTTCGCTCGGCTCCAACTCCAGTTTCACCGGCGCGGAGAAACCGCGCAGCAGCGACGGCACCGGTTCCGCGGCGATGTCGACGAAGACGAACGTCTGCTCCGCCTCGGTCAGCTCCAGCACGCGTTCGCTCCCTGCCGCCGTCGTCTCGCCCTGCAGGCGCAGCGGCAACGGTTGGCCGTCGCCGGCGTACAGCGCCACGCGGATGGGAATATGGAACGGCAGCTTGTGTTCGCTCTCCGGCGTCGGCGGACAACTCTGGGCGAGGGTAAGCGTATAGCTGCGCTGCACCGGGTCGAAACGGCGGGTGACCGCAAGGCGCGGGGTACCGGCTTGCTCGTACCAGCGCTTGAACTGCGTCAGGTCGCGCCCGGAGACATCGGCCATCGCCTGCACGAAGTGGTCGGTGGTGACCGCCTGGCCGTCGTGGCGCGCGAAATAGAGATCGGTGCCCTGGCGAAACAGTTGCGCACCGAGCAGGGTGTGCAGCATGCGCACCACCTCGGCCCCCTTGTGGTAGACCGTCATGGTGTAGAAGTTGTTGATCTCCTGGTAGGAGGCGGGGCGCACCGGATGCGCCATCGGGCCGGCATCCTCCGGAAACTGATGGGCGCGCAGCGCGCGCACGTCGTCGATGCGCTTGACCGCGGCGGAGGTCATGGCGGCGGTGAACTGCTCGTCGCGGAAGACGGTGAAGCCCTCCTTCAGGGAGAGCTGGAACCAGTCGCGGCAGGTGACGCGGTTACCCGACCAGTTGTGGAAATACTCGTGGCCGATCACCCCTTCGATGCCGACGTAGTCGCCGTCGGTGGCGGTGTCGGGACTGGCCAGCACGTAGCGCGAGTTGAAGACGTTGAGTCCCTTGTTTTCCATCGCGCCCATGTTGAAGTCGGAGACGGCGACGATCATGTAAACGTCGAGGTCGTATTCGCGGCCGAAGGTCTCCTCGTCCCAGCGCATCGCGCGCTTGAGCGAGGCCATGGCGTGGTCGCATTTGCCCAGGTCGGGGGCGCGCACGTAGAGCCGCAACGCCACCGCGCGCCCGCTCATGGTGGTGAAGCTCTCTTCGACGCAGGCGAGGTCGCCCGCCACCAGCGCGAACAGATAGCAGGGCTTGGGAAACGGATCGTGCCACACCGCGTAGTGGCGCCCACCCTCCAGCTCGCCCTGTTCCGCCAGGTTGCCGTTGGCCAGCAGCACCGGATGGCGCGCCTTGTCGGCGACCAGGGTGGTGGTGAACACGGCCATCACGTCGGGGCGGTCCGGGTAGTAGGTGATCTTGCGGAATCCTTCGGCCTCGCACTGGGTGCAGAAGTTGCCGCCGGAGACGTACAAACCTTCCAGCGCGGTGTTGGCGTCCGGGTGGATGCGCGTCTCGATCTCCAGCACGAAGGCGTCGGGGACCTGGTGCAGCGTCAGACCGTCGGCGTCCACCGCGTATTCCTCCGCCGTCAGCACGCGGCCGTCGACGGCGACGGAGAGCAGTTCCAACTGCTGGCCGTCGAGCCGCAGCGGCGCAGCGGTGGGCGCCTGCGGATGGCGCCGCAGCACACTGCGCGCCCGGACGCGGGTGTCGTGTTCGTCCAATTCGAAACGCAGCTCGACGCTCTCGATGTTGAACGGCGGTACGGTGTAGTCCTTCAGGTAGACGGTGCGATGTTCAGACATAGCGGGAATAGGGATCCATGAAAGTTGGAGGTGCCGGGATCAGAGAAACGGCAAAATAACATGCGGCCGAGCACGGAGTCGCGATCCGTGTCGCAGGCCATCGTTCGTGGTTGCCGTCGGGCGGCCGGAAATCGCGGCGGCCGCGGGCCGTGCCGTCGTTCCTGCTGCGAAGGCCATTTTACCCGACCCCAGGGTAGCAATACGGCGGCGTTCAGGGAAAGAGGGCGGTCACAGCGCCAGGGCCACCAGGCAGACGGTCTCGATCACCTCGATCAGCGCCCCGGCGGTATCGCCGGTGGTCCCGGCTATCCGCTGCATCATCAGCCGCCGCAGCCACCAGGCGGCGAGCGCGGCGATCAGCACCAGGCGCAGCCCCGGCCGGCCGTACACCAGGGGCACCGCCGCCGCCACCAGGGCGACCACGGGCCAGCCGGCAGCGACCGGCAGGTGGCGCGCCAGGTCGCTGCCCAGCCCCTCGCCGCGCACATAGGGCGTGGTCAGGAACAGGCCGATGACGGCGCTGCGCGCCAGCAGCGGCGCCAGCAGCAGCGCCGGCCACAGCTCCGCCCGCAGCAGTACGGCGAGCGCGGCGAACTTGATCAGCAGCGTCAGCACCACGGCCGCGACGCCGGCCGGCCCGCTGCGCGGGTCCTTCATGATCGCCAGGGTGCGCTGCGGATCGCCGCCGCCGCCGAGCCAGGCATCGGCGCTGTCGGCCAGGCCGTCGATGTGCAGCGCACCGGTGAGCGCCACCCAGGCGGCGAGCAGCAGGGCCGACTCCAGCCACGGGTCCGGCGTCCCCAGCAGCCACGCCAGCACCAGCAGCAGCAGCCCGATCACCAGCCCCACCGCCGGGTAGAACAGCAGCGAACGGCCGCGCTCCTCCGGGCTCGGCGGCTCGCTCAGGCGAACCGGCAACCGGGTCAGGAACTGCAAGGCGATGAGGAAGGCGCGAAGCATCATGAATCAGCCGTTCAGCTCAAAATTCAAAGGGAAGGGTCATGACCGTGGGGACTCTGCCGGAGAGATCGTGCACTACCGTCCCGGCCACCCCTGTCCCCCGGGGGGGTAATCCTGAATCCTTGCATGGTTGCGATAGGCTCCGGAAAACGGCGCAGGCGTCACAACCGGCCGTCGTGGAACAGCAGCCGCGCCTGGGCCTCGCTGCCGCAGCCGTCCACCTGGATGCGCGAAAGGCAGGCGTTGCTCACCTGGATGTGGAACATGCGCCCCAGCGGCATCTCCAGCACGTGGCGCAGGATCATGCGCATCATCCCGGCGTGGCCGATCAGCAGCAGGTGGCGGCCGGCATGTTGCGCCAGCAGGTCGTCCCAGGCGGCGACGATGCGATCGCGAAACGCCGCCAGCGGCTCGGCGCCCGGCGGGGTGTTGTTGAGCGGGTCGTCGTAGAAGCGCCACAGGCACAAGGGGTCTTCCGCCTGCAATTCGTCCGCGCTGCGTCCCTCCCAGGCGCCGAAGCCGATCTCCTTGAGACGCGGCTCGATCTGCAGCGGCAGGCCGTGGCGCTGCGCCAGCTCGGCGCCGAAGTCGGCACAGCGGCACAAGGGCGAGGAGACGACGACGTCCCACGGATGGTGGTCGCCCACCGCCGCGCGCATCTGGCGCCACCCCTTGTCGCTCAGCGGATCATCCAGGTGGCCGCGGTAGCGGCGGCCGCCGACCGGCTCGCCGTGGCGCATCAGGTCGACGGTGGTGGTTTGCAGTTCCGGCAGTGAATACATGGCTGGTCTCTCTCAGTTGCCGTCCGACACGCCCGCCTCGGCGAAGGTGGCCATCTCGCCGTGCAGGCGGCAGGCCAGCCGCAGCAGCGACAGCGTCGTGGCGGCGCCGCTGCCCTCGCCCAGGCGCATCCCCATATCGAGCAGCGGCCGCGCCTCCAGGGCGTCGAGCAGCCGGCCGTGGCCGCGCTCGGCGGAGGCGTGGGAGAACAGCAGCCAGGGACGGATGGTGGGATTGATCTCGGTGGCGATGAGCGCCGCGGCGGTGGTGATGAAGCCATCCACCAGCACCGGCAGGCGCGCCTGGGCGGCGGCGATATAGGCACCGGCGAGGGCGGCGATCTCGAAGCCGCCGAGGTGGCGCAGGATCGCCTGCGGCGTGCCGAGGCGGTCGCGGTGCAGCGCCAGGGCACGGCGCACCACCTCCGCCTTGTGGCCGACACCCGCCGCGTCGAGGCCGGTCCCGGCACCGGCGACCAGCGCCGGGTCGAGTTGCAATACGGCGCTGGCCAGGGCGGTCGCCGCGGTGGTGTTGGCGATCCCCATCTCGCCGCCGATGAACAGTTGCGCCCCGGCGTCGCAGGCGCCGGCCACCGCCTCGCGTCCGGCGGCCAGCGCCGCGGCCAGCTGCTCCGGGGTCATCGCCGGATAGAAACAGAAATTGGCGGTGCCGGCCGCCACCCGCCGGTTGACCACGCCGGGCAGCGGCCCCACGTCGGTCACGGCACCCACGTCCACCACCTCCAGCTCGGCATCGAGGGCCCGCGCCAGCACGCTGATGGCGGCGCCGCCACGGGCGAAGTTGCGGATCATCTCCGCCGTCACCGCCTGGGGAAAGGCCGACACCCCCTCCTCCGCCACGCCGTGGTCGGCGGCAAAGATGACGATGCGCACCCGCTCCAGCTGCGGCCGCTCACACCCCTGCAGGCCGGCCAGCTCGACGACCACCTCCTCCAGCCGGCCGAGCGACCCCGGCGGCTTGGTGAGCACGCCCTGGCGCGCGCGCGCGGCTGCCAGCGCCGCCTCGTCGCGGGAAGCCGCGGGCTGTGTCAACCAGTCGATAGTCATGGGGCAGGATTCCTTGGACGATTGCGGCGGCAAGCAGGCGGGGCCGTTGCCGCGTCGGATTGAGGGAGATATTTTCGCGCCCCGAGCAGCAAAAGACCACAGCCCTTATGGAGAAATGGTACGCAAATGAGAGGACCGAATTGGATTTATTGGCACGTATTCGCCTTCGTTTGCGGAGCACCGATGTCAGCGGGCAGCGCGGGTCGTCTCATGCCTCTGCGCAGTGCATGACGCTCCTGCGCTTGTCAGCCGCCCTTGAGCGCCAGGGGCAGGCCCGCCACCACCAGGGTGACGTGGTCACAGACCGTGGCGAGCTGCTGGTGCAGCCGGCCGGCCTCGTCGCGGAAACGGCGCGCCGCGGCATTGTCCGGCACGATGCCCCAGCCCACTTCGTTGCTCACCAGCAGCACCGCGCCGGGCAGCGTCGGCAGCAGATCCAGCAGCGCCGCGCACTCGCGCTCGCGCCGCGCCTCACCCGCCGCCAGCAGGTTGCTGAGCCACAGCGTGAGACAGTCGACGATGAGGCAGCGACCGGGCAGCGCCGCGCGCTCCAGTGCCGCCGCCAGGGCCAGCGGCTCCTCGCACAGCTCCCACGAGGCGGGGCGCCGGGCACGGTGGTGGGCGATGCGCTGCGTCATCTCCGCATCCAGTGCCGTGGCGGTGGCGATGTAGGTGACCGGATCGCCGCTGGCGCTGGCCCGCTGCTCGGCATAGCGGCTCTTGCCCGAACGGGCGCCGCCGAGGATCAACTCTTTCATAAGGCAAAAGGCAGAAGGTAGAAGGCAAAAAAAAGAGTGGCACCCGCAAGATTGTCGCTATCGCCCGTCATCGCACCTCTACCCGATAGGTTTTGTTTATTATTTTTCCTTCTGCCTTCTGCCTTCTGCCGTTAAGCAGTCAGCCGGCCCAACCGGCCAGGGTGAGCAGCGCCAGCACCGCCAGACCGACGATCACGGCGCGTCGCACCAGGGCCACGGCCTCATGCACGTAGCTGTTCTCCTCGGCCAGGTCGACCTCGGCCTCGTCCTCCGACTCAGGCCGGAAACGCAACGCGCCGAAACCGCTGGCGACGAGGATGGTGTGTTCCTCCTCCTGCCATTTGGTCACGTGCAGACGCCAGTGATGCATGGCGTCGACGAAGCTGCCGCTCAGCGCGTAACAGAGGGCGGTGAGGCGTGCCGGCAACCAGGCGAGGAGGTAGTGCAGACGGCGGGCGGCCACTGCGAAATCCGAATCGCCGTCGACGCCGCAGCTAAGCTGGTAAGAGAGGCGGTAGAGCAGTGCGCCGGCCGGCCCCAGCACCACGAACCAGAAAAAGACGCCCAGGAAACGCTCGTTGGCCTCCACCAGCACGGCCTCCACCATGGCGCGGGTCAGTTCGCGGGCGTTGGTCACCTCCGCGTCGCCGAGCAGGTCGCGCGCATGCAGCCAGGCCGACTCGTCGTCGCCGCGTTCACGCGCGTCGAGGAAGGCCTCCACCTGCGCCTCCAGATCCTTGGGACCGAGGCTGTAAATCAGTACCAGCAGGGCGAACAGGAAAGCGAGCGGCCACCACAGGGCATTGAGCAGATGCGCCGCCAGCATCACCGCCAGCACCGGGACGCCGACCGCCACGGCGGTACCGCCGGCCCCGTCGCTCCAGCTGAAGCCGCGCACCCACGCCAGCAGGGTGTCGAACCAGTTGAAGCGACGCATCTCCTCCAGCGAGCCGAGGAAGCGTTCGATCAGAATGCTCAATAGAATCGCAATCAATGCCATGGGCGCTAGTTTCGGGATTCACCGCGCAAGATGCAAGCGCCGCGTCGACGCCGCCGCACGCTCACACCGGTTGCGAATCGTCAGACGCCAACAGCGCCTGCAAATGGGACCAATCGAAATAGGGACCGGGATCGGTCTTGCGTCCCGGCGCCACGTCGCTGTGGCCGGCGATATGGCCGGCGGCCAGTGCCGGATAGGCGCGATGCAGCGCCAGAATCACCTGCTGCAACGCCGCGTATTGCGCCGCCGCATAGGGTTCGTCGTCGCTCCCTTCCAGCTCGATACCGATGGAAAAGTCGTTACAGCGTTCGCGCCCCTGAAAACCGGAAACCCCGGCGTGCCACGCCCGGCGGTGGAACGGCACGTACTGCACCACGCTGCCGTCGCGACGCAGCAGCAGATGGGCCGATACCCGGTGCCGGTAGATATCGCGAAAGTAGGGATGGGCCGCCGGGTCGAGGCTGTTGGTGAACAGCGCGTCGATCCAGGGGCCGCCGTATTCTCCCGGCGGCAGACTGATGCCGTGGATGACGATCAGGTCGACCAGCGCATCCGGCGGCCGCTCGTCGCAGTTGGGCGACGGCAGCTGAAGCGCCGCATCGAGCAGGCCGCTGGCGGGGTCGACGCGCATGTCAGGGCGCCTCCTGCGGCGCCGCCGCCAGGGCGGCATCGATGGCGCGCCGCAGCTTCGGCGCCGCCGCCTCGCTGTGCAGTTCGCAATGAAATTCGCCGTCGCGGTAGAGAAACATCGCCGGCAGGTGAAACACGCCGAACTCGCGCGTCAACGCCATCTCGCGCTGCGCGTCCACCTCGAACAGGTGCAGGTCGGCAAACAGTTGCGGCTCTCCCTCCAGCACCCGTTTCAGCTGCCGGCAGGCGCCGCAGGCCGGGCCGGTGAAAACCACCAGACTGGCGCCCGGCAGCTCCGCCAACCGGTGGTGAAACTGGAACTGATCGAGCGAATGCAACCGGTTCATCGGACTAGAACTTGCACAGACCGCGCAGCACCAGGTCGCTGAAA
>CAYQWR010000003.1:0-47065 GCA_964421235.1 uncultured Thiohalomonas sp. | reverse complement strand
ATAGTGTGCTGTTCTGGCGTCATAACTTCATTTCAAATCGAGTCGTCGTCACGATATCCCAAGAGACAACGACATCCAATCGCACGGCATGCTCGCGATCCTACCGGCCGTTGGCGGACTTTGCGGCGACGGTGGTCGCATTTCCCTGCCACGCCTGCAACAGGTGCTGGTCGCGGCCGTAGATGTCGTCGCGCAGTTGCAAGGAGCCGTTCTGATCGACCCACGCCGTCATATAGGTAAGATAGACCGGCAGCGGCTGTGGCAGCGGCACCACCACCGGCTTGCCCTGCTCGATCAGCTTGTCGATGGTGTCGCGGTTCCACTGCTGTGAGTCGCCCAGGACATACTGGGCCAGATCGATGGGGTGCTCCAGGCGGATGCAACCGGAACTGAAGGCGCGCACGGTGCGGCCGAACAACCAACGATGCGGCGTGTCGTGCAGGTAGATGCCGTAGCGGTTGGGCAGCATGAATTTAATCCGCCCCAACGCATTGTGCGGTCCCGGTTGCTGGCGCAGGATGTCGTGGAAGGTATCGGGGTCCACCTTGGACCAGTCGATGGTGGACGGTGCCACCTCAGTGCCGTTGCCACTGAGACTACTGAATACCCGCAACCCTTTGCTCTGCAGATAGCCGGGATCACGCCGCAGCCGCGGCAGGATATCGTCACGAAACACGGTGGGCGGTACATACCAATAGGGATTAATCACCAGCGAGGTCATCGTGGCGCTGAATATTGGTGTCTGGCGGTAATCGCGGCCGACGATCACGCGCATGCGCAGCGCCGGCTGTTGATGGTCGATCACCTGCAGGTAGAAGCCGGCCATGTTGACCATGATGAATCGGGGCGGCTCGTGCCGCGGCAGCCAGCGCCAGCGATCCATATTGATCTCGATCTGGGCGATGCGGGCGGCGACCGGCACGTTCAGCGCCGCCAGGGTGGTGTCGCCGACGGTGCCGTCGGCCTTGATGCCGTGGCGCTGCTGAAAATGCTGCACCGCCCGCAGCATCAGCGTATCAAACAGTTGCGGCGTCGCCGTTTGCGCCTCGTCGGCCGGCAGATCGCCGGTCAGCAACAGGCGGCGGCGCAGCTCCATTACCCGCACGCTGCGTACCCCGCGACGCAGGACCGGGCCGGCGACGATATCCGGCCAACCGCCCTGCGCCGCCACCGCCAGGTAGCGCCGCAAGGCCGTGCGCAGCCGGACATAGCCGTCGTGTGTCGGCGGCATCGCCGCCAGCGCCGGGCCTACGGTGTGGGTCGCCAGGGCCTGCTCCAGCGCCGCCACGGCGTCATAGCGGTGGTAGGGAATGAACCAGTCCTGGCTGAGGGCATGGGGGTCGATACGACCGCTGTAGGCGTTACGGCTGTAGAGCAGAAAGGTATCGGTGAGCAGCAGGTCGAGCTGGGCCAGTTGCTGCGGGTCGGCGCCGGCGCCGGTGAGCAACTTGCCGATGGCGGCGACCGGGTAGTCGCTCACCGCCAACCCTTCGGTGTCGGCCTGCCGCACCACCTGCATCAGGCCGCCGGCCTCCGGAAAGATACCGTTGCGGTCGAACCAGGCCGGGCGGAAATCGCGGTCCGCATAGAAACTGGCGACCTGGTCCGGCAATGCCAACCGTTCGCCGTCGACCCAGCCGCCGTTGCCGCCGGTCAGGATATAGCGGATTGCATCGGTGGCCTGCTCCATGCCGGCCTGGCCGACAGGCCACGGTAACGGTGCCGCCTGCGCCGCCAGCGCGGCGAGCAGCGACAGCGTTGCCAGAGCGGCCTTAATCGCCGAAAAACAGCGCATACGGACGTTGCAGCTCATCGGCCAGCTGGGCCGGTGAAAAATTACGCACCTTGCGCACCAGTTCCTCTCCCTCGAAATAGACGATCAGGGTCGGCACCGCGAAGACACCGCACTGCGCCGCCACCTCGGGCGCCGCGGCACTGTCCACCTCCGCCAACGCCAACCGGGGAAAGTCGCGGCCCAGCGCGGCGAAAACCTTGGGTTTGAGTACGTGGCAGACGGCGCAATCGGGTCCGCTGAAATAGACGGCGGCGGCCCGCTGCTGCCGCAGGAATTGGGTGTAAACGGAGGCGGAGTGCAGGAAAACGGGCATAGGGAGGCATGATAGCCCGATACCCCCATCCCGACCAAACTGCTGCGCCGACGCGACCGCCCCGTTTTTGACGCATGGGCACCCGTGGGTGATAATGCCTAAAACCCAAGCAAGAGCATCAACTATTGACCCTTCACTACAGCCAACAAGACCGGGAACAGCTGGCCGTCCTGGTGATGGGCGTGCTGAACGACTGGAATATCCGCGAAGAGTATCAACTGGCCCTGCTCGGCCTGCCTGAGACGACGGCCAGCCGTGAACTGACCAAGTTCAGCCGCGGCAAGGCGCTGCCCGACAACGACGAGCTGCTGCAACGGGTAGTGCATCTGCTCGGCATCCAGCAGGCGCTGGGCGTGGTCTATCCGCTCAACACCCGCATGGCCGGTTTCTGGCTCACCACTACCAACCGTTTCTTCAAACAGACGCCGATGACGGTGATGCTGGAGGAGGGGGTGGGCGGCATGGATCGGGTCTGGCGCCACCTCGACTGCACCCGTAACTGGGAGTAATCAGGCAACGGCCGCAGGGCTATAATGCCGGCCTTTCACCAGCCGGTGCAGCCCGTCATGCCTCTCCACACCCTCATCGCCTTCCTGCTCGTGGTGGGCCTCGGCGCCTACGTCCAGACCGTCACCGGTTTCGCCCTGGGGCTGATCGTGATGGGCGGCATTACCGCCTGCGGCGTGGCGCCGGTCGCCTTCACCGCCGTGGTGATCAGCTTTACCGCGCTCACCACCAACGTGCTGGCGCTGCATCGCGGTCTGCATCTGGTCGACCGGCGCGCGGCCGCCTTTACCCTGCTCGGGATGATGCCGGCGGTCTATCTCGGCGTAGAGCTGTTGGATCGGCTGCACAGCGTGTCGGTGGACGGTTTGCGCACCCTGCTCGGCGGCGTCATCCTGGGCGGCGGCATACTGCTCGCGTTGCGGCCCCATCCACATGCGCGCCGCGCGAGCGCCTGGCTCGACGCCGCGGTCGGCATCGCCGGCGGCCTGCTCGGCGGCCTGTTTGCCATCGGTGGTCCGCCGCTGGTGTTCCATTTCTATCGCCAGCCGCTGCCGCTGGCGACCATCCGCGCCACCCTGCTGCTCACCTTCGCCGTTGCCACGGCGAGCCGGCTGGTTTATGTCGAGCTGCAAGGCGGCATCGATATGGCCATGCTGGAGGTGAGTGCGCTCTGCCTGCCGGTGGTGTTCGCCGCCACCCGCCTCGGGCGCCGCTTCCCCCCGCCGCTGCCGGAACTCGCCATGCGCCGCGTCGCCTTCATCCTGCTCGGCCTCATCGGCCTGAGCCTGCTGGCGAAATGAAGCGCAGCGGAAAACGCGAAAACCCGGCGGGCAACGCATAAAAAAGCCGGGGCATGCCCCGGCTCGTTTCGTGCCGCCGCACGTTCGCTAGCGATGCCCCACCCAGGGCGCACCGGCCAGCTTGTTCTTGATCATGTCGGAATAGACCTGCGCCTCCTCGCGCGACGAAAAGCCGGTCACCCGCACCCGATACCAGGTACGCCCGTTCATCACCGCTCTTTCCACCGTGGTGTTCTTGATGCCCTCATGCTGCAACCGCGTCGCTTCGCTTTGCGCCGCCTTGGCATCGGTCAGCGACGCCACGTTCACCACCCAGGCGCCGGACGCGGCCACAGTACGCTTTTTGGCCGGTTGCGCGGCCTTGGCCGGTGGCTTGGCTTTGGCGGGATGCTGCACGGCGGTCGCGGCTACCGGCTTTTCGCTAGGGGCCCTCTGCTGTGCAATCAACTGCGCCCGCAGTGACGCCACCGACTTGTCGAGATCGTCGAGGCGGGTGTTCAGCGCACTCACCGCCTGTTCGTTGCCGCCGGCATGGCCCGCCGATGCGGTAACGCTCGACGCCAGGTTATCGAGACGCTGATTGATGCGCGCCAACTGCGCATCGAGCTGAGGATTGGAAGCGGCAGCCGTCGGCAGCTGTCCCTGCCGCCCCATGTCGGCCCGCAGCTCGGCGATCTGACTGTGCATGCTCACGGCGAACCATCCCACCACGGCGGCGATAACCAGCGAAAACAGCGCCACACCGATTGTTGAAACATCGAGTCTCCTGCCCACTTCAGTCTCCTCTTCGTCGGCAATCAATGCGTCGTCCGCCGCCAGATAATCGGCCGCGCCATGGGAAGTTTCACCCGCCGTATCAAATAGATCGGGAGTGCTGCGGGGAGCCGCAGAGACTGCGGGCGCCGCTTCATACTCCACGTCCAAGTCGGAGACATACTCATTGAGGGCATCCGCCCCCACCTCGCCGACAGCGTGGTCCACATCGAGATCGAGCTCCTCCGGCGCGTTCATCGCTGCGGTTTCCACAATATCCTCAGCACCCAGCTCCGGCACCGGTTCATCCGCCGACACATCCAGCTCGTGCAGCTCGTCGGAACCTGCGGGCGCCGTCGAGGCCGGCGCGGCGTCCGCGAATTCTTCCACCGGCATATCGGCTGAGGCGCCATCCCCGCCGCCTTGGCCGAACTCGTTCAGAAATGCGTCAAGATCGGCCAGCTCTTCGTCGCCGCTCTCGGGGGAGGTAGGCCGCGCGCTGTCATCGCCCAATACGTCCCTGAAATCGGCCAGCAGGTCATCGTCGCTTTGGTCGTGGTTCGGCTCCTGCTTCTCGCTCATCGTGTCCTCTTATTCTCCCCGTCGGCCATCGCCGGCCGCCCCTGCAATAGTGTCATATTAGCGCAGACTAGCAACAGCGGTACCAGGTAGCAAACAGCGGCGAGGGCGATCAGGCGCAGCCGTCGTCGTCGCGCCGCATCAACGCCGGCCCCAAGTCGTCCCACGCCCTGCGACCGAACACCAGGACCGGGATGAACAGCGTGGCCAACGGCGCCAGTGCCGCCAGCCGCTGGTGCAGCGAAAATGTGGCAGGAGCCAACAGCCATAACAGGCTGAACGCCGCGGCCAAAACGATGGCCAGCAGACCCAGGTAGATGATGGCGAAGGGGCGGTTGGGAAACTTCCACGGCGCGCACAGCAGCAGATAAGCGACGCCGGCCCCCATGAACAGCAGCGCCGTCAGCGCGGCGGCATAATGCCGCTGCAGGGTCGCCATCAGCAACAGCGGCAACAGCCACGACAAAGCGCCCGCGCCGCCGCCGAACCATGCCAGTCGGCGGCCCCGTGCCGTGGTATTCGCTATCCGTTGCGCGTCGGTCTTCGCTCGGTGCGGCATCGCTCAGCCCTCCGCGCCGGTCGTGGCGAAATCATGAAAGACGCTGCGCCGCTGCTGCGTCCGGCGCAACCACCCCAACGCCGCCAGGACGATCACGATACCCGGGATGACGCCGAGATTGACGGCCTGCCAACCGAAACGGTACTGCAGCGCGCCGGCGGACAACACCGCCAGCGTCGACACGCCGAACACGACGAAGTCGTTGAGCGCCTGAACCTTGGCCCGCTCACTCTGCCGATAACCGACGGTGAGCAGGCTGGTCGCGCCGATAAAGAGAAAATTCCAGCCGACGCCCAGACACAGCAGCGCGAGCCAAAAATGGCGCACGCTGGTACCGAGCAGGTTGACGGTCACGCACCCCGTCATCAGCAACGCGCCGGCCAGCATCACGCTCCACACGCCGAAGCGGTGAATCAGCCGGCCGGTAACGAACGACGGCACGAACATTCCCAACACGTGCCACTCGATAACGAAAGCGGTGTCGTCGTAGCGGTGCGCATAGCCGTGCATGGCCAGCGGCGCCGCGGTCATGATCAGCGCCATCATGCCGTAACCCAGCGCCCCCGCGATCATCGCCACCAGCACCGCCGGCTGGCGCACGATAAGCAGCAACGGTCGCCCGTCGCCGCCGCCCGCCACTGCAGCGCGCGGAATGTCGAGCAGAGACAGCAGCAGAAAACAGAGCACATAGAGCGCGGCCAACGCCACATAGCCGCCGGCAAACTGCACGCCGGGCAACAGTTGCGAACCCCAGCGCGCCAGATTCGGTCCGATGACGGCCGCCGCCACGCCGCCCGCCAACACGTATGAGACCGCGCGCGCGCGAAACTCCAGCGGCGCCGCATCGACCGCGGCAAAACGAAAATAGTTGCCGAAGCCGGTGAACACTCCGATCAGCGCGGTCGCCAGGCAAAACAGCTCAAAGCTGCGGCTGGCAATGGCATAGGTCGCCAACACGGCACCGGCAACGGCCACGCTACTCGCCAACAGGAAGCCGTTACGACGTCCGATGCGCGCCATCAGCAGGGAAGCGGGTATCGTGGTCGCGACGGAGGCGGCCATCTGCAACGCCAGCGGCAACGTCGCCAACGCCTTGTCGGACGCCAGCCGACTACCCAGCAACGCGGCGGTGGCAAACAGCAACACCGTCCCCGACATCATGACCGCCTGGCCGACGGCAAGCAGAAACACATTGCCCTTCATCCGACTCGAATTCACCGCGCACCCCGTGCCCAATTGCGGCCGCCGCGGTTGCGAACGTCCGCCGTTCCTAAAAGACCACTTACTTTACTACGAAATGTCCGTTTGACGGCGCCGACATAGCCCCACGCCTCGATACCGGTTATGCTAAACGCCCTCGAATTCCGCTGTCCTCATTATCGCCGTCATGGACACTATCAATTACGAATATCGTTTCGCCTTCGCCGCTGACCGCGAAGAGATTTTTCAAATCCAGTTGGATCGCGCCACCCTCGCGCCGCGCGAGGCGTTGCCGCCGGTGCTGCCCGACTGGACCCGACTGGAATTCAAACAGTGCGAAGGCTGCACGCTGCCTTACGGCTCCTACAGCCATTGCCCGCTGGCCGCGCACATATCCCCCGTCGTCGAGCTGTTGAGCGATGTGGTTTCCATTGACGAAACCAATGTCACGGTAATCCTCGACAACCGTACCGTCACGCGCAGCGCCACCGCGCAGGAAGGCATCAGCTCATTGATGGGCATCATCATCGCCACCAGCGGCTGCCCGTTCACCGAATTCTTCAAACCGATGGCGCGCTTCCACCTACCGTTCGCCGATACCGAAGAGACCTTCTACCGCGCCGCCAGCATGTACATGCTGGCGCAACACTATCGCTGGCACACCAACCTTTCCGCCGATCTCGATATGAAGGGCTTGCAACGCTTCTATGAGCAGGTGGCCAAGGTCAACAAAGGCATGGCCGAACGCATCCGCTCCACCCGGCGTGAGGACGGCACCGTCAATGCCATCGTATTGCTCGATATGTTCGTCCGCGGGATGCCCGACGGTATCGAATCGATCCTCGACGAACTCAAGCCGCTGTTCGCACCCTATCTGGTCGACAAGCACATCGTTTAGCCCCTATCGCAGAGTCAACAGCAAGACATCTTCACCGCGACGGCGAGCAGCGAATACACGGAAGTTATGGCATTTGCTTTAGACTTTCCGAACGAAATCCACTTGCAGCATTGGAGCAATCATGCAGAACCACGCCTTCACCATGGAACTGGCGGTGCGCGATTATGAGTGCGACATCCAGGGTATCGTCAACAACGCCGTCTACCAAAACTACCTGGAACACGTGCGCCATGAATATCTTAAATCGATCGGAATCGACTTCGCCGACTACGCCGCACGCGGCATCAATCTGGTGGTAGTCCGTATCGAGATCGACTACAAGCTTCCGCTAAGGTCCGGCGACCGTTTCCTGGTCGGACTCGACATGGTGCGCGAATCGCGCGCACGCCTGAATTTCCTGCAGGAAATCTATCGCCTGTCCGACCATAAGCCGGTCCTCAAGGCCAAGGTGACCGGTACCGCCCTCAACGCCCGCGGCCGCCCGGAGATACCCGATGAACTGCAGCAGATCATCGACAACCCGCAAAGCGACGCCGAAGACGGCGGCTGAGCGCCGGAACCGCACAACGACTGCCATCTGCCGACCGCACAATATTTTTCAGCGCGCTGTTACGAAAGAATATTCCCGCCGGTCCGCAGACAACCGGCGGCACTTCGACTCCGGCCATCGGCGCCGGCGGCGACGGCAACGTAGCGGCGACGTTGCAAAGCCCGACGGCATACGCACCTGTGCCGGCCGTTCAGGCACTCACCGGCAAGGTAACCCGCGCCTCCAACCCGCCGCCGTCGCGGTTGAGCAGGCGCACATCACCGCCGTGCAACCGGGCAATGCGCGCAACAATGGCCAATCCGAGACCGGTGCCGCCCTCGCCGCCGCGCGACCGCTCCATACGGGTGAACGGCTGCAACATCGCCTCCAGCCGCTCTTGCGGTATGCCGGGGCCGCGATCCAATACCCGCAACCGCACGCCATCGTCCTCCAAGGCGGTATCGATCTCGATCGCGCCGCAACCGTGATGCAGCGCATTGTCGGCCAGATTGGTAACCAACCGCTGCATGGCGGTGGGCCGCAACGGCAACGGCGGCAACGCGTTCAGATGCGTCGTCACCTGTGCCCCGAGACGGTGATAACGTTCGACAACGGCACTGACGATACGATTGAGATCGCCGTCGGCATCCACCTTCTCGCCGCCGTCATCGCGCACGTAGGCGAGGAACTGGCCCACGACGACATCGATATCCTCGACGTCCTGCACCATGCCGTCATGGACGCCGTCGTCGATCTGCCCGCTCACCATCTCAAGGCCGAGACGCAATCGCGCCAGCGGCGTGCGCAGATCGTGGGAAACACTCGCCAGCAGCAATGCGCGATCGGTATCCAGGTCGTGCAGATCCGCCGCCATTTGGTTGAATGCCCGGCTCACCGCGCTGATCTCGGCGACACCGCTCTCCTTCAGCGGCGGCGGTGCGGCCCCCTGCCCCACCAACGATGCCGCCGCGGTGAGGCGGCGCAACGGCCGGTTGATGCGCCACGCCAGGGCAAAGGCGGCACTCACCGCGAGCAACGCCATCAACGCACCCACCGCGATCCACTGCCACGGCAACGGATGTTCGCGCAGCGGGCGCGGCAACATCAGCCAATAGACACCATAGCCGTTGCGTATCCTGATCCAGAACCGTCCCGGCTCCACCCGCAGCACCGTCGGATAGCCCAAATGCTCCGACAACAGCGTCTCCAGCCGCTGCCCCATCGGATCACGAACCGCCGCACCCGGCGCAGGGCGCCCCTGGGCCGGCAGTAGCCGCAGGTAGTCATCGCGCCGCAGCCCTTCGATGTAGGCCGGTTGGTCATCACTGTCGATAGCGTTGAGCGACGCAGTGACGATCTGGATCTGTGTGAACAGCAGGTCGGCGAGACGGACCGGAAAATGCGCGTTGTTGTAGTGGCGGAACATCGCCACCGTACCGGCCTGGCTCAACACCAGGACGGCGAGGATGAGGAGTGCCGTGCGGCCAAACAGCGACGCCGGCACCAGTCTCATGCGGCGGTCCCGTCCGGCACGAACACATAGCCGTGGCCCCACACCGTTTGGATGTGACGCGGTCGGCCGGGGTTATCTTCGATCAACCTGCGCAGGCGCGAAATTTGTACGTCGATACTGCGATCGAGCGCCTCATGCTCGCGGCCACGGGCCAAATCCAGCAACTGCTCCCGCGACAAGGGCTGATGGGCATGGCTGACCAGGACCCGTAGCAGGGAGAACTCCCCGGTGGTGAGTGGAATGTGATCGCCGTCGATGGTGGAGAGCTGGCGCGAGGTGAGATTCAGCCGGAAGCGGCCGAACGCCACCAACTCACCGCCGGGTACCGGCGCCCCCGGCGGCGGCGGCGGCTGACGTCGCCGCAGCACCGCATGGATGCGCGCCACCAGTTCGCGGGGATTGAATGGTTTCGGCAGATAGTCGTCGGCCCCCGACTCCAGGCCGACGATACGATCGATATCGTCGCCCTTGGCCGTCAGCATGATAACCGGTACGTCATTGCCGGCCGCACGCAACCGCCGGCAGACGCTCAAGCCGTCTTCGCCGGGCAGCATCAGATCGAGGATGATCAGATCCACCGGTTGCCGTTCCAGCAGTGCATGCATCTGTCCTGCGTGTTCAACGGTATTTACCGAAAACCCCTGCGCCGCGAGATACTGATTGAGCAACTCCCGCAACCGCTGGTCGTCATCCACGACCAAAATGCTCGCTGTCTGTTCCGTTTTCTTTTCCTCACTTACGCATGCGGCAGAGCATCGCCTTCAGCGCCGTCGCTCAGTACGAATCATAACTGAATTCCTACCTGCCGACGGTTGCCTCAAACACCGGACGACCCTTCTCCACGACGAAAATGGCGACGCCGTGGCTGTCATCGGCGCTGGCCACCGCGGATGCCCTGGGCAACACACTTCAACATGGTCCTTCTTGAAATCGTCCGGCGTCCATCTGTCCTAAAATAGACGAACTCGCTACGGGCCTCCCGTCCAACCGGAGGCCGACGGTGGGTCGGGTCAAGCCGGTCGAACCCATCGCCCGTTCGCGCCGGAACCGCACGCCACTGCCGCAGGTCGCGCCGATGCCGATACCGCCGTTGCCAAGGCCGGAAACACAGCGTGGCCGTAGGCCTCGAAAAAGGCCCTGAATTTCGGATCCTTCCGTTTGAACTTGAGGACGGCGTGGCGCGCCTCATGGGTGGCGTTGGCGTCCTAACCGGCGTGGACGGTATCGACGCTCCCCGCGATAATACAAATAACCGCAAAAAAAGATGTTACCAGTTGTTTCATGCGCAACCTCTCCTTTGCGTATCACGTGACCGGTATTACCCGGTGAAATTCAGTGTCGCCGGACACGCCGCGCCGAGAACAACCGCGCGGCGCGCAGATGCGCGGCTACAACGATGCAGCGACGCACCCGCGGGAGGATGTGGCGACCGGCCGATGTCGGCGCGGCCGCCATGACGAGGAGGCGATCAGCGACGCGCCTTGGCCAGCAACCGCAGCATTTCGAGGTAGAGCCAGACCAGGGTGACCAGCAGGGCGAAGGCGCCATACCACTCCATATATTTCGGGCTGCCTTGCGCCGCGGCGCGTTGGATGAAATCGAAATCGAGCACCAGGTTGAAGGCGGCGATACCGACCACCAGCAGACTGAAGCCGATACCAACCGGACCGCTGCTGTAGATGAAACCGACGTGGTGGCCGAAGAAGCCCATCACCAGATCGACCATATACAGCAGGAAGATGGCGCCGGTCGCGGCAACCACCCCCATGCGGAATTTCTCAGTCACCCGGATCAGGCCGCTGCGGTAGGCGAGCAGCATGCAGGCCAGGGTACCGAAGGTAAGCCCCACCGCCTGGATCGCGATGCCGGGGTACTTGGTCTCGTAGAGCGCCGAGATGCCGCCGATGAAGAGTCCTTCCAGCAGCGCGTAAACCGGTGCCGTGTACGCCGCCAGCTTGTTGACGAAAATGGTGAGCAGGGCGACACCTAAACCGCCGAGGGCGCCGATCGTGATCAGCGGCGTCACCGCGGCCACGTCATGATAGAGAAAGAAGCGATTCCAGACCCACATGGCGGCAAGGAAGGTGATCCCCAGCAACATAGCGGTCTTGTTGACCGTGCCCTGCACGGTCATCGCCCTGCCGTCGGCAACACGTACCCCTTCGAAGGCCCTCGCACTGAGGGCCGGATTTCCTGAACGCATGTTCTGCTCCTTTAATTGCCAGATTGCCGGCCGGTTGTCGTTAGTACCCATGCGACCGCGCACAACTGCACGGCCGCTGTCGCCGCTCCAGTCAGAAACGGCCTATCTTGACCAGTCGCTCCCGCCAGAACTCGTTGTGCAGCGACGCATAACTCACACGTTGGCCATGGGCCGGCGCGTGGATGAAGCGGCCATGTCCGATGTAGAGACCGACATGGGAAGGCTGGCCGCGAAATCGAAAAAACAGAATATCACCTGCCTCCAGATCATCGGGCGACACCCGGCGGCTGTCGTCGAACTGGCCGGCCGTGGTGCGCGGAATACGGTAGCCGGCGCGCGCATAGGCATAATAGACCAAGCCGCTGCAATCGAATCCATAACGCGGCGAGGAACCACCGTAGTGATACGGTATACCCAGCTGACGCCGCGCCACCGTCACCACGCGAGGGTGTCCCGACGCATAGCCGTCGCTGACCTGCGGCGGCGCCAAACTGCAACCGCCCACGCCGACCAGCAAGGCAAGCGCCAAAATCCCCAGACGGATCGGGCCGTAAAGAGCCCATGAAATGGAATACGGCCGCCACGCTCCAGGCAATGTACCGTCCTCTGCAGCTATAGACCTTCCGCAATAGTATCTGGTTCACCGCCGAGAACAAACCCCGCCGCTACGCACGACTCGCGCAATTCAAGTGCAACGGCGTGCGTTTGTTGCACCGCCCTGGCGCAACAGCGCGGCACCAACGGCCGTTTTGCCATGGGTCGAGACGGCACGAAATGTGCTTTTCAGCGAGGCGTTAACCAATATTTCACCATCACCCGGTTGAGGCATTATGGCAAAGAGAGAAGTCATAACACGGCTAAGAAAGGCAAAAACGGCCCATATCCGCTGGCGCGGTTACGCCCAGGCGTTGGTCACCGGCGTACCGTTGGACGAAGATCGCATTCCCATCGTTCACACCGACTGCGAATTCGGACGCTGGTACTACGGCGCCGGACAGGCGTTGCAGGTGTTTCCCCCGTTCCAGGCGATCGCCGCACCGCACGAACAGTTGCATCTGGTCTACATGCAGATAGTCAAACAGCTGTTCGAACCGGAACGGGACGGCCTGCTGGCGCGGCTGATTGGCCGCCGCAGCAGCGCGGCGGCGGCAAAGAGTAGCCGGATACAGCAGCTACTCGATCAGTTGCTACAGGTATCGGAACAGTTGATGGGACACATCGAAGCGCTGGAACAGGCCGTGGCGGCCAGCGGCGACGACGTCATCGCCGCACTGCTGTAATCCGTCCGCAGCTACAGTTTCAGCCGCTCGTTTCCCGACCCGCGCACAGACTGCGTTACGGGAGATCCCGTAGCGCTTTCGCCGTTCGCCGGTTTGCCGGTTTGCCGGTTTGCCGGAGCGGAGTTCATCGCGCAGCGCCGACGAGTGCACCGCTATCCCCGTCGGGCGATCCGCGGCCGGCGACCGCACTACCTCGCTGCCGTGGAGAATCGGCGTTGCGATACGCATGGCGCACAGGTAATCGATACCCTCGGTTTCCAACTCCAAGCTGTTCGGTGCTGACCGCGCCGAAAGGGTAGAACACCGTACTGCCGCGTACCGTCCGCCCTTCACGCAAAGTTCACGCGGGCGGCGCCGATAAAATCCCGCACAACCATTCCGCCCTTGTGATTTTCCACTATGCTTCGTCCTGACAACTCGGTTCCCGCACAAAAAAAGGGAGGATAACAATATGTCCGTGATCCGCGACGACACCGCTTTCAAACAGGCTATCGGTGCATTGCCGTTGGCGCGGCAACGTGCGCTGGGCGCGCGCTTCGTGCGCCGGTTGGCAGATCTTTCCGACGACTTTCGCCTGAAACAGGCGTTGGAATGCGCGGAACGCGGCACCCCGCCATCCGACAACGAACTGCTCAGTTACTACCGTGCCGCCCGCAGCGTCGAGGTGGAGTCCTACACCGCCTGCGGCCACAACGTCGACTGGCGCACCATGGCCACCCATTACGTGGCCCGCGCCATCGCCGCCTGCGTGGCACCGGAGAGCACCCTGGTGCCGGGCATCGACGTGCCTGCTTACGACGCCGCCATGGCCGCGCGCATGGCCAAGAACTGCGAGCGTCTGGCCAACGGCGAAGAGGGCGAATGCCGCGAAATGGAATATCAATACGACATCATCAACGAATTTCTGGCACTGTCGTAGTACGGCGCATGCCGTCACTTCCCGGCGACTGCTCGAGCCGGTCGCCAGACCAACGGGAGCACCGTGCCGCTGCGTCTCGGCGCTGACGCCGGCGGAGTGACGGACGCCGCCGGCGGCTACGACAGCAGGTAACGACGCGGCGGCGAACCCGGCAGCCGCCTAGGCCTCGTGAAAGATCTCGGTGCGTCCGCGACCGGCGCGTTTTGCCTGATACATCGCCTGGTCGGCACGGCGCAGCAGCGCGTCGGCGTCGACGTCGCCGCCGGCGTAGAGCGCGATACCGATGCTCGCCTCCACTGCCACCGCCCCCCGTTGGCCGGGAAGTGCCACAGGGCTGCTCAGGGTCTGGCGCACCCGTTCCAAAATCGCGCTGCACTCGTCCATGTCGCGCACCTCGGGCAACAGGATCACGAACTCGTCGCCGCCGAGCCGCGCCACCGTATCGGTGGCGCGCAGCACCTCGGTCAAGCGCTGTGCGATCTCCACCAGCAGGCTATCGCCGACATCGTGCCCGTGCAGATCGTTCACCGGCTTGAAATTATCCAGATCGAGATAGGCCACCACCATCAGGTTGCCGGAACGCCGCGCCTGCGCCACCGCCTGACGCATGCGATCCGCCAGCAGAATGCGGTTGGGCAAGCCGGTCAACGCATCGTAATGGGCCAGCCGTTCCAGGGCGGCCTCCTGCCGCTTTATCACACTGATGTCGGTATACACGGCGACAAAACGCGAGATGGTTCCGGCCTCATCGTATATCGCAGACACATTGAGCAACGACGGATATTCGCTGCCGTCCTTGCGCCGCGCAACGATCTCGCCGCGCCAATGCCCCTGCTCCCTTATCGTCGCCCACATGCCGTGATAAAAATGCGGCGCATGTTGTCGCGAGCGCAGTGACCTGACGGACTTGCCGACGACCTCGCCTCTGTCGAAACCGGTATTGCGCAGAAAGGCGTCGTTGACATCGAGAATGTGGCCGTGGTGGTTGACCAGGATAATGGCCTCCAGCGTATTCTGAAACACCCCGGCAGCAAGCTGCAGCGCCTGCTCGGCGTGCTTGCGCTCGGCGATATCGCTGCCGATGGTAACCAGATACTCGGTCCGGCCGTCCTCGTTCCGCAACAGCGTATTGGTCCAATCGAACAGATACCTGGAACCGTCGCGGTGAATCCAGCAGTTCTCATGGCGCGTAACGGGCGCGCCGCGCCATGTCCCTTCGAATACCTGCTGCACCTCCTGCGCCTGCTCCTCGGTGAGGAAGTTTTTCCAGAAAAACGGCCGGCCCTTCACCTCGTCGAAGGTATAACCGGAGTAGCGTTCCGCGGCGCGATTGAAGCGCACAATCATCCCATCGCCATCGATCACCACAATGACGCTGCCCACATTCTCAAAAACTGCGGTAACGAAATCCCGCTCGTGCCGTAGCGCTTCCTGCGCCCGCACACGGTCGGTGATATCGTGAATGATCGAATAAAAAAACGTATGGCCATCCACCGTCACCGGCCCCGAGTAGACCTCGACATTGCGTACTTCGCCCGACGCGAGCCGGTGGAGAAATTGGCTGGGACGATGACGCGTCGCCGCCGCTTCGCGCAGCGCCGCCGCGATCTCCTCCTGCGACTGGACGTTGATATCGGTGATGGCCAACTGCAGCAACCGCTCGCGCGGATAGCCGTAAAACGCCACCGCTGCCGGATTGGCATCGATGATGCGGCCATCGGCCGGATCGATGACCAGTTTGATCGACTGGTTGATCTCGAACATCTGCCGATAACGCACCTCGCTCGCCTGCAGCGCGTCGTACTGACGACGACGCTCCAGCACGATGCCGATGATGGAGGCGCCGACCTCCAGCATCTTGCGGTGAAACCTCGACGGCAACCGATGTTCGAAACTGGAGAGGGCAAAGGTGCCGATGATGACGCCGCCGGGGCCGCGTACCGGCATCGACCAACAGGACTTCAGTTCGAAATCGATTGCGAGTTGACGCAGGTCTGCCCAGCGCGGGTCGGTCAGCGTGTCGCCGACGAACACCGGTTCCTGACGATAGATGACATTGCCGCAGGAGCCCGCGGCAGGACCGGGACGCAGGCCGTTGAGCCGCGCAATTCCCGCGGGAGGAATGCTGGGTGCGGCATAGACATTGAGCAGACCCTGCTCGTCCAGCAGCATCACGGAGGCTACCGCATTGGGCAACAGCTGCTCTTCGAGTCGGCAAACCTGTTCGATGACGTCGCGGTGACTGCGATCGAGCGCAAAGGCCTCCAGAATCGTCTGTTGCAGTTCCAGCAGGCGATCCTGCTCTTCCGCATCCAGCCCCTCGCATGAGCCGGCGTCGCGCGCGCGGGGGGTAGGCAACTTTGACTCAACCATTGAACGCGCCCCTGTTCCATCCGGCAAATTGTTCGGCACTGTCCGTAGGGCGTCCATGCATTCTTGGCGAATTATTGAGGACGATGTCATTTAATTGTAGTGAATGCAATAAAACCTCACCAAGCGGCAAATGATGCGCCCCCGCGCCGCTCGGCGCACGCATCGCCGCCGCGGCCGTCGCCCGTCCGGCACAATTCCGCAGCGTTGCACTCAGCCTTGGCCGGCAGTAACATAGGCGGCCGCCGCGGCAGCGGTAATGAACCAAGGCACACGAGAACGCCGATACAGGAGCACCGTTTGTTCAAGAAATTGCTTGCCTATTACCTGCCCTTCGATGAAGAAATGACCTTTCAATTATTGTGGGTATGGCAGAATGCCAGATATTACGCCTATCGCAACGCCATCGCCTGCGTCGCCTTCACCGGCATCGCCATCGGGGCCAACAGCCATGGGATGCCGGTCGCCAGTGCGGTCGCATTGGGCTGCGGTGTCGTGACCACCTTCTTCGCAACGATATTTACGGTGGCGGCGCTCGACCCGCGCGGACGCTGAGCAGCGCTTCCGCGGCACGGCGCACGGCGCGCCGGCCCGTGTTAACGAGATCCCTCTGAGACGCTTTAAGCGCGATTGTCCCCTGCGCGGGTCACGGCAAAGCGGCGGTTTGCCGTTCGGGTCCTAGTGCGCCGCGACTGCCGACGGCGAGCCCATAGCAGGCGTCGCGGCGACATGTGGCGCGGGCGTCGCGGCAGCGGCATGCGCCGCCGCCTGGATCAACTGGTTGTAAGTGCTCTCCTTGCCGTCGCTGCGCGGCTTATAGTGCATCAGGAAATTTCCCTTGGGCGAGCCGTCGGAGAACGCGCTGTGGTACCACAGGAACTTGACCACCGGCCGCGTCTTGTCGCGGGCCGCGGCGTCGGACCAGTGCTGGTACTCGATGCGGTAGATGGCCGAATAGATCACCGCGCGTCCCATGCCGTCGTGACAATGGATCAACACAGGATAGGAGTTCTTGTTGTCCATCACGGCGAAAAATTTCTTCAGCGTCTCCGCGGTCGGCACCTGTCCCGAAGGGATGCTGATGTGACGCGCGCCGGGCACCTTGGCGACCGCGATCGCCTCGGCCTTGATCTCGTCGGTGGTGGTGTAACCGGAGACATGGTGCTCACCCGGCCGGCGCAGATCGATGACGGTCTTGATGTGGTACTTGTCCAAATAACTATCGATCTTGTCGGGCGGCATCGCCGCCGACTTGTAGACCTTGCCCGGCGCAATGGTTTCGAAGCGGTAATTGAAAACGACGTGCCACAGAAAACCCGCCACGAACACGACGAATGCCAGTCCGAGCAGTTTGAAGAAATTCTTTACCATATGTCCCCGCTATCCATAGTGTGGCCGCAACGGCCCAAGGCCCGATGTTACCACGCCGCGCCGTCAGCGCCATGACGACGATAATCACGCGCCGGCTCCAGGGATAAGACCTCGCGCGCTGACAGCGGTTCGTGACGTAGCGCTCTTTTTACGCGCTGCATGAGCGCTTCGTTACCGTTATGGGTCGGCCCGTTTGCCTGAAGAATCAGCCGCCGAACACCACGCCGACGCCGAAGTGAAACTGTGGTGACGACGGGACGGCGTCGGCGCGCGGCCACAGATAGAGTGCATCCGTCTTGATCAGCGGAAAGCGGTAGGGCGCCTCGCCCACCTTGCCCGGCAACACCTTTTCCAGCGTGCCGCTGATGGTGATGCGACGGCCCGGCGCATAGTCCATCGTCTCCAGGTAGTGCGGGTAACGGGCAAGGAAACGTCCCTGCGCGGCGCCCGCGGTATCCGGGCGCTGCGAATCGTCCAGCGGGTAGGAGAGCACCTCCAGCTCCGTGTAGTCGGGCAGGTTGTGGGTGGCGACGATCACCCCGCCCCACACCACGCGCGTCGCCGTATAGTCGGTGGAGCCGGCGGCCACGGTGGCAGGGGTCAGATGCGTATCGACATCACGGGTAGCGAAACGCGGCCCGCCGGCACAACCGGCCAATGTCGCCAGCAACACCACCAACGCCACCATGCGCATTGCGTTCATTGCCTCTCCACCGTGACGCGCCAACCTCACGGCTCAGGGTCCGTAAGGGAACCACGGGTCGTAATAGGGCCAGGGATAGAACGGACCATAACAGCAGGGTTCGCGCGCCGCCGGCACGCGCTTGGGCCACAGGTAGTAGCCGGTCGCCTGCACCAGCGGAAAAGTGTAGTCGTAGGCACCGATCTTGCGCCGCTCGACGCCGCTCACCCTGCCGACCACGGTGAACTCGCGGCCCGTGGCGTAGACCACCGGATCGATGAACTGTTTGATATCGACGAGAAAGCGGCCAGCCGTCTCGTCGCTCTCCTCGGGGCGGGCAACACCGGACAACGGCCGCGACACCACCGCCACCACGCTGCCGTCGGCCCGGTTCTCCACACCGGCGATGACGCCGCCCCAGCGCACCACGGTCCCGGCAAAGCGCTGCGGTGCCGCCCGAACCTCGGCCGGACTCGGCCCCTGCTCCGGCGCGTCGCGGATCGGCGTGGGAATCGAGGCACAGCCGGCCAGCCCCAGCACAGCGAGCAACGCCGCGGCCGGACCGCGCCATCTGCCTGCCAATACGTACCACACTCCGTTCATAGCATCCCTCGCGATAGCCACCGTTGCGGGGCGGCTACCGCTTAGAACTATAGAAGAACGAAATAGTGCCCGGCGGATATCCGCGATCAGCGGGTCGACAGCCAGCTCACCCCGGCCAGGACGAATGCAGGCACCACCACCCCGGCTTGGTGGGTATAGCCGGCGTGTACCAGCGCCACCTCCACCGCCATCACCAATGCGACGAATCCGAGATTCAGCCAGTCGCCGAACAATGTTTTGAAAAACGCCTTCATGACACCGCCTCCGCGACCGAACGCCACCGCAACAGCACGGCGACGGTGAGGCCGCCGAGCAGATAGAAACCGATCAGGGCCGGCAGGCTCCAGTCCCCCAGCGCCCAGGCGCCGGCGCCGCCCAGCGCCTCGATGGTCCAGAAGGTGCCGAAGGCGACGATCATCGCGCCGACCACGAACTTGATGGCGTTCTCCGGCACCCGCCGCAACGGCGCCCGCACCAGCATGCCGACCGCCGCCACCACCAGCATGGCGAGCAGTGCGGCACCCGCGGCCATGGCCGGGTGATGACCCTTCATCCCGAGGGCCACCACGATCAGCCACACCTCCAGCCCCTCCAGGAACACGCCCTTGAAGGCGATCAGCCAGGCGGCGTGGCGGTCGCCCCGCTCCAACTCGTGGCGCGTCTCCTCGAACTCCGCCTCCTCGTCGTGCAGCGCCTTGAGACCGGCCTGGCGCGCCACCGCCTTGGCCAGCCAGCGCACGCCGAACAGCAGCAGGAACACGCCGATGAGCAACTGCAGCCAGTGCACATCCACACCCAGCCGGAGCACGCCGCCGGTGGCGGCGGTCATCGCCGCCAACAGCGCCAGCGCGGCCGCGGCGGCGCCCGCCGCCCGGCCCCAGCCGATGGTCATGCTGACGGCCAGCACGATGGTGAAGGCCTCCACCCACTCCACCGTGGCGGCGAGGTAGGTGGTCAGGAAGATGCCCCAATCAGACATTGTCGTTTGCTCCTTTCGCGGTTGGATAGATGAAGATGTGTTCCGAATCGATGTGCAGCAGCGCCCCCGGACCGGCCGGCGGCGTCGCCTCGACGCTGCACAGCGGCTCGCCGATGCCGGCGATGCGCCAGTAGGCGCGGTAGCTGCCGGCCTCGAAGGCGCAGTGCAGCAGCTCCGCCGGCACCCCGTCGTGGTGCGGGCGCACGCCGGAGGTGCGCACCAGCACGATGCCCTGCTCCCCCTCCGCCACCCCCATCGGCGTCGCCGCGTGGAAGCGGCCGCCGAGGTCGATGCCGAGCCGCCCCTGCTCGCGCCGCAACGGCGCGCTGAAGCCGCCGTGGGCGCCGATGAAACGGGCCACCCGCGCCGTGGCCGGCTGCGCATACAGCGCCTCGGGCGACGCCGCCTGGGTGAGGCGGCCGTGCTCCAGCACGATCACCCGGTCCGCCAGCCGCCAGGCGTCCACCGGGTCGTGGCTGACGAACAGCGCGCCGGCGCCGTAGTCGCGGGTGAGGCTGCGGATCTCCAGGCGCAGCCGTTCGCGGGTGTCCACATCGAGGCTCGACAGCGGCTCGTCCAGCAGCAGCAGGTCGGGCTTCGCCGCCAGCGCCCGCGCGATGCCGACCCGCTGCTGCTGGCCGCCGGAGAGGCGCTGCGGCCGCTGCTCCGCCAGCTCGGCGACGCCGACCCGCTCCAGCAGTTCCAACGCTGCCTGGCGACGCGCCGGCGCGCCCGGCGGCACGACGGCCAGCACGTTTTCCAGGCAGCTCAGGTGCGGCCACAGGGCGTAGTCCTGGAATACCATGCCCAGCCGGCGCCGTTCGGGCGGCAGCCAGATGCCGGCGCCCGGCGCGTCGACCGGCTGCGAGCGCAGGCGGATGACGCCGCGATCGGCCCGCTCCAGGCCGCCCACCAGCCGCAGCAGTGTGGTCTTGCCCGAACCGGAGCCGCCGATGAGCACCACGAATTCGCCGGCCTGCAGGCTCAGATCGACCGCGGTGAGTACCGGCGTCCTGCCGTAGCGTTTCTCCACCGCCTCCAGTTGCAGCAACGGCTCGTTCACAGGGCGATCTCCTTGGTCATCTGGGGTAGGGCCGCGGCGCGCAGCACCGCGGCGACCGCGGCGGCAACCAGCAGCGACAGGCCGATACCGGCCAGCGCCAGACGTGCCTCCTCGGTGTAGCGCAGCGACTGATTGAGCGAGACGATGGCGACCCCCACCGGCGCGCCGCCCGCCGGGTAGAGCAGCTCCGACACCGGCAGCTCGAAGAAGATCTGGCCGAAGGCCATGATCCAGCCCCACAGGAACGGCGACACCAGCAGCGGCGCGTGGATGTCCGCGGCGCGCCGCAGCCAGGGCAGCCCATGCAGGCGCGCCGCGTCCGACAGGCTGCCGTGCACCTGGCGCATCGGCACCTGCAGGAAGCGGATCAGCATCGGCACCTGGGCGGCGACGTAGGCGATCACCAGCAGCGCCGGAGTGCCGTAGAGCGGCAGCAGGCGGGAGTTGAAGGCGATGAGGTAGGCGGCGCCCAGCACCAGTCCCGGGATCGCCATGTTGCCCAGGGTCAGCAGGTCGAGGGCGTGGGCCGCCGCGCCGCGGGCGCGCTGCTGGCGGGCGATCAGCAGCAGCGCCAGGGTGGCCGCCAGCAGCGCACCGACCATGGCGTAGACGGTGGAGTAGAAGAGACTATCCCAGGGTACCGGTATCGCCGAGGCGATGGCGTCGCTACCCAGCGCGGCGTGCACCACCGCCGCGCCCGGAATGGCCACCCCGAGCAGCAACAGCAGCGTCGCCGCCGTGGCGGCGACTGCCCGTTCCAGGGGACTGCAGGGCACCGGCACCACGCGCCGCTGCCGGCCGTGCACCAGGGCGCTGCCGTAGCGGCTGCCGAGATAGAGATGCACCAGCGCCGCCGCCGCCGCCAGGGCGATCAGCACCCAGCAGAACAGCGCCGCATTGGCGAAATCCACCGGGGTGGTGGCGAGCCGCTGGTAGATGGCGTAGGTGACGATGGGCAGGTGGATCTGCGCGCCCAGCGTGGCCGGGATGCCGAACTCCTGGATGCTCTCGATGAAGACCACCGCGAACGCCGAACCGGCCGCCGGCAGCAGCAGCCGCAGCAGCACGCCCCAGCGCCGTCCCCTGGCGGTGACGTGAACGCGGGCGGCGTCGATGATCTCCGAACCGACGGCGCGCCAGCTGCTGCGCGCCGCCAGGGCGGCGAACGGCAACCCCTTGAGCGCCAGCAGGGCGACGATGCCGGGCTGGCCGAAAAACAGCGCCGCCAGCAGGCCGCGATGCAGCGCGGGCAGGGAAAAGACGATCTGCCAGCCGGTGGTGAGCAGATAGCTGGGGGTGAGAAACAGCAGCCACAGGGTGAGCGTCAGCGCCCCGTTGCCGCGCCAGCGCCGCCGCTCCAGCAGCCAGGCGAACGCGACCCCCAGCGGCACCGCCAGCAACGCGCTGGCAAGGCCCAGGCGCAACGTGTTGCCGACGGCGTCCAGCGGCAGACCGGCCACCGCCCCGTGCGCCCCCACCCCGCCGGCCGGTCCCAGGGCCGGCAACCACGGCAGCAACAGCAGACGGGCGATGGGATAGACGAACAGCCCGGCGAACACCAGCAGCAACAGGCCGCCGGGAAGCCCTCCGCGCAACCGAAGCGACACCCTGCTCATTGACCGACGACGGCCTGGGTGAACCATTGATTGATCCGCGCTTCCAGCGGTCCCCAGCGACTGGAATCCAGCGTGACGACCCGCAGCGAACGCAGCGGCGGCAGACTGCTCACCGGCTTCGGCGCGTCGCGGGTAAGCGGCCAGTAATAGCCGTCGGCCCCGCCCTCGGCCATGCGCAGCCGCTGGGTGTCGTGCGCCATGGCAAAGCGGATGAAGCGCTCGGCGGCGGCCGCCGCCGGGGCCGGCGTGCCTGCGGCCACCACCAGCACGCTGGGCAGGGTAAAGGCCGGGTCGGGCACCGCGACGTGCAGCGCGGGGTACTTGGCGGCCAGATACCAGGCGGCGGAGGACTGGGTGATGGCCACCTTGATGTCACCGGCGCGCAGGGCCGCCAGCGTGCTGTCGTTCTTGGTGTAGACGTGCAGGCCATTGGCCTTGAGGGCGGTGACGAAGGAACGGCCCCGGGGCCAGCCGCCGCCTTGCTTGAGCATCCCCGCGAGCAGCGGATACATGGGACCGGAGATGGCGGGATTGTTCATGCCGACGGCGCCGCG
Source organism: uncultured Thiohalomonas sp. (assembly GCA_964421235.1). GTDB lineage: Bacteria > Pseudomonadota > Gammaproteobacteria > Thiohalomonadales > Thiohalomonadaceae > Sulfurivermis. The sequence goes on along the minus strand of CAYQWR010000003.1, from coordinate 23,979 downwards.
CAGCCCCGGCCGTTCCAGGTCCGACCAGGTGTGCGGCGGCGCGGCCAACACCGTCGGCCGGTAGGTGAAGGCACCCGCCAGGGTCAGGCCGGTGGGCGTATAGCTGCCGTCGGCCGGCAGCAGCGCGCGCCCCTGCGCGTTCCACGGCAGCGGCGGCACGGTGTGTCTGGCCAGCAGGCCGGACTGGTCCAGCGCGGCGGCGGCTAGGTCGCCGTCGAACCACGCCAGCGTCCAGGCCGGGCGTTCTCCCTCAGCGGAGATGCGCGCCAGCAGCGCCCCGGTGGTCAGCCGGATCGCCGTCACCGGGATGCCCGTCGCCTTGGTGAAGGCCGCCGCCACGGCGGGACCGTAATCGACCGCGCTGTAGAGCACCAGCCCCTGGCGGCTGCGCGGCCACAACGCCCACAGGCTCCCCGCAACCACCGCGACGAGCAGTACGCCGACAATCCAAAAACGCTTCATCAATCTCTCCCGAATGTGTCGCAATCACTCATCATTCACTTCACGAAACTGCACCCACACCGCCATCTGCAGTTGCCGCTGATGCAGTTGCGGCAGCGGCGGCGGATAGGCGGCGCTGCGCACCGCGGCGAGCGCCGCGCGATCGAGCAGCGGAAAGCCGCTCGACTGATCCAGATGCACGTTGCTCACCACGCCGTCGAGGTAATCGAAGGCCACCCGGGCCTGCCCCTGGCGGTGGAACAGGCGCGCCGCCGGCGGGTATTGCACGGCCGCCTGCACTGCTGCCTTCACCTGTCCCTCGAACAGCGCCATCGCCGCCGGACTGGCGGCCACCACCGGCGCGGCCCGCGGCGCCACCGGCGGCGGCTGCGGTACCGGCTTCACCGGCACCACCGGTCGCGGCTGCGGCCGCGGTTTGGGCGGCAGGCGGTGATGGACCTGATGCGGCTTGGGTTTGGGCAGCGGTTTCGGCGCGGGTTTCGGGCGCGGTTTCGCCACCGGTTTGGGCGTCGGCACCGGGGCCTTGCGCGGGGCCGGCGGCAGCGTCACTTCCGACAGGCGCATCGGCGCCACCACCGCAGCCGGCATGACCTGGCGCGAGGCCACCATCCACCACAGCGCGCCGCCCAGCAACGCCGCCTCCAGCATCACGGCGATGGCGAAGGACTTGGACAGGGCACCGTTGCCCAAGGGGCGCGGGAACAGCTCATCGGCGCACGCCACCATCTCATCGGGCCTCTTGCGCCGCGACCCCGATCTGACTGATGCCCGCCTTGCGGCAGGCATCCATCACCGCCAGCAGACTTTGCAGCGATGCCGACTTGGCGCCGGCGATGGTGACCACCGTCTTCGCCGGCTGCGGCTCGGCCGCCAACTGCGCGGTGAGATCGGCCAGCGCCAGCTTGTGACTGTCCATTTCGATCCCGCCGTCCGCCAACAGGGTCACCAGCACCTTGGGGTGCGGCAGTTCCTGCGCGGTGCTGCTCTGCGGCAGCTGCGAGGCGATGCCGGTGGCGGGGATCATGCGCAGCGTGATCATGACGAAGAACACCAGCAGGAAGAACATGATGTCGATCATCGGGATGATCTCGATGCGCGCCTTGCGCCGTTCCAGATAACGCATGCTCAGGCCTCCGCGCTGCGCGGCATCGCCGCCACCGCCATCACGTCGGCCGGCTTGGCACGCGGTACGTTGCGCGGTGCGTCGAGCCGGTTGACCAGCATCACCTTGATGGTTTCCATTTGATGCACGATCAGGCGCACATAGTTGTTCAAGCCGTTGAAGCAGATCAGACCGATGATGGCGATGAACAGGCCGCAGGCGGTGGCGACCAGCGCCTCCGCCACGCCGCCGGTGATCTGGACCGGGGCGCTGCCGGCGCTGCCCAGCACCTGGAACGCGTTGAACATGCCGATGATGGTGCCGAGCAGACCGAGCAGCGGGGCCAGGGTGATGATCGTATCGAGCATCCACAGGCTGCGATCGACGCTTGGCACCTGCCACAGGATCGACTCCTCCAGCAGTTCCGACAGGCGCGTCGGATCGCGCACCTCCGGATAGCGCAGTGGCACCGCCAGCAGCGTGCCCTGGGGAAAGTGCATGGTGCGCTGCGACAGCTCCTCGATGGTCTTGCGATCGAGGTGGTGCAGCGCGGAAATGGCGTGGGAGATCTCGCCGCCTTTATGGATCACCCGCTTCAGATACCAGGCGCGCTCGATGATGACGGTGAGCGCCACCAGCAGCAGAAAGGCCATGATGTACAGGATGCCGCCGGAAGCGGCGGCGATGTGATACAGGCGATCGATGCTCATTGTAGTGCTCCTCTCATACTGAAACTGTTTCCGGAATGATGCGCAGCGGTCGGTACTTGTCGCTGCTCCGACACGCCGTCTCTTCCCGGTCGGGATAACGCCGGGCGAGATGCCCGCCGACGAGTGACACGACGCGTCGCCGCAGCGTCTGGCCGAGGCCAAACGTGATCACTCCTTCGGGTTTCCAACCTGTTATCTCTAATACAGTCATGTTGCCGTATCGTTACACCGAACACTCCGGCGGGCACGACGCCCGCCGGAATGGTTGCCGCCGTTTAGAAATTCGCCGACACCGAGACGAAATAGCTGCGTTCCGGAATGGTCCAGTACAGCGGCGTATTCGCTCCGCCCGTGTAACCCGCCAAGGCGTAGATGTCCTTCTTGTTGAACACGTTGTTCACCTGAAGATTGATCTTCGCCTTCTGCACCCAGGACGGCGCACCGCGTTTGAGGGTGTAGCCCAGGGTCATGTCGGTAATGCTGTAAGCACCGAGCGGCTGCTTCTGGCCGTCGTCGCCGTAACGGTGGCCGACGAACTTGTCCATGATCGAGCCATACCAGCCCTTGCGGTTGTAGATGAGGCCGGCTGCCGCCGTGTGATCCGGGGCGTTGGCGACCCACAGGTTGCCGCTCTTGGTCTTGGCGCTGTTCCAGCTGCCGTTGGCGTAGAGGCTGTAGCCACCGCCGACGGCGTAGGTGCCCTCGATTTCCAGGCCTTTGTAGACCACGCCGCCATCGTTGTAGAAGACGGTGTTGGCGCCAACCGTGCGATGCTGGACCAGGTTGTTGAAGTCGATGTAATAGAGGTCACCCGACAGGGCCAGACGGTCGCTCTTCCAGGTGCTGCCCATCTGGTAGTTCATCGTCTCCTCAGGCTTCACATCGCTGGCGCCGGGATCGGCGGTGTAGAAGGTGTTGAGGTTGGGCGCCAGGAAACCTTTCGCCGCCTGCGCATACGCCACCCAACCCGGCTGGATGTGATAGTGCAGATCGATGGACGGCAGCGCCTCACCCCAGCTCTTGGCGTAGGACAGCGGCGCCGAGGTCTTCTGGTTGACCTGTGCGTCCAGAGTGCGGCGGAAATAGGCGTACTTGACGCCCGGCGTAACCGTCATCTTCGGGCTCACCTTCCACGCCAGTTCCACATAGGGCTGGATACTGGTCAGCGAGTCGGTCATCAGGCGGTCGGTGGCGGTGGAGAGCGCGCTGCTGCTGGTGGTCGGATTGAGTGCGCCGCCCAGGGTCCAGTCCACCTCATACTGCCAGCGGGTATTGGTCTGGCGGTCGAGCCACAGGCCGGTGTTCAAGGTACCGATGCTCAGATCCTTGGCGAAACGGGCAAAATCGCCGAAGGAGCGGTACTGCATCGTCATCTTCTGGCCCGGCACGTTGCTGGTGCCCCAGGCGGTGCCGTTGGCCGTTTCACCGTTGGGATCGGCGCCGTTGAAGCCCCAGTGGTAGTAGGCGTTGGTATAGAGCTTGTTGTCCACGCTCCACGAATTGCCCAGATACGACTGCAGATCGATGTATTCGAAATCGGTCTTGATGTCGTCGTAGTTGTAACCGTAGAAGTTCTGCTTGGTCGGATCGTTGCTCAGGCCGTAGTTGGCGCCGTACTGCGCGATCTGCGCCTTGGTGGCGCCCAACGGCACGTTCTGATGCAGGCTGTTGTACATCGCCGCGAAGGTGATCAGCGTGTTGGTCCCGACCGGCCGTTTCACCTTGAGGAAGATGTTGTCGCGGTTCAATCCCGCATGGGTCAGATAGCCGTCGCTATGCTCGTGCTCGTAGTCGAACAGCGCCGTGGTGCCGTTGTACTGCTGCTGGCTGCCGGTGTTGTACTCCAGACCGTACAGCTGGGTGCCGAAGCTGCCGAACATGGTATAGGGGCTGAACGAGGAGACGGCGCTCGGATTGCGCGTCTGGATGCTGATGGTGCCGCCGAAGGTGGAATCGCCCACCGTCGCCGCCGTACCCGGACCGCGGTCCACCGACACCTGGCCGATATCATGGGCCATCAGGTAGGAGGTGGTGTGGTGGGTGAAGTCGTTGGAGTCGCTCCAAGGAATGCCGTCGAAGGTGATGTTGTACTGGCCGTCCTGGAAGCCGCGGATGCTGAGCCCCATGTTTTCCATCATACCGGGGCCGTTGGGTGCGATGCTGGTGACGCTCGGCGTGTTCTTGATCACCTCGTCATAGTTGCTGGTCGGCACCACGTTGTGCTCGATGTAATGCTGGCTGATGACCGAGGTCGGCTGCGAGACGTTGAGCGGGGTCTTCGACGGCGCCTGGTAGGCGGCCGAGTCTGCCTGCGCGGCGCCGCCGTTCATACCGGCCCCTTCCGTCGTTGCCTGAACCGTGCCTATGTCGACAGACGATTCAGCTGACCATGCCATGGGCGTCGCCGCGCCCAGTACGCACACTGTTCCCCATAAGGCCATGCGGATCATGCGCGTTAGATTGTATTTTACCGTGACCATTGTCGCCTCCCGATTACGGTGGATTGGATTTCGTGACGGGGGGCGATACTAGAGAGCGTCATGCAGGCATTCTTGACACCAACCTGACAAAAACTTCACTTCACTGAAAAAACACCGTCATCTCATTGGCTTATCGTTTTACGAAAGTTGTATTAACGTTTGTTGACGAGATTGTGACAACGGGGATGGCGATGGCTCGCACACTGCTTCTTATCGGTCTGCAGGACACTTCGATCGCCTGCCATCGGCAGGGCTTTCTCGCGGAGAGTTATCTGGTGGATTCGACACACAGCGGCGAGCGCGCCGCAGGCATGATCGCCATGCGCCGCTACGATGCGATCATGATATTTGCGCGAAGCGTGGCCGCCGTGACGGGACTGCTGGCAACGCTCCGGACGCCGACGCAAATACAGCAGGTCATCGTTGTTTGCGTTGATACGCTCAACGCCGACGACGAAGTCGCCTTGCTGAATATGGGTGCAGCCGCATGTCGTCCGCTCGCCATCGATTTCAGTGAACTGCTCGCCTATACGCGCGCACTGCTGCGCCGCGTTCGCGGCTATCCGCGCGATCACCGCATTGCCGACCTTGGCATTGACCCGGTGGCGCGGCGTGCCAGTCGTGACGGCGCGCCCCTGCGCCTGCGTCCGATCGAATTCGATATCCTGCTGCATCTGGCCGAAAGCGCCGGTAGGCCCGTGCCCAAAGAAGAATTGTTGTTGCGCGTATGGCCGCATGGCGACGGCTCTCCCAATCTGCTGGCGGCTCACGTGCGCAATCTGCGCGCGGCGGTCGATCGCGGCCGGCGCCGCCGACTACTGCATACCGTACGCAACGTCGGCTACCAACTGGCGGCGAGATACTGACGATGGCGCAAACCGAATTCGATTATTCAACCCTATGGTGACGGCAATGCGAGCACTATTGATTGGCGGACAGAATACAGACCTGACGCGGTTCGGGCGCGGGCTGGAGGACCATGGATGGCACGTGAGCACGACCGATTGGCCCGGCGATGTTGCCGGCGAGGCGAGCGGTACGGCGCCGTACGACATGGTGATGATCCATGTGGTGGCGGTCGACGCCGCACTGCATGCGTTACTGGATGCGATTCGGGAGTACAACGACGAAACCGTGATTGTGGTGCTCGGCGAATTTTCCGTGGACGAACGCACCCGTGCGCTGAATTTCGGTGCGGACGATTTTCTTGGCCGCGATGCGCCCACTACGCTGCTGTTGAGTCGCGCATTGGCGCTGCTGCGGTTGCGCACTAAGCATTTTCAATCGAGCTACCTGATTGGCGACCTCGCCATCGATCTGCTGCACCGTCAGGTCATCCGATCGGGACACGAAATCGCGCTGTCACAACGCGAATTTCAGCTCTTGGTATTGCTCGCGCGCCATGCCGGACAAACCCTCTCGCGCAGCGACATCATCGAGCAGTTGTGGGGGCAGGCGCAGACCGCCGACGATAACGCCCTGGATGCGCACGTATCGCGGCTGCGGCGCAAATTGGACAAACCGTTCAACCATAAATTGATCAGCACCGTACGCGGCGTCGGCTTTCGGCTGGCGCTGCCGGAATCGGCGCCGTCGGACCGGTACTGAATCTTACCTACGACGCTCCGCCGCGATAACAGCGCACGCTGTTGCGGCCCGAATGCTTGGCCCGGTACATGGCCTTATCGGCGCTGCGCATCAGGCAGTCAAGGTCGATGCCGTCGTTCGGGAACATGGCGATTCCGATACTGACGCCTATCTGGTGTTCGCCGGCGGCGGATCGGATCGGCCGGTTGATGGCGCTCATCAGCTTCTCGGCGATCGGCTGTACCCGGCCATAGTCTGCGACCTCCTGCACCAGCACGACAAATTCATCGCCACCCACCCGCGCGGCCGTATCGGTCTCCCGTATGTTGCCGCACAGCCGCTCGCCCACCTGTCGCAACACTTCGTCGCCGGCCTCATGTCCCCAGTTGTCGTTGACCGCCTTGAAGCCGTCCAGGTCGAGGTAGAGCAGCGCAATGCCGCTGTGACGGCGCGTGGCCGCGACAATGGCCTGATGCGCGCGGTCGGCCAACAACATGCGGTTGGGCAGCCCGGTAATGACGTCATGCAACGCCATCTCCGTGATCTTCTGCTCGGTCAGCTTTTGCGTCGTAATGTCCGAAAAGGCGACCAGTCCGGCACGGCGCCCTTCCCAGGTGACCATAGAGGAATGTATCCGCCCATAGCGCAGCACGCCGTCCTTGCGGACGACGCGCAGATCGTAGCAGGTCGATGCGTCATCGCCGGCCATGCGGCTGCGATACTGCTCCAACAGTAGCGCACGATCCGCCGGTTCGATTAACGGCAGGAACGACTGGCCGATCAGCTCATTGAGCTCATAGCCGAGCAATGCCAGGCTTGCCGGATTGGCGTAGCGGATGACGTCGTCCTGCGCAATCATGATACCGAGGGGCAGGTTCTCGGTAAGCGAGCGGTAGCGAGCCTCCGAATCGCGCAACGCCTGTTCGGCACTGCGCAGCTCCGTGACGTTGCGCCCGACGATCAACAGCAACGGGCCGCCTTCGCCGTCAATGCGCGATGCTCCCAGCAGAAATTGCAGGGCGGTGCCGCCCTTGGTAATAAAGGCCGCTTCGCAGTCCAGCGCATAACCCTGGCACTGCACCTGGTTCACGATGGGCTCGCGATCGCGTTCGGCGTTTTCCCATATGCCCAGCTCCTGCGCCGTCCGGCCGATAACCTCCTCGCGGCTGTAACCGAACACGCGCAGAAACGCCAGATTGACGTCGATGTAGCGACCGTCGTCAAGGCGCGACAACGCCATCGGCTCCGGATTGATCTGAAATACTTGATGGAGAAGTTTGTCGTGCGACATCGCAGTCCTTCTTTCCGTCCTGGAAGAAACTCGCGCTATCGTCCGTGAAGACTGGTAAAACGTGGACCTGAATTGAACTCTGACTATATCACGCCGACGGACGCATCGCCCGGTCGGCACCGCGGACGCCGAAGCGTTTCCTCGTGACGCGGACGTTACCGCCGCCGCGGGCAACAACGTCTGCAACATTTCGACATAAATCACCCGCGCCCGCGACCCTGCGGCGCCGTAATAAAGCAGAACAGCGGTCGGTCTTTGTCCCGTTCCTTGCGCGCCCGACGTAACCGGCGGTCGCCAGCCTCTTCGGGTGGGTGGCAGGGTCGCCGTCGGAGACGCCTCGCTTCAGCGTGAGGCTCAGCTTCGCCTGCTCCGTCCAGGCCCGCAGCGCGTTCGCCGCCGCGGCCCACGCCCAATCACCGGCTTTCGGCGGCAATCAGAGTATCGCCGCCCCAATGCCCGCCCTCTTCGTCGACATGCGGCGGACGGTGCACGATCTTGAAGCGCAGCGAGTGGAATGCGGGTTGCAACTGCCGTAGCGCGGCGTCGTAGCCGCCCGCGGTGCGCGAAAAACTGATCAGCGGCAACCGCTCGATACGCAGCCGGGCGACGGTGCCGACCCAAACGCGGGTGGTGTTGCGTTGCAATCGCAGGTGCGTCGGCCACAGTCTCAGCACCAGCTGCCCATCGGGATGGGTCGGCGGACCGATGTCATGGATCAGCACCAACACCTCATACCGGCCATCGTGCAACTGCGGCGTCACCGGCAGTTCGGCAAGAGCGGGACGGGGCAGCAACCAATGCAGCGCGGTGCTCGAAGTGAGCGCAAGCGGCCGCCGCCAGCCCGCCGCTCGCAGGATTCGTCCCAACGTCTTCGGGTCACCGGCCCATTGGACATTTAACGGCTGCACGCGCTCACCCGCCAGGTCCAGACGATAGGCGGGCAACCGCCGCCAACCGCCCCCCCACCAGAAGGTCGCGTCCATGCGCTGCTCGGGGGCATGCACCGCGTAACGGCTCAGGTCGGAATCGAAGCTGGCGTGCACATGCCAGGCAACGGCGCCGCAGAACACCGCCAGAACCAGCCCGGGCAACCCGCGGATACGATCGTCGTTGCCGCGGCGGCGCGCCCGGGCGATCGCCAGCACCGCGACCCACGCCGTGCCGAGGCCGAAGCCGGCGGCCACGTCGGCCAGCCAGTGCGCGCCGAGATAGAGCCGGGAAAAACCGATGCCGCCCACCAGGACCGCTGCGAGGGCATAAGGTAACCAGCGCCAGCGCGACGGCAACGAGGACGCCGTCAGTACCGCCAGAAAACCATAGATCACCGTACTCAACGTCGTGTGACCGCTGGGAAAGCTGTAGGCGCTTATCCCCGTATAGATATCGATGGGTCGCGGGATCTGCAGCGCCGCCTTGAACCCCACGACCGCCAGCGCACCGAAGCCGACGGCCGCCAGCCAGTACAACCCGTCGCGCCATGCACGCCGCCACAGCAGCCAGGCGAAGACCGCAAACGTCATCGCGATCGCGACCGCCGCGTCGCCGGACTCGGTAAGGAGCGTCATGATCCGATCGCCCAGCGGCGTGCGCAGGTGCTGCACCAGGTTATGGAAAGACCCGCCGGCGTGCTCCAGCGTCACCACATCTTCCAGCACACCGAAAAACAGCCAGCTGGCGGCGATCAACAGCGCGAGCCACAACAACAACGGGCGCGATACCGGGCGCGCCGGGTCCATCAGGTCGCCGACCAGCCAGGCGAACCGCCGATGATGCCGGCCCCAACGCCACGCGCTCATCGCCCAGTCGTGGGCATGAGGCTGCAACCAGCGATGGGTCGAACGTATTCCCCACACCGCCATCCAGACAAAGGCGACCAGCAGTCCGATACCCAACGCCAGGCGCCCGGCCACCTGCCCCGCCAGCGCCAGCGAGGCGCCGAACGCCATGCCGGGGAGCAGATGCGCCGGCGCCCACGCCAGCGCCGACAGGATGTTGTAGAGATAAAAGCGCCACGGCGGCATACCCAGCATGCCCGCCACGACCGGCACCACCGGCCGCACCGGGCCGACGAAGCGCGCCAGCAGGATGCTCTTGCCGCCGTGCTGATTGAAGAACGTCTCGCCACGCGCGAGCAGCTCGGCGCGCTGGCGCAGAAACCGCATCTGACTCAACCGTTCCTGGTAATGATGTCCCAGCAAATAACACCCGCCGTCGCCGGCGACGGCGCCGCCCACTGCCCAGGCGAATGTGCTCCAGAAACCCATCGCACCGACGCCGACCAATGCACCGGCCCCCAGCATCATCACCGCGCCCGGCACCAGGATGCCGACGAACGCCAACGACTCGGTAAAGGCGATGGCCGCCACCAGCAATCCGGCGAATTGCGGATGGGAACCCGCCCATTGGACCAGCATCACGACGATGTCCTTCATCCCCTCTCCCTGCCGGCGATCGTTGAAGAGCGCTATCCCCGCCGTCTTTCCGACTCGCTCTATCGAACCCTTTTACAAGCGTATCAACCTCGTCACTTTACGCCAGAGACCTGTTACGCAACCACCGGGCCGGAGCCGACGACCGATCTGTTACCTCTGCCATGCTTCGGCATTTACGCCATCGCGGGGCGCGCGACCCGCATCGCCACGCCAGAGCGTTGCTGCGAAATAAACACAAAATAATCCTCGCTATGTGGCGACAATAGGTTTAGTCTCCCTCAAGCGACAGATATTGGTATTGGCAGTTTTGGTTGTTCCTCTTGCAGCACCTCCCGAACCACCCGTTTCATGACCTGTACGCGACAACACTCAGTTCAATTTAAAAAGGTAAATTTCATGGCTACAGGTACTGTTAAGTGGTTCAACGAGTCCAAAGGTTTTGGTTTCATCACTCAGGATGACGGCGGCGCGGACGTGTTCGTGCACTTCAACGCCATCCAGGGCACCGGTTTCAAGACCCTTGCCGAGGGTCAGGCGGTAAGCTACGACGTGCAGAACGGTCCCAAGGGACTGCAAGCCGGCAACGTCAATCCCCGGTAATACTTCGTCGGTTCCACCGATGAAAGAAACCCCGCTTCGGCGGGGTTTCTGCTTTTCGGGCTGCGGCAGGATGAGCGGCGCGGCAACGCAAAACAAGGAACCGATCGGACCCACGCTTCATACGATTTTCTTCGGCGCCTCCCGCACCTTCGGTAGTTCCCCTTATCCCCCTTGGCCATCTCGCCGGGGCAATCGCTGCGATGCGCAGTGCACTGTGCTATGGTTCGCCCGCACGCCTTTTCGCACCCACGAGATACCTATGAATCCCTGGAACCTGATCGACAGCAGCGAAATCCCCGGCGGCGGCGAACTGCGTCTTTACCGGCGCGGCGACGAGTACTCGATCATGATCGCCGGCGGCGGCGAACTGATGAACAGCCGCATGCACGGCTCGGAAGACGCTCTGGCCGAGCTGGGTTGCCGCCACCTGAGCGAACGACCGCGGCCGCGGGTGCTGGTCGGCGGCCTCGGCATGGGCTTCACCCTGGCGGCGGCACTGGGACAAGTGGGACCGGATGGCGAAGTGATGGTGGCGGAGCTGGTGCCGGCGGTGGTGAAGTGGAACCGCGAACACCTGGGGCAGTTCGCGGGCCGCCCGCTGGACGACCCGCGCAGCACGGTGAGCGTCGGCGACGTCGCCGTCCTGTTACGCAAGGAGCACTCGGCCTTTGATGCCATCCTGCTCGACGTGGACAACGGCCCCGAGGGGCTGACCCATCGCGCAAACGACTGGCTCTACTCCGTCGAAGGACTGGAGGCCGCCTTCGACGCACTGCGCCCCGACGGCGTGCTGGCGGTCTGGTCGGCGGGACCGGACGACGCCTTCGGCGACCGGTTGCGCCGCGTCGGTTTCCTGGTCGAGGTGAAGCGGGTGCGGGCGCACCGCGCCGGCAAGGGCGCTTCACACGTCATCTGGCTTGCGCAACACGGTCGTTAATGTAAAGCACCCGTCCGCATACAGACGCCCCCGCAGTCTGCGGTTGCGCAGGCATGGTTCCGGCCGCCGCCTGCAGAGCAAGGCCTCGTGAGTAGAGGCATGTCCAGCCCGCCCTGTCTTTCGAACCGACGGCTCACAGCAGCATGCGCGGAGGAAACAACAGTGCCTCCGGCAGCAGCTCAGCGTCGGATACCGCGGCGGCCAGCATCTCGTCGGTCTTGACCGGGCCATAGTATTCGCAAGCGCCGACATACATCATATGCAACAGCGCCTGCATCGCCTCGGGCGCATAACTCCCGACGAGTCTGTCGTCCGTATTCTGGATAAACGATGCGACCGCCACCTCGGCGTTCAGCGGCAGGCGCAACATGGAGAGATTCTCCAGCACGTAACTGGTATACGACGGATAGACCTTCGGACCGTGACGCACCAGGCGGCCGTTGAACCCCGCAACGATCGTCTCCAGTACGACATTGGCCGGCGATCTCTCCGCGACCGGCTTGTCGCCACCGGACTGCGGTGTGCCGCTGATGCGCCGCCGGTGCGCCAGCATCTCGTGCATCGGGTCGGGACCGAGGGCGGCGTCGCCCGGCTGCATGACCATAACCAGATTGCGATTGACCTCATTGCGCCGTGCCGTCAGCGGCGGTGCGCTGCACAATGTGGCGATAAATCGGTGCAGCGACGCCGCGGGCTGCTGCGCGTGCTGCTCCTCCCATTCCCACAACGCCTGATACAGTGCATCGCGTTTCATGAACGGCTGCAGGGCGGCGAACAGAATGCGGCGCCGCCGCGCCTGTTGTTCGGGATCCTGGGCAAGGTTGTCGTTACTGTTCATGGCAGTCATTCCCTTCCTGCATGCAACGCGTCGCGCTGGAACTCCGGATAGCCGACCTCGTGATGCTCCGCATAATCGAGGCCGCGCTGTTCGTCGCGAGTGGAGGCACGCAACCCCACCAATTTATCGATCCCGTAGTACATCAGCAGGGCCGTCGGGAAGGTCCACAGGAAGGCTGCACAAATACCGACCAACTGGACGATTACCTGCGTCGAATTGAACATGTCGCCCGCCTTGAACAGGCCCGCCGCCAGCGTTCCCCAGGCGCCGCACACGCCATGTACCGAAACCGCACCCACAACGTCGTCGATCTTCATCCGGTCGAGCAGGCTGCCGGCAAACACCATGAGCGTGCCGGCGACACCGCCTGTGATGATGGCGTAAAGCGGCTCCATCGTGGCGCAGCCCGAGGTAATCGCCACCAGCCCCGCGATGCTGCCGTTGACCGTAGTAGTGATCAAGACCGGCCGCCGGCTCAACATCATCGACAACAGCGCGGTGATCGTACCGCTGGCGGCGGCAAGCTGGGTATTGAGATCGATCAGGCCGATACGCGTGTCGGCAGCCGCGGTGCTCCCGCCGTTGAAACCGAACCAGCCGAGCCAGAGGATGAATCCTCCCAATGCCACCGAGCCGAGATTGTGGCCGCGGATTGCCCGTTGTTCACCGTTCGGTCCGTAGCGGCCCGTGCGTGGTCCAAGCACCAGAATTCCCGCCAGCGCCACCCAGCCGCCGACCGAGTGGACCACAGTGGAACCGGCGAAATCGATAAAGCCCATGCTGCGCAGCCAGCCGTGGCCGGTATACAGACTGCCCCAGGCCCAGCTGCCGAACACCGGGTAGATCACGGCGGTTACACCGATTGCCCCCAGCAGATAGCCGCCGTATCGCGTGCGCTCCGCCATTGCACCCGAGGCGATGGTCACGGCGGTCGCCGCGAACATCGTTTGGAACAGCAGCAGGCTGTAGTCCATATGTTCGGCGTTACCCAACAAGAAGTGATCGGTACCGAACCAGCCCCCGGGATTGCTGCCGAACATCAGGCCGTAGCCGACGACCCAGAACACCACGCTGCCCAAGGCCACATCAACGTAGTTCTTCATGATCACATTGACTGCATTCTTGGCGCGCACCATGCCCGATTCGAGCAAGGCAAATCCCGCCTGCATGAAGAACACCAATGCTGCCGCCGTCACCAACCAGACCGTATCGGTCTGTGCCTTGAGTGAACCGCTGTCGTCGGCGGCCAGTGCCGACGAACTGGCGCACAGCATGCCGATGGCGATAACAGTTCGCAGCGTAGGGGATATGACACGGAATAGTCTTTTCGTTTTCATTGCAGTGCCTTTGCGTTAATTCATATCGGCACTGTGTCAGCAACTACTATGCCAGACGGAGCCCGCACCATTAACACCCCCGTTTATTTACTGTTCCGCTACAGTGCGTCAAAAAACATCGCGGTGCAGGTGCACTGCTGCTGGGCGACAAACGTGCAACCGGCACCAAAGCAGCGCGCCGGCGGCGACAGCAACCGATCAATTTCCCGGCCGAAATTTCATTACAATCGTTTGGGAGATCCGGCTACCGGATCGACGCCGGCAGCGTCACTGCGCAATAACCGCAGGAACAGCCAATATGGATATCGGAGGCCGCTCAGGAAACGCATACATTCCCGCGCTTATCGTACCGGTAAGCAGCCGCCTTCTCCTGGTGCCGGCGTATGACCTCGGATATCGTATCGAAGCGGAACCTGTTTCAAAGCGGACGGACAGCGCGCTGCGACAGAACGCTGATCGTATGACAGGCAACGTTCATCGGCGCGGATATGCGCAGCAGTACGGCCGCCGCAACATCGTGACAAAACGATATATCCGTGTCGAAGACTCCACACACGAGGCATTCGGCGAAAGTATTACACTTGATCCGCCGGCAACAGCCGCAATGGGTTTGTCTGACAACGCGGACGCTGGTCACGTATTCGCACCGCCCTGGCGCATATACTTCCGCTCAGTCGCTGTTATCCTTCGTTATCATGGGGTTTAACCACTATGGAGCGGTTCTCGATGCCCACTTCCCGAACCGGCGCTGACGCGGGGTCGCACGCGCAATCACGCTATCTGCGCTGGTTACGCCGGCTTCTCGCGGTTGCGGTGCTGTTTGTGGTGCTGACCGGCGCGGTGGCCTATTACGTCAGCTGGCATCTCATCCACCCGGCCCGCATGCCCATTACCAAGACACCGGCGCTATACAACCTGAAGTATGACTCGATTCGCTTTCCGTCCCGCACCGATCATCTGCAACTCTCCGGCTGGCTGCTTCCTCCCGCCGTAGCGTCGGACAAGATCGTGATCCAGGCACACGGCTACCGGCAGAATCGCTCCGCCGACGAGCCCGCCCTGCCACTCGCCGCCGCGCTGCACCGTGCCGACTATGCGGTATTGATGTTCGACTTTCGCGGCGAGGGTCAATCGCCCGGCCACGAGGTGACAGTCGGCCTGTTCGAACAGCGCGATCTTCTGGGTGCAGTCGATTATGCGCGGTCGTTGGGCTATCGGCACATCGGCATCATCGGCTATTCGATGGGCGGTACCACCGCCCTGGAGGTCGCGGCCAGGGACCCCGCCGTCGGCGCCACCATCGCCGACAGTCCCATCGCCAACTTCTATCGCTATCTGCAGGTCCACATGCCGCACTGGACCCACCTGCCCGACTGGCCATTTACAGCGGAGACCCTGTGGGAGATGCGTACGTTCAACAATCTGAACGCGAGGTTGGTCGATCCGGAAGGTTCATTGCGCGACTTCGGTCAGCGCCCGGTGCTGTTGATCGCAGGCAGCGACGACACCACCGTTCCCATGAGCAACAGCCAAACGCTGGCCGCCGTACTGAAGCACGACAAAGAGGCGAGTCTGTGGATCGTGCGCGGCGCAAAACATGTCGGGGCCTATGCGGTTGCGCCGCAGCCATACATTCGGCGCGTACTTGATTTCTTTAACCGCTATCTCTGAAACCCTCACCCCGACAGGCACGCCCAGCATGGAGGGCGGTGCGCCATGATTGGGTCTGCCCGCCTTTGGGATCGTTGATTCCGCCGCAAATATCCGTATTATAACTGCGGTTAATCGTTATTCCCGCGCAACACCCGTTTCCGTTTCCGTTGCCGTCGTCGCGGAATAAATTTGTCGCACCTGCACTCATTAAGATCATGGGGTCTCTCCGCGATCACAACGACAACAGCAGCCCCTGTTCCTCAGTATGAATACCACCAAAGGAGTCACACATGACTAACACCATAAAACACCGTCTACCGCGATTAGGCGGCATCGCCCTATGCGCGCTCGGCCTGCTCGGGCTGGGAACCGCCTATGCCGGAAGTTATCATGGCGCGACCGCCGACAAGGCCCAGTACGGCGCCATCTTTCATCTCGACAGCGGCGGCGACAAGGCGATCAAGAAGACGCTCAACAATATCGAGAACCTGCTGCAGGACCCGCGCCTCAAGGGCAAGATCAAGATCGAGCTGTTGGCGAACAGCAAGGGATTTGACGTCTATGTGAAGAACAACGGCTTCGAGAAAAAACTCGAACACCTCAAGAAGGAAGGCGTGATCCTGGCCCAGTGCTCCAACACCTTGCGCGAGCTGCACGTCGATCGCAAGGATCTCTACCCGTTCATCTCCATCGTGCCGTCGGGCGTGGGTGAGATCACCATTCGTGAAGCGGAAGGCTGGGCCTACATCCATCCGGCCCCGCCCCCGGAAGATAGCCTGTAGACACCGGCAGGCAAGCGTTCTCAGCGGGACGGAGGGAAGCGGCGCCAATCCCTTCGTCCCGCTTTTTACGTCGGCAGTATTCCATCAGTAAAGTGCGCCATCCCAATCACGTTTCTGAATTGAGAATTCTCAACACCCAGACGTGCAAACGCTTGACGCACCGGGTGCGTTCGCGTGCATCGGACAGACGGCACGATGGCGTGACGTTCACGACCTGCACGGTCGTCGCGCAGCCACGCGGTGAAGCGACATGCTTTCGACTTCGCCTTACGGAAGCGGCGTCGTAGACGACGAGAGTTGAAATCTCCTCTCTCGCCCATTTCGCCCGGGCCGCGTGTCGCCGTATCATATCCTGCGCCCGTCAACGCCGCCCTAACGGGCCGTGCCGGCGGGCAGCAGCGTACAAATCTACTCGCAGCGCACCACCTGGGTACCGGCGATCAGATCGTGCACACAGCGGCGATCGGAACGGAAGATGAACAGCACGTCGACCGTCGACAACAACGGTCCGAGCAACGGAATCAGCTGCACCAGGTAGACCGGCAGGTAGCGCCGTCCCAGAATGGTCGCCGCATGTGGTTTGTCCTGATTCAGATCGGCGATGCGGATCTTGAGCAGTTTCTTGCCGACCGTCTGGCCGTTGTTGTTGATGGGCATGAAATGAACGGCGGCGAAAACCCCGAAGCTAATGATCAGACTGACCACCACCAGGGCGAACGGCGGACGCCGGCCGTGCTGCGTGTAGTCGAAATAGCCCATCGCCATCAGTATCGGCGTCATCAAGACGAGGCTGATCAGGCCGTCGATCATTGCCGCAAAAAAACGCTGGCCACGACTGGCGAGCCGCTCGTCATTCGGCTGGTGGGTTTCGATATCGGCGGCGGGCGTTTGGTATGGATTGAACTCGGACATGGCTTAACCTCCCTGGTCGTTGTGTCGTACAGATTATGCGCACGACGGGCGGCCCTTCCCTCTTCCATGACCGCGCCACCGCGCAAGTGAAACCATTTCCCCGACGCCATTATTCACTATTTCGCGGCGCTTGCCGAGTGTCATTACGCGCCGCTGCGGGCGGGCGACCGCAACGAGATCCGCAGGATCTCACCGGCGCATCCGGCAGTCCGCCTGACGGCATCGATGCCCGGGCGAACGACGCACCGGCGCCGCTCGGCACGGATTAGGCCCACGCAGAGGCGGTGAACGACTAAGTCCATATTTTCAATACCGATAATGCGCTGGAGTACACACCGGCGAATGATATAAAGTGAGAGGGACGCCCCCGGGTTTCCCATTGCCCGCCGGAGGAGGACCGCGATGAGGATATGTGGCCGCCGTTTCGCAACGCGCACCCGGATGCGTTTGGAACGGATGCTGATTTTTCGCGTGGCATGCAATCGTGCGCCGACCATAGTCCGTCACGTTTCCCGATTCGCCGGTTGAAAGCGCCGTCCCGAGAACGCTTCGCCGTAAATGCAATTCCCGACCCAGCTATGCACCTGAATGCCCCGGAAGACTAATCCATGATGACACGAAGAACCCCATGCCTGTCAGCCTGCCTCTGTATCGGTTTGCTGGCCGCGACACCCCCTGCATTTGCCTGGAGCGTCACGTCTCTGATCCACAAGGTCGAGCACTATTTTCATGACATCGGCGGCTACATCCAAAAAAGCACCCGTGGCGGCGCCCAATTTCCCAAACGCTATGCCCGCCCGAATCCGCGCTTCACACCGGGGGCAGTGAACCCCGCCGTAACGCAAGCGTCGCTGTACGAAACGATCTGCCGGCCAGGTGGCTACACACGTTCCATACGGCCGCCCGAGGAGTACACCGAAAAGCTGAAGCGGGAACAGATCCGCCAGTACGGTTACCGCGACCATCGGCTCGGCGCCTACGAGGAAGATCACCTGGTGCCGCTCGGTCTGGGCGGCTCGCCCTACTCGCCGCGTAATCTATGGCCCGAACCGCACGACGTCGAAGGCGGCTGGGGTAGTTACGCGAAGGATAAATTGGAGCACCAACTGCACGATCTGGTGTGCAGCAACAAGATCAGTCTGGCGACGGCCCAATATGCAATCGCTAACGATTGGGTAGCGGCGTATGAACGCTATCTATCTTCAGAGCCGTAAATCGTTGAAATCAATGACGAGTGACGGGCCGTCCCTGACATCGCAATTTTTGCCACGATCCACACACCGGGCTCGTTGCACCCATTGTCTTCCGTAGCAGGATTGCTCCATTCCGCCCCCCCGGGGCCGCACAGCCGGCCGTACCGGCGATGCAAACTTAGGCGGAGCATGTTATGGAGGTCCATCTTCCCGCGGGAGTTTCACTCCATCCCCATTTATTGGTATTGTTACCCATACCCTTGTGTTCGACTGGCAATCCGGCCAGGAAGCTCCGTGAGTGGCATCCGTTTGACAGCTAAAATTTTTGCCCAGGATTTTCCTACAATAGCCAGTCAAAAATTGCCTCTCCATCAAGGGTCCAGCGGACGGGGTCTCGCGTCGTGACATAGGGCTGGGCAAGAGCTGCGCCTTCGTTTTTGGCCGCAAGACCCCGCCCTTGATACGGCCGACGACGGAATTCACCGAAAGGATGCGGCAAATCAACCGGCCGGCGACTATCCTTTTCGCCCATTACACCTGAGGAACCTTATGGCCAAAACGAACTATTCTTTTGAAAAACGTCAACGTGAGCTCGCAAAGAAGAAGAAAAAAGAGGAGAAGAGCCAGCGCAAGCTCGACAAGGGCGATGGGCTGGCGGATGTAACGGATGACTCGTTGACTGAAGCGCCGGCACCTGCCGACGCCGACGAGAACTCCGGAAGTACCTGACCTGGAGAGCGATTGCATGCAACAAAACAAGCTGTATGTCGGAAACTTCCCGTATTCGGTAAACGAGGAGCAACTGCGGGGGCTGTTCTCCCCCTATGGAGAGATCAGCGACTTCGCCATGGTGATGGATCGCGAGACGGGACGTCCGAAAGGCTTCGCTTTTGTCACGTTTGCGACGCAGCAGGCGGCGGAAAAGGCTCTGGAGCTAAATGGCCGCGATCTCGGCGGGCGCCCGCTGAAGGTCAACATGGCCATGGAGCGCGACTCACGAAGCGGCGGCGGCGGCCGTGGCGGCCGTGGCGGTCGCCCCGGCGGCGGTCGGCCCCCACGCTGGTAATCTGAAAGGACTTCGGGGTCCGTCTCGATAGCACGCTATCAGGATGGACCTGAAGGCGCAGCGGACCCGCGGCACGCCGTGAGCCTCGTCTGGTTGGTGCGCGTTCATCGGTAACTGCGGGCGTCAGGGAACAGGCGTGACTGGAGTCGCATCCCGGCCAACAACAGGGCGGCATCAATCGACGGCGACGGATGAACCCTTCGATTTCCCCCTTCGCGATCGATGCGGTTCGTTTTTCACAACACCCTGCGGAATCTGCTAACGCCCGATCGCAATGAGCACGCCGGCGGCGACGGAGAGAACCGCCATCACGGTCCACATGCCGGAAAAGCTGATATGGAGCAAGGGGATCAGACCTTTCAAAATGAGCCAGGCCGCCAACAGCAACATCCCAACACTTCTTACTGTCTTCATCGATATCTCCGTCGTCTGATGGATAGCGGCCGACATATTCGGCCATAAGAATTAGTCCCTTGCCAAACCCATCGTGCCTTTTTCGTTATGGCATAGCTCAGGGATTCGGCCTTGGCCCGTCCGTATGTTCTTTTCGCCAGGTATCGATGCATGCGCCGATTTCGGGAGGCGTAGCGGCGCTCTCAATGCAATTCTGAACAGCAGGATAATTGGCAAACCTCGCCTCTTTGATCCTCTTCATCTCCTCCAGCGAGACATGGTGCTGCATCGTACCATTCTGGTACTCCTGCTCGTGCTCCTGCCTATAACGGCGCTTGTCGGCTTCGCTCAAGGCCAACGCGTTCGATACCACAAACAGCGAAAGCACAATACCGGCTATAAGCCGCATCGCGCGGACACCCTCGTTCATGATCCCCCTCATACGAACATCGTCCCGATTGGTTTGACGGACTCCCACCCCGCTCTTGGCGGACTCTTGATCCTCGCCACCCTTTGCGAAAATTGCCGCAACTCATCTACATCAGCGCAGCGTTACGAGCCGCAAATCCAATTTCGACCCTTATTGCAGCCGGCCCTCGCGTGCTCACGGTGTTCGGGCCCGACACCACATCGCCTGTTCAACCTCCATCATTCCTATCGCCGCGTTCCACTTTTTTCAGAACATCTTCCAGATCCTTCAACCCTGCGAGCGCCTGATGTTCTGTTGCAAGCAATACTTCCAGTGCATCTTTGTACTTATCATACTCGCCTCTGCGCTTCAGCTCGGCCATGGATAAAAGGTCTGTCGCGCGGGAGTAGAGCGCCCATTTGCTTTTCGGATCAAGAACGATATCGAATACGGTGCATACCACGACAACCACCGACAACACCGTTGCCACTACCGGCAAGTGACCGATGACGAATGGCAGCAAGGCCGCGGAAAGTCCGGCCGCCAAGCGAAAAGTGTAATACAGGAGTTTGTGCCGCTTACTCCCGCGCTGATACTCCTTGTACTTCTCACGCATAATTTGTGCCGCGAGGGGCGGGCTATCCGCTGCCGGATCTTTACCTATTTCATTAGGATCGATGTAAATGTCTTCCGTCTGATAGTCCATTACTGTTCCTCCTTGGAAAGTCGCGCATTATGCGTTACAGCGTATTTCCATCGACAAAGCCCGAAAGCGTGTCGTCCCCGGATACTCAAGTCGCAGCGGGCCTGGCTGACCCGCATCGCACGTCGTGACAACATTCCAAGACCCCTGCCGTCCACCGACCACACATATGCATGCATCGAAATGTCCGGCCCGACACCATGCGCTCCGCCTCAAACACCGCCTCTATACCAAGTGTTTAATTGGCTCGCTCCAGGACGACCGCCGTGCCGTAGGCGGTTATCATCTCCATCACCGATCCCTGGCCGGAATCAAACTCCCCGGCGTCGAAACGCATCGCCAGCACACCGTTGGCGCCCATGCTCTGCGCCTTCTGTTGCAGCTCAAGCAGAGCATCGTCCCGAGTCTGCGACACCATGGTGGTTGCGCCTTTCTGATTGCCGCCGAAGAAAGCGGCAAACCCGCCCATGATGTTTCCGACGACATTTCGCGAGCGGACGGCCGTGCCGTATACCGGGCCTATTACCTGCTTGACGCGATAGCCAGGACAATCGTTGGTGGTAACAACTAGTACATTCATGAAAAACCCCTATCAAAAGTCAAATCGTAACAGGGAACACCCCGCAATCTTCCGTGTTCAACAGCTCAAAGCCGTGGCATGTCCCTGATTTGCCATCGCCGCATACCTTCGCTGCGGCGCACTACGGGGCGTCAACAAAACCGTCAATAGAATAAGCTGCTAACACTGGCACATCCAGCCGCAAGATATTTGGGTCCTGATGCGGTATTAAGGTGACATATCCATTTGTGTCATCTATCCGTGGTCTGTTCCCGACCATCCGCCAGTGGTTCACGGTCAAAATTGTTCCAAAATACTCACTTCACGCCACTGATGATTGCGCGGCCATCGTGTCTCTGGAGCACGATGATCAGCGCGGAATCTGCTGGTTTGGCAATGATCAACGTCCGCGGAATATCGACATAACGGGCGATGTGAGAAGTTGTTCCGCTATCGATAACTTTCCCTTTGGCATCCTCATACCAGACAATCAGAGCCCCAACCTTATCAAACTGCACACGGTACGAACCGGTTTTATCAATGTCCGGTTGATACCGAATGGTAAGCATGTCTCCTTCATCATTGCCAAGACTGGCAACACTATTATCAATAGTGTCGTCCAGACGTGTCGCGGGATCGCTGATGATATCGCAACCGGCGTATGAGACGATTATCAGCGCCGCAACTAGCGCCAGAATGATCTTTATCAGCGGTTTCCTGTATCGCATCGCGGAAATCTCCAGAGGCATCTGGACCGGACTGCTCCATGGACGCCAACCCCAAGCTCCCTATCAGCTTCCCGGTCGTTACGTAATTCAGGTTTCATCTGACCCGAATGGCACTTACTTAAACGGGATTTTATCCAATGCAGGGAGGGTTAGGCGCGCTTTCGCGCCGTAACCCACCAACCGTACATCTTAAACAAACGGGTTGTGTTGCTGCGCAACGCTTGGTGGGTTATGCGAAAAACGCTAACCCACCCTACATCGAGCTTCTTGACCCCCCTCTATTGCGTGTTCCCGCCATCGGTCGCCGTCAGGCAGGCTTGCGCATTCCCAACTGATTCAGTAAAGTTTAGCCCCATTCCACCTTTAAACCCATATAGAATCAAGGGGTTATTAACTATGTTCGCTAACATTGATCCGTTGGAGCGCAAGCTGCGCATCATCATTGGACTCGCTCTGATCGCCGCTGGCTTTGCCGCGCCCTTCGCGTGGCAATGGCACCTGGCGTCCATGTCCATTGGCGTCAGTGCCTTGCTCTCGGCATCCCTCGGCTTCTGTCCGTTCAAGGCGTTGTTGTTTAGAAAGCTAGGCACCGCCTCTTGATGCTCCCGGGTCGGGACGCCGGATGTCGGCCTCCGAAAGGCTCCCGAGCCGGCTGGTAAAGTTAGGCCACCTCCCCCGACCATCCGGGGGAGTCGTCATGAGCACGCTGTCGTATTGCTGGAATTGAAACCGCGTCGGTTATACCGACGTCATGTTCAATCCTCCACCGACTTAAGTATCTTCCTAACCCACCAGGCTATTCATCTTCCGATCTGCCATCGACACTGACGACCTCGTCCTCGGCACAGACCGCCGTGATTACGATCGGGCGACAACAGACGCTACAATCCTCCACGTACTCCTGGCGCTCGATCGAGCAATCCACTTCCACCTCGATCTGCTCCCAGCAATAGGGGCATTGCAAGACTGCTGTCCGGGTCTCTGCCACAATAACTCCTTGCGCCATCAGGCTCAGGCCTTGCCTACTGCCTATTCTGCCGCTGTTACAATACTGCTTACCCGTGAGTAGTGCAGATCAAAATAGTCGCCGATCGCTTTCAGGCTGTATCCGCCGCTTTGGTAGGCCATGACGATGGCCTGGTCGCGGTCGCGATACTTCCGCGCGTAATAATCCAGAGTTAAAGGGGTCAGCACCCTTAAATCTTCTCTTCAAGTGTTCTGCCCCCCCTTGATCCCGTCAGGCGGCGTATTGCAGCCACCAAAGCTCGCCCGCCAAGAATCAAACTTCCGACTAAATTCATGGAATTACCGACACGCCCCCAGGCTACCGCAAAAGCATACTCTTTAGCCCATTTCACGTTCGCCATCACCATGGCAACCGTGTTTCCTTGGAAGTGCTCCATATGTTGCCCATGCATGAATTCAGCGACTACGCCGACGACAACCCCCGCATTCGCGATACCAAAAAACCAATTCGTCAATCGACCCGGCCTATAAGCGCGAAACTGGGGAACAGCCAGAATAACCAGTGCCAGAAACACAACCGGAATAATGAACGACAACATGTGTTCAAGCGCAAAGCCTATCGACGATGCAGCCTGTATCAGGATGCGTTGATAGCCCTTCCAATAGAAAAGAAAATGCGCCAAAACACACTTAATCCAAATGCGACGTTTGCGTTTCGCAAGACCGCCGTCCCAACGCCTGACATATTCCTTATCATGCCACACCATCCCATGTTTTGAGATCGGAACTGGTGACAGCCCTATCTTCCAAGGCTCTTGCAAACAGGAGTGAATCTGCCA
>CAYQWR010000002.1:0-47314 GCA_964421235.1 uncultured Thiohalomonas sp. | reverse complement strand
CCAACGACGCTGCGCGATCACCGCGGATACGTACCAACCGATCCTTGCGTCCCTGCAGATCGCCACGGAGCTGCGCCTCGAGATCGGCGGGGTCGACGAATTGGCCATGAATCAGAACCCGCCCCTGCCGATCCAGCACGACTTGCAGCTGATCGCTGTTGTCGGCTCTACCGCTGGTCGCCGCCGGCAGATCGACCTTGATCTTCTCCTCCCGCACGAAGTGCGAGGTCAGCATGAAAAATACCAGCAACAGAAACACCACATCGATCAGCGGCGTCAGATTGAGGACGTTGCTGCTGCGCCGCCGCCCTTCAAACTGCATGAACGACTCCCGCGCGGTGATGCACCGGCTCCTCCGCCTCCGGTTCGCACCGGTACGACCGGGACTCGAGGACCAATGACGCGCAGCGGCGCATCGCCAGTGCGCGCCGATCCGCCATACCTTCAAGGAGATGCAGCAGCAACAGGATCGGTATGGCGACCGCCAAACCGACACCGGTGGTGATCATTGCCTCCCAGATCCCTCCGGCCAGGGCCTGCGCATCGACCTTGCCGCCGGCCTGCTCGATGACCATGAACGCCTTGATCATGCCGGTGATGGTCCCGAACAAACCCAGTAGCGGCGCGGTATTGCCCAACAGGCCCAGCGTGCGAAATCCACGTTCCATGCCTTGCAGTTGTTCCGAACCGACGCGCGACGCAACGCGGCTCAAATCCCCCACGCCGGCGTGGTCGGCCGCAAGCATCTCCCGCACGATCACCGCTTCGGGCCCCGGCAGGTCCCGAACCAGCGTATCGGCGGTGTCGTCGCGCAGCGCAGCGTTCAGGCGCTGCTCGAAGTCGCGCGCCATCCGTCCCCGCGTTGCCAGTGTGATCACGCGTTCCAACACAATGGTCACGGCCACGGTCGAATAGCCGAGCAGAATCCATACCACGGGGCCTCCCTTGGTAAACAGATCCGTCATCGTCATGGCTGCACCCATCCCATCGCCGTTACCACACCCAACATCATCAGCATTCCCCCAGCACTACGCTCCAGACCGCGCCGCCACTGCGTCAGGTGCAAGCGCAACTGCGCGCCGAAATGCGCCACCACCCACCCGAACACCAGCGTCGGCACCAACACCGCGCCGATCCCGAAACCCAATCCCAGCCACAATCCCGACCGCACTGCGGCGCTGGCGCTCGCCGCCAGCAACACCGTCCCCAGCGGCAGGCAAGGATTCAACGCCATCCCAACGCCCATGCCGAACAGCCCCAGCGACAGGCGCCAGCCGTGGCCGCGGCGATAGAAGCGAATCGGTTGAGCAGCGGGTGCGGCCGGCGCATCGCAGCGCGTATCGCGCCCGGCGCGCCGCCATAACGCGATCCCCATGAGCAACGTTGCCGTGCCCAACACCGCGGCAGCCGGCCCATGTTCCAGCCATCGGGTGACCGCATGCCCGGCTCCCCCCGCCGCCGCGCCGAGCGCGCTGTAGCCCACCAACCGACCGGCCGAAAACGGCAGTAACGAGCGCCACGCGCCATCACCCCGCCCGACGAAAACCGGGCCGAGGAAAGGCAGGCAACTGATAGTGCAGGGACCCGCACCAAACACCAGCCCCGTCCCCAGGGCGGCGCCGAACGTCAGCGTGAGCGACTCCATCAGCCACTCCGCTGCGCGACACGCGCGCGACGGCGTCGCCACCAGCCCAACAGCGACCACTGCTCCCAGCGTTGCTGCATCTTCTTGCGCGTTCGAAAATAGTCCGGCCCGGAACGCAACAACGGGACGACGGCATATTTCAGCTGCAGCACGTCTTTGTCGGGACAAAACTCGACGCAGCGACCGCACAGGGTGCAGTCCGCATGGAGCACATCCGAGCGCGTCATCTCGGAGTGAATCTCACGGATGTCCATCGGACACGCCTTGGCGCACAGCCCGCACTTGGTGCATCGCGGCGTTGCCTGCTTCACCAGCCGCACCAGCCCCACCTTGCGGAATACCGCGTGCAACGCGAGCATCGGACAGATACGGCAATAGGGCTGCCGTACCTGCAAGGCTATCGCGATCATCAGCCCGAACAGAAACGTGGCCAGCACCGACAGCGCGAAATAACCGATGCCGCTGCCGTCGATCACCAACTGCCGGGGATCACCGTTGGCCAACGTGGTCAGAATACGGCTGGGGCAGATGCTGCAGTACGGATTGCCCAACTCATGGCCGACGATTCCGAGGCCGGCGAGCAGAGGAAAGCCGAACACCAGCAGCGCCAACAGCAGCCACTTTACCGGCCGCAGCGCGTCAACGAGCTTGGGCGGCAAGGACTCGAAACGTTTCAATCCCAACTTCTGGCCGACGAGATGCATCACCTCCTGGAAGAAACCCAGGGGACAAATCCAACCGCAAAAGGCCTTGTTCAACACGACGAACAGCAGCAGAAACGTGACCAGAGTGGTGAGCGTCGGCAACAATGCCCGCAACACCGACCCGCCGCCCGCCAATACCGGTCCGACCCGATGCGCCATCTGATGTTGAAACGGGATCAGCGCACAGTAGTCAGCGGTCCGTGTATCGTAAGCGCAGGTCAAGGCGGGAAACGCGTGGCTCACCTTGTCGGCGGCGTAGGAACCGACGATGACGCCGCCGTAGACCAGAAACAGAAACGCCAGCAGCTGCACGCCTTTGCGTAACACCGAGAGATTCATACCGCCCCCTTACGTCCGAATGTCCGACGCCGGCTTCCGGCGCGACACCCACAGCAGCAGCCCGAGCCCGACCATGAATCCGGCCAGCGCGCTCCACCCGCCGCGGCGTGATGACTGCCAGTGCCGGGGATTGCGAAAATAGGCGGCGCTCAGTGTCGTGTAGAACTCGTGCTCACCCTCCTTCATCCGCGTAGTGAGGATGAAATCCGCCGGTGCACCTCGTCGCCGTCCCGCCGCTGCCGCGCTGAAATCGTCGGGCAACGGCAGGAAAAACCGGCCACGGTCGTCGGTGACGGCAAACAATCGGGTACCGTTGCTGGTCTCCAGCCCGATGGGATGGCGGGCGAGCGGCCGTTCGCGAAAACGCACCATAAAAACCGCAACGGTTTCGGCAAGGTAGTGCGAATGTTCGCGCGGCAGCGGCAATGGCCGAATCTCCAGCGGCACTTTGCTGCTGTTCACCAGCTGTGCCGGCGAATGACCCGACGGGCGGCCACTGAAGGATTGGTAGCGCAATGCCGTTTCATCGCGGTTGACGCTATGGCGCGTCGCCAACAACAGATGGTAGTTGTCGAATCCCGTGGGCTTCAGCAACGCACGCCCTGCGGCCACCGCCAAGGGACGGTGCTCCAGCGTCGGCAGAACTATCTCGGTGTCGGCACCGGCGCCATCCAGCAACCGCATGCCGCTGGCGGCGGCATGGCGATGCGTAGCGTGCGCGGCGCCGCCGGCCTGCGCCTCGCGCCATTGCAATACCGTCTCTGCGCCGCATACGCCCGGCAACAGGAAGAGCAGCCACACGAGAAAATGGGGTGTGCGCATCGCCTCCCCTCCTCAGAACTGTATCGCCAGCCCCAGGGTCCAGGTACGGCCCTGATTCACGACGATGGAGATATCCTCGGCGTTGTAGACGCCGTCATAATTGGCGTCGTAATTGCCGCGCGCGGTGTTGTAGTAGCGCTTGTCGAACAGATTGTCGACCCGTGCGAACAGCGACCATAGATTCCCGTCTACCTTGCGGTCGTAGTTGACCAGAAGGTTGTAGGTTTCATGTCCGGCGATCTCCACCCGGTTGATCTCGTCGACGTAGTAGCCGCTGCTAGCGTCCATTTCGCCGCTGACGGTCCAGTAGCTGGAAGGCCGATAGTGCAGCGCCAGGTTGAGGTGGTGATGCGGAACGCGCGGCACCTGATTGCCGTCGTTGTTGAACACCGTAGAGTTCCATGAGGTGCAGCTGCCGTGGCTGGTGGCGGCGCACGTCAGCAGATAGAACGTGTCGTAGCGGGTATAGACCGCATCGAGGTAGGTATAGGCGGCATCCCACGACCAGGTGCGCTGCGGATCGCTGCGCAGCGTCAACTCCAGACCCCGGCTGCGCATGTCGCCGACGTTGTCGTAGCGGTTGCCGACGGTGGTGGTGTATTGACCCGCGGTCGCCTGAATATGGTCCTTGCGATCCAGTTGGAACAGCGCCGCATCAAGATCGACCGGAACTCCCGCCCACACCGTCTTGGCGCGCAGGCCAATCTCCGTGTTGAGAGAATACTCCGGCTTCAGATCGGAGTTGGCGGCAACGCGCTGCGTTGGCGAATTGGTGCCGACGAACAGCTGGTCCACGGTCGGCGCACGAAAGCCGGTGGAGAGATTGGCGTAATAGTCGAGGTTCTCGCGCGCGGCGTAGTTGCCGCCCAGGCGCCATGAGGCGACGTCGAAGCCCTTGCTATTGTCGTTGGCGGCGGCGTTCAGATCCGCATAATCGAGTCCGATGTGATCGTAGCGGCCGTTCAGCGTCACCGTCAGCGGCGGCGTTACGGCAAACTTCAGCTCACCATACACCGCCTGCACCCGCTCCTGCGTGTGGTTGTTATCCTTCAGCGCCCCGGTGGTACAGGCACCGTAAACCGCCGTGCAATCGATGAAGGTGACCCGGTTGTCATAGCTGTTATCGCGCAGATCGGTGGCCAGCATCCAGGCCACCTGTTCGCCGCCGGCCCGGTACTCCGCCTTTATCCCCCGTTGTACCTGATCGTAATCATTGAAGTAGTTGTAATCGGTGGTGGTCTTGATCGGCGAGCTGTAGAACTGCGTGTGATCGGTGAACGTATAGCCGTTCACCATCAGATTGCTGTTGGCGCCGGTATCCTTCGAGTAGGTCAGATAGTATTTGCCGAGCCGCACATTGAAACGGTTGGCGTAATCGTTATAGGCCGGATCCTTGCTTTCGGGGTCGAGCGTTGCCGCGGTGACGCCGGTCACGGTGCCGTGACTGTTTTTCTTGCGCAGCGCGTTCTCAAAACCGAAAACAAGATCGCTGCTGTCGTCCAGATAGTACTGCAACTTGCCGTTGACGTAATCGGCCCGGGAGGCGGAATCATCGTAGTACCCGTCTGCGCCGCGCCGCGACGCCTGCACGTAGCCGTTGGACTGGTCGTTGGCATAACCGGCCCGCATCAACCCCTTGTAGTAACCGAACGCGCCCGCCTCGCCTGCCACTTTGTAACCGGCCATACCGGCACCGCGCTTGGTGGTAATGATCACCGCGCCGGCCAGGGCGTCGTCGCCGAACAGATAGGAGGCTCCGCCCTTGATCACCTTGATCGACTGGATATCGTCCAGGTCGATGTTGACCCGCCCGGTGCGTTCGAACACCGGCACACCGTCGATCACCACCGCGACGCCGGGCTTCTCCCCCATGTAGACCTGATTCTCGACGCCGCGGATATGGATCTTGATCGAGTCGCCGCTCTGCACCTCGGTGGTGACGCCGGGCACACTCTGCAGCAGTTGCTGCATATTCTCCACATGGGAGTTGTCGACCGTGCTGCCGCTGATAACGCTGATGTTGGACGGCTCGTCGCGCTTGTTGTCGAACCGGTCGTCAATAGTGGTGGAGTCCACCCGGATGACTCCCAGATCATCCGCACCTGCTACAGGTGACAGCAATAGGCTGCCGGACAAAAAAATCGAGCCGCCGATAAGACGACGTCTGCACACCCCGGTCATTCGCAGCCCCTTATTCTCGTTGTCATATAACTCAGGCGCCGCGCCGGCGGCACGCCTGTCATTCTTTTTCTCTATCAGCGCCGCCGTGCGAAACCGCCGGGCCGGGCACGCCGTGACTGCGTGCATGGAGGGACTTTCCGTCGTCGCGTCGTGATCGCTCCTGATATCGTGGCACCCATGCGCAGTGCGCTAAGCCGGCGATTGATTTGCAGAATCCATACCAAAATTAAGTTATTGATTTGGCGTTAATTCGCCGCGGGCGGGCGAGTACGGCAGAGGGAAATGACGCGAAACTGCGTGAAATGCCGCAACGGTCGCGGCGATGGGGCCTGCCAGCGCTGGCGACGGCAAGGGGCTGTTGCTGGGTGATGCTAAGGAAGGATGGGGTGGGCGATGAGGCTCGAACCCATGACAACCGGAATCACAATCCGAATATGTATGTTCTTACTTTCGCTTTATCGTCCGTGGGTTAGCATCACTCCATCCCCATGGACGCCATTTTGGGGCGAAACGGGGAGACCGGCGACGAAGCCTGTACGCGCGCCCCATGCGTCATCGCTGCAGACTGAACGCAACAGCGGTGGTCAAATCATGCCGCCATTGACCGATATCACCTGGCCGGTGACATAGCTCGCCTGCTCGGAGGCGAGAAAGCCCACCACGTCAGCGACTTCGGCAGGTTGGCCCGCGCGTTTCATCGGCACCATCGACTCGATCATTTTGCTGTCGAACACGCCGTCGATCATAGCGGTGGCGATGATGCCGGGCGCGACGGCATTTACCGTAATGCCACGGCTGGCGAGCTCCAGCGACAGCGACTTGGTCGCCGCGTGCAGTGCGCCCTTGGCTGCGGAGTAGTTCACCTGGCCGCGGTTGCCGGTGATCCCTGCGATGGAGGTGATGTTGATGATGCGTCCCCAGCGGCTGCGGATCATCGGCAGGGACAGCGGCTGGGTCACGTTGAAGAAACCGTTGAGAGAAACATCGACTACCCGATTCCATTGCACCGCGCTCATGCCGGGGAAAACGGCGTCGTCGTGGATACCGGCGTTGTTCACCAGGATCTGGATCGGCGTGTCCTCGACCAGCGCCTCCAGCGCGAGGCGGCTGGCATCGGTATCCGTGACGTCGAAGGCGACGGCCTCCGCCATACCGCCGCTGCCACGGATCGCATCGACCACGGCATTGGCCTTGTCCAGATTGCGGTTGGCGTGGACATAAACGAAACAACCGTCGGCGGCTAGACGGCGACAGATCGCCGAGCCGATACCACCGCTGCCGCCGGTCACGAGTGCACGTTTCATCACCTGCTCCCCAGTTTGTCGACGTCGAGTACCACGGCGGCGCGCCCGCTCAGGAGTGTCTTGCCTGCGGCGCTGACCGTGAAACCGTACAGGATGTTGTTGTCGTCGCCGGAGAGGCGTTCCGCCTCGACGGTGAGATCTTCCGCGATATCGTCCAGCCGCGCCGCCTGCAACTCCACGCTGCGCACGCTGGTGAGGTAGCCGGTGCGCGGCCGCTCGGCGGCGGCACCGAGCAAGGCACCGTGTGCCGCCATTGCCTGTGCTGCATATTCTATGGCGCAGGCGATGCCCAGCACGCCGTTGGCGCGCAGCGGATTATCGGCATGACGGTGACTGCCGGCGCGGCAACGGATCCTTTGCGCATCCCACGTCTCCACCTGATCCAGCAGGCACATCCCACCCTGATGCGGGATATGAGCAAGCAGCCAGTCGCGCCCTAGCGACACGGTTCCACCATCACCGTGAGACTCAACGGCGCCAGGTAATCGAGCACCACGCTGCCCTCCTCCCCGCGCGCCAGCGGTTGCAGCAGCGACAGACCGCGCGCCGAGGGGATGGTGCGGCGCAGCGTCTCGAGCTCAGCGTCGGCCAGCACATCGCAGGGCACGTCGGTGATGCGCATATCGATCCGGGCGAGAGAGTGTTCGCTGCGCTGCGGCATCAGCACCAGTCCCAACCCGAACGGCGTACTCAGCGGGCGCTTGGCGTTGAGCGGCTCAGGGTAAGGGGCATCGTAGGTCACCAGTAGACAACCGATATCGTCCGCCGCCACCTGCGTCATCGCCTCGAGCAGACCGGCGCCGAAGCTGGCGTCATACGCGCCGAGCACCGTCGCCGCGGTCATGGCGCCGGAGGCGATGCCCCAGTACCCGGCCGGTGCGTTGTGAACCGAGTTGTGAAAACGGGTGGGAGAAATGAGGCGATCCTCAGAATCAAGCGCCTGGCAGATCGCATCACAGTTGTCGCCGTCGGCGCCCGACGAGGAGAACACCGCCGCCAGCCGTTTCGCGTCCTGATGGGCCGCGGCGATCGCCTCCTGCGCAACCGCCAGCGCCACCTTGATCGCGGTACCGGTACGGCGTCGCTCGGCGGGCGGCAACCCCTGCGGCGGCGGCACGAGGATCGGTTGCGGCCGATAGGCCGCCTCACCTGCCAGAACGGTACGCGCGTCGGACCAGCCGGACAGGGCCGGCCCAAGCAGGCCAATGCCGTCGATCCAGGCGCTGAGTGCTGAATGGGTCGTCGTCATATCAATCGGCCCGCGCCAGCACGATGCTGCAGTTGGTACCACCGAAACCAAATGAGTTGCTCAGCACCCGTTGCGGCGCCGCCTCCCGATTGGCGGTCAGGTATTGGATAGGGATCGCCGGATCCAGCCGGCGCGTGTTGACGTCACCCGGCAAAAAACCGTGTCGCAGCGCCAGCGCACCGATCACCGCCTCCAGTCCGCCGGCGGCGCCAAGGGTATGGCCGGTCGCGCCCTTGGTCGAACTGCAGGGAACACGCGCGTCGAAAAGTGCCGCGACGGCCTTGCCTTCGGCCGCGTCGTTGCTCGGCGTCGCGGTACCGTGCAGATTGATATAGTCGATAGCGCCGGGCTGCAGGCCGGCGCTGCGCAGCGCCGCCTCCATCGCCATGCGCGCGCCGAGTCCGTCGGGATGCGGCGACGACATGTGATGCGCATCACTCGACTCGCCGCTACCGAGCAGCAGTATTGCATCGGGATCGAGCGACGCTGCGGGCCGCTCCAGCAGAATGAACGCCGCGGCCTCGCCGATGGACAGCCCTCTGCGCTCGGCATCGAACGGTCGGCAAGGTTCCGGCGAGAGCAGCTCCAGCGAGTTGAAACCATACAGTGTGGTAAGACAGAGCGAGTCGACACCGCCCACAACCGCCGCGTCAATCAGGCCAAGGGCCATCATGCGTGCCGCAGCGGCAAACACCTTGGCGCTCGATGAACAGGCCGTCGAGATCACCACTGCCGGCCCTTCCAGGCCGAACGCAGTACGCACGAAATCGCCCACGGAATAGGTATTCTGTGTGGTGCGGTAGATGAAGTCGTCGGGCAGTACGCCGCTTACCGGATCACGCCGACGGTAGGCCTGCTCCGTCTGCAACAGGCCCGCGGTGCTGGTGGCGAGCAGCACCCCGACCCGCCGTCGACCATGACGCGCGATGGCCGCCTCGACTGCGGCATTGAAATCATCCTGTTGCAGTCCGAGCCAGGCCAGCCGGTTGTTGCGGCAATCGTACTCACTCAGCCTTGCGGGCAGGCGCACATCATCCACACCGGCGACCTCGCCGATATACGTCGGTAAATCGTGCACCGTCTCGAACCGGCATGGCGCCAGTCCGCTATTCTGGATACGAATGGCATCCAGATTGGCCGCCAGGCCATGGCCAAGGCAACTGGTGGCGGTGAAATGGGCTAAATGAAGTGGGGTCACTCGGCTTATCGGCTGTCTATTATTGGTGGCGGGTGATTTTAGCAAAAATCTGCCGCTAGGTGCCGGCAGGCCGTGCGATCAGCATGACATTGGCAAAGGGCAGATCGCCGTTCATGTCGGCGGTCTCCACCGTAAAGCCGAGCCGCTGCAGCATGGCGATCCACTCCGGCAACGGCCGGCAATGCGTCGGTGGCAGACGGTTGCCGCGAAAAAAAGCAGCCGTGCGATCCACCCAGTTGCTGAACTTGAAACGCAGCCCGCCGTTCGCATCGCCGACACGGGTGAGGAACACTCCCGTCGGCGACAACGCCGCGTGCACTCGCCGCAAGATATCCTCCTGCGCGGCAAAGTCCACATAGTGCAGCACGTCCATGATCACCACCGCATCGTTCCGGCCGTACTCCACGAAACGCATATCCCCTTCTTCGAAACGCGCCGGGGCGACGAGCGCGACGTTGGCGCGCCGTATATCGCTGCGCAACAGATCGACGCCGCGGATATCCGCCACGCGCGGCGGCGCCGGCCAGCCGTCCGGCCAAGTACCGGCGTCGTAGAGTTCCCGCGCCGCAAACAACCAGGCGGCGAGCAATCCCTGGCCACAGCCGAGATCGAGAATGCGACCGTTGTCCGGCAGCAGCCCGCGCTCCAGCAGCGCCAGGAATACCGGGTCTCCTCCGAGTTTGCCGCGGGCGAAGTGATAGGCGAAACGGCCTGCATCGCTGAAATAGGCACTGGCGCGATCAATCAGACGGGAGCGCAGGGTCGCTATCGGTATGTTCATAAGGTGGACGATTGTTGCACAGAAGCGAGGGTCGTGGTGCGCAGCCCGGCGGCGGCCACCGTATCAAGCAGTCGCGGCAGTACGGCGAGAATAATCGGCTCGCCGGCGGCGGTGCGCGCCGCATGGCCGTCGTGCAGCAGCAGGATGTCGCCGGCAGCGAGCCCGTCGGTCAGACGCGCCGTCACCTCGGCCGCGTCGTCATTACGGGTATCGAAGCCGCGCCGCGTCCAGCTGACCAGGGTCAGGCCCTGGCGCCTGAGGATTGGGTCGAGAAATGGATTGCGCAGTCCGGCCGTGGGACGGAAAAATTGCGGGCACCGCCCGGTGATGCGCGTCAGCGTCTCCTGTCCCGCGACAACCTCGGCGGTCATGCGCCGCGGGCCAAACAGCGAGAAGTGGTGACAATGATGTTGGCTGTGATTCTCCACCGCATGGCCGCGACGCACGATCTCGCGGCACAGCTCCGGATGACGCTCGGCATTTACGCCGATGCAGAAAAACGTGGCCTTGGCCTGATAGCGCTCAAGCAACGCGAGCACCGCCGGCGTCACCTCGGGGTCCGGGCCATCATCGATGGTGATCGCAATCAGCCCCGCACGCTGCGCTGTCTGCGGCAGTCGTGTCCAATTGGGGCCGAGCAGGCGGCAGCGCGGCAGCAGACCGGCGACGGTCAATAGCGCATGATCGACGATCACCGCTGCCAGGCACCACGCCCACCATGCGGGATGCCACACCCACAGCACCAGCGCCATGAGATGGAGCATGAAGCTGAACCACAACAGCGGTGACGGACGCCAACGCAAGGCCGAACGATGCGACGATACAGTCATGTGCGGCGCGCCAGAATAGCGGAGAACAGCAGCGCGAGAATCGCTCCGGGCCCGACGGTCGCCCCGATCGCATTGAGCACCGGCACACTGGAAAAGGCGAGAATCCCGAAGCCGACCACGGTTGTGGTCGCTGCCAGCAACAGCGAGGCCAGGGTGCGCGGCGCGAGCGCTCCCTGCCGGGCACTGCGATCGAAAAACAGCGCGTAGTTGGAGCCGACCGCAAAGATCAGCAGCATGCCCACCAGATGCAGGATGTTGAGTTGCTTGCCGGCGAGCGTGAGGCCGGCCATCACCACCACTACCGCCATCGCCAGCGGGGTGACGATGCGCAGCACCCGCCGTGGATTGCGGGTGGCGGCGAACAGCAATACCACGATGGCGAGCAGCCCCGCCAGCGACAGCAGAATGGCCTCATGCAGATAGCCGTCGTAGAGGTGATCCGATTGCGCCTTGAGGTCGAGGAAGTAGACGCCGGGTATGGCGGCCGTTGCCAGGGCGGCGCGCACCTGCGCCGCATCGATGGCATAGTCGCGCCGTTGCGGACCGCGCAACGGCAGCAGTGCGGTCCAGCGTCCGGCACTCTTTACCAGCAGGGCATCCACCCCTTCGGCCAGGGAGGTACCGGCGATATCCCGTGGCGTCAGTGGCGCCAGGGACCGCGCCTTCGCCACGTCGGCGAAGAACGGTGCAAAGCGATCGGCATGCACCGGCAGCGTCGCGACCGCGGCCAGGAATCGTCGGCGCAACGTCGCACCGTCGGGCAGGCTCGCGCGGCGTGCCAGCTGTGTGGCGACACTCGGCAGATAGACCGCCGGACTTTCGAACCGCGCGATCACGCCGGCCTCGACCAATGGCCGCAGACGCGCGCCCACCCGTTCACTCCCCGCCAGCGCCGCCTGCTGCGTCGCGGCGGTCACCACCACCAGATAGCGCACATCCGGCGCCCCCAGATCGGCGCGCATGCTGGCATCCAGCGCCTGCGCCGCCGCCGGTACCGGACTCAACGCCGCCAGCTCGCGGTTCCAAACGTGATTACGTTGCACCAGAATCACCGCACAAGCGGCCAACACCAGCGCAAACAGCGGCCGGCGTAAACGTTGTAGCCTCGGGAGCCCGGCAGAGAGGTGTGCACCGAACGGTGCGAGATCCGGCAGCCGCAACGTCGCGGGCAACAGGTGCGGCAACACGAAACGCGTCACCATTGCCGCGGTGATCAATCCCGCGATCGCGTACAACCCCAGCTGCGCCAAGCCGGGAAAATCGGAAAGCAGCAGCGGCGCAAAGCCGAATACGGAGGTGAGCACGCCAATACGGATGGTGGGCCAGAACGCTGCGATCCATTGCCCCTCGGGCTGACCTGTTGCGTCGCGTCCATGCTCTGACTGAGTCAGCAGATAGATCGAATAATCCACCGCCTCGCCGATTAGAGCCGTACCGAAACCGAGAGTCACGCCATGCACGGTACCGAAGCCGAGACTCACGGCCGCGATGCCAGCCAAAGCACCGGTCAGTACCGGCAACAACCCGATCACCAACGCAGACAGTGAACGATATACCGCCAACAACAGCACGACGATGATCAGCATCCCGAGCCCCGACAGGCGGGCGACCTCGTGCTTGATGGTGGCGCGCGCCTGCACCGAGAAGGGACCGGGACCGGTAGCGACGAGCCGCAACCCGGGTGCGGCCACGGCATGGAACGCCTCCTCGATCGCATTCAGCGCACGCTGCTGGGCATCGGTATCGGAGCCTTCGGCGCGGGTGCGAGCCAGCAGCAAGGCACGTTTGCCGTCGCGCGACACCCACACACCGTCGGCCACGCGCGACTGGTTCTCGCCACGCACGCGATCGAGCATGCGCAGAAACTCCCCGGTCGGGTCATGGGTGAGCAGCGTACCGGTGAACACTCCCGCCGATGAGAGCATCTCATGAATGCTCTGCGCCACCGCATCGTGCAGCCCGCTC
This sequence comes from uncultured Thiohalomonas sp., assembly GCA_964421235.1. GTDB lineage: Bacteria > Pseudomonadota > Gammaproteobacteria > Thiohalomonadales > Thiohalomonadaceae > Sulfurivermis. The sequence continues at coordinate 34,296 of CAYQWR010000002.1, read as the reverse complement.
ACCGTAAAATGGGCGGGCGTGACCGCGGGACTCAATACATAGCGATAATCGAACAGAAGCTTGCGATCACGCTCCAGCCCAACGGCTTCGCCATTGGCCAGATAAAGGAATTGCGGATCGGCACGCAACCGGGCCGCAAGCCCCTGGGAGGCGGCGGCCCGCTGCGCTGCATCGCCGCCTTCGATGCCGATCAGGATCACACGCGACGCGACACCGGACTTCAGCTGTTCCACCAGCAGTCGCTGTTCCGGCGTCGGCGAACGGGGCAGAAATGCGGAGAGATCAGCGGTAAATCGGGTATGGCCGATCAACCCAATACAAACAGCGACGAAAATGAGCCAAAGCGCAATGGCAACGCGATTGCGACTCATGGAACCTTGGCCTGCGGCGCCATGGGTCCGATATGCATCACCGAGCGATCGCCGTCGGCCTGATCGATCTCCACTGTATGTACGAGGTTGTTGTTGCCTTGCAGTTCAACGTGCGACACCACGGCGCTCACGTCGCTGGAGCGGGGCGTTAACAGCAATCGCCAATCGGCCAACGTGCCATCGAGGCGTAAATGGTATACCCGCTCCAGCGCCTCACGATCGCCTGTCAGGGTGGCACGGATGCTTTCGACCATGGCGGCCACCTGCGGGTATTGCTTCAGATCGACCACCAATTTGCGCTTGTCGTTACGCATCGTGAGCGTATTGCCATTGAGTACCGCCGACTCGGGCCACGGCTTCAAGGTGCGCTTTTCCAGGTACGACGGCGCGACGAACATCAATTCGCCCGACGACTTGAACGGCACGTCCAGAACGGCGATGTACCGGGTCTCGGTAAAGGTGGCGCTACCCTGACGATTCGCCGCCAGCACATCCATCAGCTGACCGACCGTCAACGGTGCGCCATGGGCCGCGGCGGAGAAACCGAATACCACGGCTGCGGCGACAAGTGTCCAGTAACGGAACTGCGTGCTGTTATGCGCCGCCACGGGGCCGCCAGAAATCGAAGTAGTTGAACCAATTGTAGGGCGTCGCCCGGCAGTGGCGTTCCAGGCAGCGGGCGTAGGCGTTCACGGCGGCGTGAACAGCGGCGTTGCGTTGAGTCCGTTCCACCGAACTGAAGTCGGCCAGCCGCTCAAAATGAATCGCGTAGCGATTTCCGCCCAGATAGAGCCCGGTCATAAACAAAACCGGCCGCTTCAACATGGCGGCGAGGCGCATCGGGCCCACGGGAAACTCCGCAGTGTCACCGAGAAAGTTCACCGGTATCGTCGGTTCGTCATCCAACGTGCGGTCGGCCAACACACCGAGAGCCACGCCGTCGTCCAAGCGCGCCTGTACCTGCAGCATCGAGTCGATCTTCCCCAGCGGCACGATGTCCTGCACTGCCGCCGGATTGATCGCCGCCAACGCCGCGTTGATCTTGCGGGCGTTCTCTTCGTACATCACCATGCCTATCTTGAGTCCCGGCTGCTGTCGACCCACGGCGCGCATCACCTCGAAACTGCCCATGTGCGCTCCCATCAGGAATGCCCCCCGCCCCGCGCTGATCACCTCGTCAAACAGCTCCACACCGTTCAGCTCGATCTGGAACAGGGCAAAGCGTTCGTTCAGCAGAAATACCCGATCATGAACGGTGGAAGCGAAGCAATTGAAATGCCGGAACTGTTCCGCAAAGGTAGGCCTGCGACCGAGGATACGGCGCAGATAATCGCGTGATGCCTTCTTGGCGCTTGGCGCGAACAACAGGAAATAGAGACTGATGCCGGCCAATATGAGGCGCGCCGGCCGGCGGCCCAGACGCAGGGAGATCCAGCTCATCAGCCGCAACATCGTCATGTTGCTGCGTTCCGGACGCTGCGTCCATTCCGAGCGGCCCTCGCTGCCCTGTGAAACCTCCGGCCGGTTCATCAGGCACCTTGCGCCAAAGCGACAACCCCGCTTGCGACACTGCGTGTATCGCTGCGAATATCGAACCGCAGATCGCCCGCTGGCGTGGCGCTGTAATACAGCGTCAACGGCTCGCCCGGCGACACCGGACTGAGAAATTTTGCCGACTTGATCTGGCCACCGGCGATTGCGCGTCCCTCACGCGTGGCGAGCACATGCACCGCGGCATCCAACAACACGACGCCGGGCAGAATGGGAGAGCCGGGAAAATGTCCGGCATACGCCGGGTGGTCAGGAGCGATATGCAACGGCACCGTCTGTTCGCTCATGCACGTATCTCGACCGCGGCCTTCGTGCGAACAAACAATTCCTGCGCCGCCCTCTGCGGACACTTGCCGGTGGCATTGCGCGGCAACTCATCGACGAACAACAACGGGCGCGGCAGAAACACCGGATCGATACGCTGGCGCAGCTCACGTATCAACGCGGAGCCGGTCAAGTCGGGAGCGACAACCAACGCGCTGAGCCGGGTGACGCCATCGGCGTTGTCCTCCTGCGGAAACAGGAACATCCCGTCCTTGACGCCGGGGATGGCATTCAACTGAAAATTCAAGTATCCAAGCGAGGTGCGCTTGCCGGCGATATTCACCAAATCGGCATGCCGCCCGTGAAGCAGAAAACGGGTGATACCGTCGTCATTGCTCTGCAGTTCGATGACGTCACTCAGGCACGTCGGAATATCGATATAATCGCCTTCCGCCCAGACGTGCTCACCGTCGCGGCGCAACCGCGTACCCGCCAAAGTCTGCCATTGGGCACCGGCGATCGTGCGGCGCGAAGCAATCTGCCCGGTTTCGGTACAGCCGTAGATCTCGAACAGCGGCGCGCCAAAACGTGTTTCCGCTTCTTGTGCAAGGTTTTGTGACAACGGTGCCGTCGCCGAGAGTAGCTGGTCGACGGCAGGCAATTCGTCCTGGTCGGCCAACAACGCGCGCAGATGAAACGGCGTCGTCACCAGCATACGCGGATGCGGCAACTCGTTCAGGGCCACGCATACGTCGGCTGGATAGAACGGCCTGCCGGCGTGCAACGCTGCGCCGGCCTGCAACGGCATGAATACCGTCGACTCCAGACCGTACATGTGTTGTGCCGGCACGGTACCCAGCACGGTATGCGCGGCGGTGACGCCAAGGCGTTCCGCCTCCGCGCGGACGCTGCGCACCACATTACCCCAGCGCTTCGCATGCGCCAGCGGTAACCCGGTCGATCCGGAGGTAAATACGTGGGCGATCACCTGATCGACATCGATCTGCGGTATCGTGCGCTCGCGTTCCGCGTCCCCCGCGCCGGAAGGAAAGCGGAATGTCGGCAGATCAACCTCGTTGTCGCCCTGATCGGTAACACAGAACACATCCGGTGCAATACGCCGCATCTGGCGCACCGTCTCCGGCGTATGCGTCGACGGTAACAGGCTGACGCGGCCGCTGACAATACAGGCAGCCAACACTACCGTGCAGCGATAGCGATCACCACAGGTGTTCAAAACATGCTGTCCGGAGGGCAACTGTGCGGCGATCCACTCCACATCGGCCAGGAACTGCCCCACGGAGACGCTCCGACCCGCCCGGTAGGCAACGATGTCGTCACTGCGACGATGACCGATGAGCGGCAACGTCGACATAGCGAACCTATCGACTCTCGCTGGAAGCGCCGACGGTCGCGCAGGCGCTCTTCCAGTAGGCGCGCACGCCGTCAAAAATGCCGTGTTCACGCTCCTCGGGCAGCAGACGAAGACGCACCACATACTCCACGACGAACATACCGATCACCAGTGGCCACGACAGGATGTTGGCGAACAGCGACCAGGTCTCGATCGGGGTCAACCAAAACAGCAATGTCGAGACCACCACCATCACCACGAAAAAAAGCGTCCACGCAAGTGTGGCCTGCCGAGTGTAGCGCGCCACCGTCGGCGGCAGCGGACCGCGGACAATTTCCGCAAGGCGACTGATCAGCGGCTTGCGCCCGCCGACCAGGGTGTGACCGAAGGCGAGCCCCAGCAGCACATTGGTGCCGATGTTCTGGATGAAATAAATCCAGGTGAAGTTCCGCTCCAATGCCGGCCAGTAAGCGGCCAGCAACAAAACGGGCACCAGCCACAAGGTGAGCATCAACGCGCGATGCGAGGCACGCCACGCCAACCAGAACAGAAACGCGAGTGCAGGAAATACCGAAACGGACAGCCCGAGAGCCGGCATGTGCCTATGGGCCTCCGCGGTGGAACTGTAATAGGCCAGCAGGGAGTACCCGCCCAGGAGCGCGGCGATGCCAAGCCAGTAAATGGCCCGGGCCAGGAAATTGTAGGCGACGCGGATCACTTGGTACGGTGTTCGGCAATGTGCTGGGTCAGGCTCGTCAGGGACGAAAAAATACGCACATTATCTTCGCTGTCGGATCGCAGCTGGAACCCATACTTCTTCGACACGGTAAGCGCGACTTCCAGAATATCGATGGAATCCAACCCCAGTCCCTCTCCATAGAGAGGCGCATTCGGTTCAATATCCGCTGGCGCCACATCCAGATTGAGTCCCCGCACAATGAGCTCGGCGACTTCGTTTTGCAATTGCTGCTGAGTTTCAGACATGACGTATCTCACGACTAACACGCAATTCGGCACCAAGTTGCCGACCACGCAACTATACGTAATTCCTTATAATGTTCCGGTTGTCACAAACCCGCCTGGCATTACCCGACGCCGTCAAACACGGGTCGGCGATGATAGCCCCCGGAAGCACGTTCTACCCGCCAGCAACGTTTTCCGGCCGCAATTATCGACCGATATGCCGGCGTTCTCCGCGGCGTATTCCCCGCAAAGACAACCGTTCCCCGAACATCGAGGAATAGTAAAGGCGCCGGTTTTGCGATGCAATAGCGCCAACCGTTGCCAAGACTTAACGGCCACGAAACACCAGCACGGCGTTACTGCCCCCGAACGCAAACGAGTTGGACAGCGCATGGCGGGCGCCACTGCCGGCAAGCGCCGTACCGCTGATGTGACGTACGCCTTCGCACGCCGGATCCGGCGTGTGCAGGTGGGCCGTCGGCGGCAACAAGTCCCGCTGGAGTGCGAGAACAGTGATAATGGCCTCGACCGCGCCGGCCGCCCCCATCTGATGGCCGTGCATGGACTTGGTGGAGCTTACAGGAATATCCGCTGCCCGAGTACCGAACAGCGTGCGAATTGCTGCGATCTCCGCGGGGTCACCCTCACGGGTGGCGGTGCCGTGGGCATTGATGTAATCGATGGCCTCAGGGGTGATGCCGGCGTCCGCGAGCGCCTGCTGCATGGCCCGAATCTGCCCGTTCGGTTCCGGCCGCACCAGGTGGCTATGGTCGCAGGTGGTCCCGTAACCGGCCAACTCGCCGTAAATACGGGCGCCGCGCTCCTCTGCGTGGGACCACTCCTCCAGCACCAGTGCCCCCGCCCCTTCGGCCAGCACCAGACCGCTGCGATCGGCGCTGAACGGCCGACAGGCGCGGAACGTCGCCTCGCCGTCGGTGGGCGCCAGCACACGCAGCGCCTCCCACGCGCGGATCACGCCGAAGGCTAGCGGTGCATCCGAGCCGCCGGCCACCATCATTGCAGCCTCGCCCTCGCGGATGCGCCGGAATGCCTCGCCGATGGCCATGGTCGATGAGGCGCAGGCAACGCTGTAGGTGATACAGGGCCCCGCCAGCCCGAGGTGGATGGCTATATGCGACGCAGCGGAATTATTCATCCCCAGCACCACCGACAACGGTGAAACGCGGGTACGACCGTTTATGTAGAGATCGCGATAACCGTAGTCGTAGGTCATCACCCCACCGACGGCGGTACCCCAGGCGACCCCCGCATCGGTGCGCTCAACCCCATCCTCCGGCAGCCCGGCATCTCGCCAGGCGGCATAGGCGGCGGCCGCCCCCATCTGCGCATAACGGTCCATGCTGTGGACCGCGGCGCGCCCCACGGCGGCCTGGCCATCGAACTCGGGACAATAGACGGCAGATATTTCCAGCGGCAGTTGCGGCGCATCGGCGGGGGCATAGGGACGCACCGCCGACTCCCCAGCGGCGATACGCACAAAGAAATCATCCAAATCACCGCCGAACGGACTGATCAGTCCCAGCCCGGTAATCGCAACCCGTGGCGCCGTCATCAGGATTTGGCCGCGGCCTGCAGTTCGTCCAGCAGCGTCAACAGTTCGCCGACGGTATGGATCGCCGGAACCTCCTTGGTCAGCACGATGCCCAGCTTTTCCTCCAGCTCGAACATCATATCGAGCATGACCAGAGAATCGACATTAAGATCGGCCAGTGCCGTTTCCGGGGAGATCTGCGCAGAGTCAATGCCCAGGCGATCGTGTAAAAACTCCCTAATGATCGTCAGGTGATCCATGTTTGCCTAAAAACTCCGAATTTGGGTACGACTAGGTGGTGATGATGTACTTGATTTAATCCCAGCGGCGAGCGCACGCCTGCCCCTGGTCGCCACGACAGGCGGAAGTTTACCCTAGAACCCGCCAGCATGTCTGCGCTGCGCGTACTGTCCAACACCGATAATGCAACGGAAACACCAATGACAAATATCGGTAAATCCAGCCGATACCTGGCAAGAATCAGCCGCCCGGAAATTTACCGTACGAACGTTGCTCCATCGCCATCCATTGGTACCTTCTGGTAGAATTGAGCAATTTATCCCATATATCAGCGTTCGGGAAGCGAGCCGGGAAACATAATGACAAATTCCCGACGCGTCGAGTCCGTTTAGTGGCTTCACGGCGTGGATTTCCCCCCTTCGATCACTATGTGAGCTACATGCAGAACACGCATTGCCAGACAACAGAACGGGAACAGCTTTCGGTGCCGCCGTCTGCCGGCCTGTTGTGGGCTGAATACCTGCCGCTGAAACAGCTCATGCGACAACCGGACGCGTGGAACGACAGCGTGCTGGGCGGTGCCTGCTTCACCCGGGTCGGCGTGGACCCCGACACGGTGACGATCCCTCTGCTCACCGTCCGGTCGCCGGTATTGGATGGCGACACCGACGCCCTGTGCGAGGTATGGCACAGTGCCGAACCACTCACCGCCGGCGTACACGGGGCGATTCGCTATCGCCACAACGAACACCTGCTGTTCGGCTGCGTCAACCTGCCGGAGCAGGCCACGGGGTCCGCTGAACCACCGCTGCAAGGCGCCGCCGAATCGGCCTACCACGCGATATTCGAGCTGCTCACAAGGCTGGGCTACGACACGGTGTTGCGTTTCTGGAACTACTTCCCGGCAATAAACGCGGAAACCCACGGCATCGAACGGTATCGCCAATTCAACGCAGGACGGCAAAATGCCTTTCTTGCCCATGAGCACAAGGTCATTGGCAACGTGCCGGCGGCGTGTGCGCTGGGATCCGACGCCGGCGATCTGACTATCGCCTTCCTGGCGGTACGCCGCGAAGTCATCGCCATCGAGAATCCCCGTCAGGTGAGCGCCTACCATTACCCTGGCGAATACGGTCCGCGCAGCCCGACCTTTTCCCGCGCCGGCTTGGTGACACTCAACGGCAAGCCCATGCTGTTCGTCTCCGGCACCGCCAGCATCGTCGGCCATCAGACGCAACATCCCGGTAACGTCGCTGCACAGACGCGCGAATCGATGCTGAACATCGACACCGTCGTCAGGGAGGCCAGGCGCCATGCACCGGAGGCGGACCTGGCGCTATCGGAGCTGTACTACAAGGTGTACATACGGCAGCCGGAACATCTCGCGGAAGTGCGCCGCGAGATCGAGCGGTACGTGGGCGGTCCGGTACAGGCGCTCTACCTGCGCGCCGACGTATGCCGCGCCGACCTGCTGGTGGAGATCGAAGCCACCGGCGGCCACCGCACGGATATCCACTGATTGGTACAGCGTACGATGGTCACCGTGTCCCCTTGGCCTGCAGCGACGCTGCTGCTTGCCTGCGCAGTGGCACCGGCAGCGGCCGCAGCGCAAAAGCCGCTGTGGGAAATCGGAGCTGGCCTCACCACGCTCAACTTCCCCGACTACCGCGGTTCGGATCAAAACCGCACCTACACCTTGCCACTGCCCTACTTTGTTTATCGCGGCGAATATCTCAAGGCAGATCGCCACGGCGTACGGGGGACATTCCTGCATAGCGACCGCATCGATTTCAACATCAGCATCGGTGCCTCGCTGCCCGTCAACAGCAACGACAACCGCGCTCGGGAAGGAATGCCCAATCTCGACCCGACGCTGGAGATCGGCCCCTCGCTGGATGTTACGCTATGGCGCACGCCGCGCGAGCGCTATAAACTGGACCTACGCCTGCCGTTGCGCTCGGTCTTCACCGTGGCCGGCGGCGTCCACGACATCGGCTGGGTCGCGACGCCGTGTATCAATCTCGATGTGGCCGATTTTGCCGGATACGCCGGCTGGAACTTCGGCATGCTGGCCGGCCCGATGTACGGTTCACGCAGCTACCACGAATATTTCTATTCCGTACAGCCGCAATACGCCACCGCCACGCGTCCAGCCTACGATGCACCCGGCGGATATGCCGGCAGCCAGTTCATCATGGCGCTGACGAAACGTTATCCGAAATACTGGCTCGGTGCCTTTGTACGTTGGGACACATTGCAAGGCGCCGTATTCAAACAAAGTCCGTTGGTGAAACGCGATTTCTATTTTGCCGCCGGTATCGGCATCGCATGGATCCTCGGAGAATCGTCGACACGCGTCGATGTGGGACAATGACCGATGCGCGGGCTGTTGCACACCCTATATGAATACCTTGCCCTGTGGTTCGGCCTCGGAATACTCGGCATTCTGTCGCTGCTATGGACGGTGATCGCCACCCCGCTGCAGTATCTATTGCCGCAGGGAATCCAGGCAAGCCTGGGCCGTAAGGTGATCATGCATGCTTTCCGCTTTTATCTGCGCGCTCTGTCGGCCATTGGCGCCTGCCGCTTCGATCTGGCCGCGCTCGACGCACTGCGCGAGGGCGAAGCGGTAATCATCGCCCCCAATCATCCCTGTCTGCTCGATGCCTTCTTCGTGCTGTCACGCCTGCCCAACGTCACCTGCATCATGAAGGCAAGCATCGTCGACAATCTGTTTCTGGGCGCCGGCGCGCGCCTCGCCCATTACATCCGCAACGACTCGCCGCTGAACATGGTGCTGCACGCGGTCGAGGAACTGGCGAGCGGCAACCACCTGCTGGTATTCCCTGAGGGGACGCGCACCACGCGCTGGCCGATCAACGGTGTAAGTCCGGGCATCGCCCGCATCGCCGCTCGCGCACAAGTACCGGTGCAAACGGTGCTGATCGAAACCAACTCGCCCTATCTCACCAAGGGCTGGCCGCTGTTCCGACGGCCGGCGATGCCGATCCATTATCGGGTACGGCTGGGTAAGCGGTTTGATCCACCGACCAATCCAGATGCGCTTACGCGGGAACTGGAACACTACCTGGTTGAGACCCTGCGCGACGCCCCCTGCTTCCTGCCGCAGGGATGCCTACCGCTGCCGACCAACGCGACGCCGCCGACGGTATGAATAGCGATGCAACAGAATTATTGGACCATCGGTCGTCAAACACTATCGCGGTCACTTTAACGGTACACGAATATCTGCCATGAGCGAGCCGCGAATAACACCCTCCGCCACCCACCTGGTACTGATCCCCAGTTACAATCCGGGGCCCAAGGTATGTGACACCGTCCGTTCCGCACGCGCCCAGTGGGCGCCGGTGTGGGTCGTCGTCGACGGCAGCACCGACGGCACGACCGAACAGCTCACCGCGCTGGCGCAGGACGACCCGCAACTCACGGTCCTGGTGCTGTCGGAAAACCGCGGCAAGGGTGCCGCCGTGCTGCACGGTCTCGGACTCGCCGCGCAGCGCGGTTACACCCACGCCCTGACCATGGACTCGGACGGACAGCATCCGGCCGACCTGATTCCGCAGTTCATGGCCGCCTCACAACAGGCGCCGGACACTATGGTGCTCGGGGTACCGGTGTTCGATGCCAGCGCGCCCAGCCTGCGCGTCAAAGGACGCAAGGTTTCCAACTGGTGGGCGAATCTGGAAACTCTGTGGATGGGGATCGGCGACTCGCTCTACGGCTTTCGCGTCTATCCCATCGAGCCCTTGCGCCGCGTGATGCGCGGCCAGCGCTGGATGCGCCGCTTCGATTTCGATCCCGAGGCGGTGGTACGTCTATGCTGGCGCGGCGTCTATCCGACCAACCTGCCGGCACCGGTAAAATACCTGCGTGCGGAGGAAGGCGGCGTATCGCACTTCAATTACCTGCGCGACAACACCCTGCTCACCTGGATGCATATCCGCCTGATGGTGGGTTTCCTGCTGCGTCTGCCGCTTCTCATGGCGCGACGACTGGCAACCCGGCGCAGCCGAACGGACTGACCTTCCATAGCCACCGGCAGGTGGCGGATTGCTTACGCCGGCTTGGTCGCCTGGTATTCGGCGAGGATGCTCAACCCTTTCGTTTCGATATGGCGATGCACATCGGTAAAACCCGCCGCCTCCAGCGTCGCGATAACCTGGGCCGGCGACACGCACGCCTCGATGGTATCCCAGTAATAGCGCCACAGCTTGCTGGTACTGCGTTTCCGCCGCCCGACCACGAAGGCGAGCAGCGGCACCACACCCTTCATATAAATCTTCAGCAACGAGCGCCCCAGTAGCGTTTCCGGGCAGGTGATCTCCAACAGACACAATTTCGCCCCAGGCTTCATCACACGATAAAATTCCTTGAACGCTACCGAAAGATCGCTGATATGGCGCAACGCATATCCCATGGAGAGAAAGTCAAAACTGGCATCGGAAAACGGGATATCTTCGGCACACCCCTCAACCATCTGCACACCTTCCGGCAACTTTGCATTGGCGATCATCCCGGGGCTCGGATCCACACCCACCACCAGCGTTGCATCGCCGGTGATACGTGCTGCGGCGCGCGCCACCAGACCCGTACCGGTACCCACATCAACGATGCGCATACCGGACCGCAGGCCAGCACGTTCCAATGCCTGACCGCGATACCATGGACCGGAACCCAAACCGAGGATTAATTCCATCCGGTCGTAATCCTCGGCGGTCGAATCAAACATTTCGCGCACAAAACCGGCGCGCTCGCCTTCATTGGCGTAGTAATGGGTCAGCGGAGCGTGCGGCGCTGTGGCCGAAGAAACCTTGGCATTGGTCGACATGGCGCCTCGTTCAGCAATGTGATGGATGTAATAGATGAGTTGGCTACAGCGGCTTCGTGCGAGTTTACATCAACGTGCGCGCAAAACAAATCCGTAAGGCAGCAGATGCAAGATAGTACTCATAAGTGGGAAATATAGGCGAAATTTGCATGTTTGAAGAACGCGCTCTTCCGACAGCGCGGGTGGGAGCAGGAAGCCTTTCGTCCTATTGTTGCCTTGAAAGTCGCGAACACCCCAGGCCGGAGGGCACTCTTCATCGGCAAAGGTTATTTGACTGATTCTTCGCTACCTGTCGAATCTCCTGACCACCTTTTCCGTCCGCTTCTTCAGTTGCCGTCCAGTGCTTGCCGCGGCCGCCTGATCTTCTGCGTCTTCTCCTGCAAACCCCGCCCACCATGTTGCACCCGATCGATCCGACGGCCGGCTTCACCGCCAGCTACAGGCGGAAAGGCGCGGCGATCGTCACGGGCGCCGTCTCGGAATACGACAGGTTTGGTGTCGGGCAGGCCGCAGTCACAACCGTGGATATGCACGGATAGGGTAGGCGCAAAACCGGCACACTGACCGTGCATCCGCGCAAAAAAAAGCCGACTGAGTTAGTCGGCCTTATGTAACTTGGCTGAAGTTACTATGCATTATGGGGTGGACGATGGGGCTCGAACCCACGACAACCGGAATCACAATCCGGGACTCTACCAACTGAGCTACGCCCACCATTGAAACTGTCGTACTGCAGGCTCCCGTTACAGGAGCCGCCGGGGTTTGGCGCGCCCGGCAGGACTCGAACCTGCTACCCTCGGCTTAGAAGGCCGATGCTCTATCCGGATGAGCTACGGGCGCCGGAAGGCCGAGTCCGCGTATCGTACCGAAAAACGTCTCGTTTATCGAGTTTGGTCGGGGTAGAGGGATTCGAACCCCCGACACCCTGCTCCCAAAGCAGGTGCGCTACCAGACTGCGCTATACCCCGAAATTCAGGAACCAGCGCCCAGGCGCCTGAGACGCACGAAGCCGGCGATGATACGCGGCGTTCCCCGCTTCGTCAACGCCCGCCACGACGCTACGGCACCTGTGCGGAACGCCGCCCAGTATACTCAAAATCTGCGCCCGATAGACGGTTCGCCTTGGCGTCTTGCGGGGTGCCGTGCGAAAATACGCGCCTTTCCACGCACCACGCTCCGGATACCCATGACCGCTAAGATTATCGACGGCAAGGCTACCGCCTCGCAGCTCCGCCAGGAGATCAAACAACGTGTCGACGACCGCATCGCGCGCGGCGGCAAGCGCGCCCCCGGCCTCGCCGTCATCCTGGTGGGCAATAACCCTGCCTCCGAGGTCTACGTCGCCCACAAGCGCAAGGACTGCGCTGAAGTCGGCTTCAACTCGCTGGCCTATGACCTGCCGGCCGACACCTCGCAGGAAAAACTGCTGACGCTCATCGCCGAACTCAATGCCAATCCGGAGGTGGACGGCATACTGGTGCAGTTGCCGTTGCCGCAGCACATCGACACGCATGCCGTGATCGAGGCGATCGCCCCGACCAAGGATGTCGACGGCTTCCACCCCTACAATGTCGGCCGTCTCGCCCTGCGCATGCCGCTGCTGCGGCCCTGCACGCCGTTCGGCGTCATGAAGCTGCTGGAGACCACCGGCATCGAGTTGGCCGGCAAGGATGCGGTGGTGGTGGGCGCCTCCAATATTGTCGGCCGGCCCATGAGCCTGGAACTGCTGATGGCCGGCTGCACCGTCACCACCTGCCACAGCCGCACCCGCGACCTGGCCGCCCATGTGGCGCGCGCCGAGGTGCTGGTGGTGGCCGTCGGCCGTCCCGAGTTCGTCCCCGGCGACTGGATCAAACCGGGTGCGATCGTCATCGATGTGGGGATGAACCGCCTCGCCAACGGTCGCCTGGCAGGCGATGTGGCCTACGACAGCGCCAAACAACGTGCCGGCTGGATCACGCCGGTACCCGGCGGGGTCGGCCCGATGACCCGCGCCATGCTGCTGCACAACACCTTGGAAGCGGCGGCCGCGCACGACTGAGACCGCCCGCCCCGGCAGGCCCGGTCTCCATCGCCTGCGGCGGCGGGCTTGCAGCATCTTGAGGGCCGTCGGTCTGCCCCCCGACGCCTCCTGAAAATAGTCGTACCCTTCCCTGCGGACCCACTCTATAATCGCGCGAATTTACCCAACCATAACGGTGCCAAAATGCTGCTGCGGTTCATGTTCCATCAGCGGCTACCAGCCATCGTGGGCATGATCGCGGGGCATCGCTGCCTACCCTCATTCGCCTCAGCGCACCGGCCCACGTCGGGCATCTCCACCATTCGCGTCACCACTGAACAATAACCGCAAGGCCATCATGCAGGCACCCGTCAGCGACAGCACTGCTGCGTGTTACGACCAGCGCAACGCTCATATCGTGCAGGCGCTGACCACCCGCGGCTGGTCGATTACCGAAGGGTATTTTTCCGCGCAGGAGGTGGCGCTGCTGCGCGCCGAATGCCGCGTGCGCTGGGACGGCGGCGACTTCCGCCATGCCGGCGTCGGTCGCGGCGCTGAATTGAAGATCCGCCCCGAGCTGCGCGGCGACCACGTCCACTGGCTCGATCCGACCATTCCCGATACGCCGCAACAGCAACGCTACTTCGCGGCGCTGGAACGCCTGCGCCAGGCAATCAACAGCGAGCTGTTTCTCGGGTTGTTCGACTACGAAGCCTTCTTCGCGGTCTATCCGGCGGGAAAGTTCTACACCAAACACCTCGATCGTTTCCGTGGCGGCGCCAATCGATTTGCCCAGGAGGCATCGGCGCACGCCGCTGCCGGCGCCGACGATCATCTCCGGGAAGGCGGCCAACGAACCGTCACCTGCGTCCTCTATCTCAACGACGACTGGCAGGCGACTGACGGCGGCGCTTTACGCCTCTATCTCGATGCGACGGGCGAGGGCCCGTATATCGACGTCCTGCCGCAGGTGGGCACGCTCGCCGTCTTCGTCACCGAGGGTCGCTGGCATGAAGTATTGCCCGCCGGCCGCGAGCGCATGAGCCTCACCGGATTCTTCCGTACCCGCGGCTGACGCAACACCAACGATGGCAGCGACCGCACCGCGAATGCCGCGGCGAGTACTCCATCCGTATCAATGGAACCTGGCGCCGATCAGCCGTTTTGCGCTGCCGGACAGCACCGGCACAGAGAGCTTTTGCAGGTGGCGGTTCAGCGCCAGCGGCTTGAGCAGCATGGTCGCTGCCATGTCGAAGGGATAATGGCGCCGCATCTGTCCGTGGATATGCAAGCGGTAGTCGCGATATGCAGCGACCGCATCCGTTCCCGGAAAAGTCGTGTTGTAGACACTGCGGAAGGCGTACCAGGCATCTTCGTTGTCGATCTCGGCGATGCGTCCCCACAGGGTGCGGAGGATCTGGGTACGCCGTAGCCCTTCGACGTCGCGATAGCGTTTGAAATGCTGGAAGAAGTGGCCATAGTGGCTGACCTCGTCGGTACGAATCAGCGCTGTCAGCTGACGCAGCACCGGCTCGTCGGTCAGGTCGCGGATCATGGTGTAGATGGTGGCGGTGCCGGTTTCCACGACGCAGCGCGCCGCCAACTCCAAACCGCGAGTCGGCCCCAGCAGTTCCGGCTTGCACAGCGGGGCATAAGCGTCGCGGAACGCTTCATAGCTCGCGGCCCAGTCGAAATCGGGCCACGCCGTCTCGACATAGCGGCGCAACGCCGCCCCGTGCTGCAGCTCTTGCGGCTCCCACTCGTGCCGCAACCATTCGCTCACCGCCTGATCGCCTGCGTAATATTCGAGCAGACCGCGCGTATACAGGTCGCTGGTGATCTCGACGAAGGAGGCGCTGGCCAGGAAATAGAACAGATAGGCGTCGTCGGCCACACGTTCACGCTCGATCCGCTCGAACGGCAATTCGTCCACTAACCAGCGCAGTACCGCGCCGGATGATCCATTACGGCTCGCCATTACCCACCTCGCAAAGGTCCGTTTGGTATGGGTTCGGAAGAGCTGCCGCGCGACCCGCACGGGTCGTGCGGCAGCCTCGATACAAGCATAGACCGCGAAACCACCCGAGAATATCCGTTCACCGCCGCACGACGGCGGCGGTACGATGTTGCAGGGTGTTACAGCGGTGCGCTGGCGTAGATTGCCGTGAGGCTGTGCCGGTCGCCGGGGGCCAGCGTGCGGATGTCGTCCGCCGCGTTGGCGGTCTCGACGCAGACCATACCTGTCCAGCCGTCCGGCCCGAAGTCGCCCATCTTGTCGGCCTTTTCGTGCCACGGGTTCCAAACCACCGTCGACCGGCTACCACGGCTTTCGATCACGATGGTGCGGTTCATGGCCGGATCCTTGATCTCGCAGCGATTGCCGGTGGCCAGGTAAATACGGTCTGTTTCGCCGTGGAAGGTAACGGCGCCTTGCTGCCGCTTGCGCCGGCCGCCGTCGACCTTGTCGATATAGTCGCAACCGTCGAGGCCGTTGACGACAGCGCGCCGAACGTCGCCGATGTCAAAGTAGGTGTGGAGTGCCTGCCCCAAGGGAAATGCTTCGCTGCCGGTGTTGGTGGTGAGCAGCTCCACCGTCAGCTTGGCGCCGACCGTGACGATGTTGCGCACGTCGGACGCATGGGGCCACTGGGCGCGGGTCTCCGCGCTCTGCTCCAGCTGGAACTCCAGACAGGTGGAGCCATCCGCCAGTGCGCTGACCTGCACCACGCGCCAGGGCACGGTGCGGGCAAAGCCGTGGCCGGGAAACTTCGGGTTGCTCGCATGTGGCCCGAACCAGGGCCAGCAGACCGGCACGCCGCCGCGCACCGACTTGCCCACGGCATATTTGGCAAAGCGGCTCAACCAGATGATCGGCGCTTCGCCGTTCTTCTGGTAGCTCAGTACGTGCGCCCCCTGCAGGGCGATACGGGCGCCGGCGTGTGCGTTGTTCACTTCCGCCACCACCAGACCGCCGGGCCCTTCGACGAACCGGACGCCCGCAGCGCCGAAATCGCGATTCAACCGCTCAATGTTGCTCATGGTCCACTCCGTTGTTGGTATGAAAATCGCAACACGCTACCCAAACCCGGGGCGCGCCACAAGATTGACATTAAATGAAAGCGGGAACCGGACGATATCTGTATTGCAGGCGCATCGCGGAGGACCCGGCCATGTCGTATGAAGACTATCTCGAACAACTTGAACAGATCGCGGACTGCTGCGACGAACGGCTGGAGCGGCTGCACAAGCAGGAGGCGGTCAATCCCAATCCGCTGAAAGTCCGGGACGAGGCGACGTTCCGTCTGCTGGCCATCGCCGGGATGGGCGGCAGCTACTAAGCCGGGCAAAACACCCGCAGTTCGCAATGTTATTGCCGGGCGGCCCGCGCCCGTCCCGTCAGAGGCGGCGCCAGGTTGTGCCGCCGGCGCCGTCCTCCAGCACGATGCCCTGCTGTTTCAGTTCGTCGCGAATGCGATCCGACGTCGCCCAATCCTTCGCCTGGCGCGCCGCGAGACGCTGCGCGATCAACTGCTCGATGGCCGCGTCCGCCAAACCGTCTCCCGCCGCGCCCCCCTGGAGAAACGCCTGCGCATCGCGTTGCAGCAGACCAAGCACACCGGCCAGCCGCTTCAACAACGCCCCATGCGCGGCGGCGGCGCGTTCATCGGCGGCACGCAGGCGGTTGGCCTCGCGCGCCAACTCGAACAGCACCGCCAGCGCCTCCGGGGTGTTGAAGTCATCGTCCATTGCCCGATAAAAACGTCCGGCATAATCGCCGCTCGCCTCATCGGCCGACGGCGGCAGCGATAGACCGCGCAGCGCGGTATAGAGGCCGGTCAGGGCGTTCTTGGCATTGTCCAGATGCTGGTCCGAGTAGTTGAGCGGACTGCGATAGTGGCTGCTGAGGATAAAATAGCGCACCACTTCGGCATCGTATTTTTTCAGCACGTCGCGGATGGTGAAGAAGTTGCCCAGGGACTTGGACATCTTCTCGTTATCCACCCGCACGAAACCGTTGTGCAGCCAGTAGTTGACGAACTTGCAGCCGCAGGCACCCTCGGATTGGGCGATCTCATTCTCATGATGCGGGAACTGCAGGTCGAGGCCGCCGCCGTGGATATCGAAGTGGGCGCCCAGTGCCTGGGTCGACATGGCCGAACATTCGATGTGCCAGCCGGGACGCCCGGCGCCCCACGGCGACTCCCACGATGGCTCGCCCGGTTTCGCCGCCTTCCACAGCACGAAGTCGAGGGGGTCGTCCTTGGCCTCGTCCACCGCCACGCGCTCGCCGGCGCGCAGGTCTTCGATATTCTTGCCGGAGAGCTGACCGTACGTTTCGAATCTGCTGACGTCGTAATAGACATCGCCGTTGGCCGCCGCGTAGGCATAACCGCGCTCCACCAGCGCCGCGATCATGTCGATGATCTCCCGAATGTGCAGCGTGGCGCGCGGCTCCTGATCGGGGCGCTGCACGCCGAGCGCATCGGCGTCTTCGTTCATGAAACCGATGAACCGGTCGGTAAGCGCGGTGAACGGCTCGCCGCTTTCGTTGGCGCGCTTGATGATCTTGTCGTCGATGTCGGTAATGTTGCGCACGTAGGTCACATGTTCATCACCGTAAATTTTGCGCAGGTAACGGTTTACCACGTCGAACACCACCATCACCCGGGCATGGCCGATGTGGCAGTAGTCGTACACGGTCATGCCGCAGACATACATGCGCACGCGTTGCGGATCGATGGGACGGAACGGCTCCTTACGCTTGGTCAGATTGTTGGTGACCTGCAGATTGTGCTGATACGTCATCACTGTCTCATCCTTCAAAGCGTTCGCCGCAGTCCGGCGGCAGACGGCGGGCGTAGCCGCGCATGGTAGCGGAAAACGGCGTCCGGCTGAAGCCACGGCAGCCGACGCCTTCTGCCGCCGCGCCGCAGCTGTTATTATGCCGTGTCATTCAACTATGGGGAAAAACACCATGCGGCGCACGTTTATCCTGTTGGCCACGTTGCTGTTCGCTGCGGCAAGCGGTGCGGCAGCGGCCGATCCGAACCACCCGCTGGTGCGGCTGGTCACCAGCAAGGGTGACATCGTTCTGCAGCTGGACCGCACCAAGGCGCCCAAGACCGTGGACAATTTTATCCGCTATGTGCGCGAGGGCTTTTACAACGGCACCATTTTCCACCGCGTCATCGACGGATTCATGATTCAGGGCGGTGGTTATACCGCCGATTTCTCCGAGAAACCGACCCACGCGCCGATCGCCAATGAGGCGGATAACGGCCTGCGTAACATCGTCGGCACCATCGCCATGGCGCGCACCAGTGATCCGCAGTCGGCCTCTGCGCAGTTCTTCATCAATGTAGCCAACAACGATTTCCTCGATTTTCGCGCCAAGACGCCGCGCGGCTGGGGCTATGCGGTGTTCGGTCGCGTGATTAAGGGCATGGATACGGTGCGGCGCATCAAGGATACCCCTACCGGTCCCGGCGGTCCGTTCCCGCGCGACGTGCCGCAGCAGACGATTCTCATCAAGAAGGCGCTGGTCGAGACCGATGCCACAAATAAATCAGGAGCCCACTAAGATGATTAAAATGCATACCAGCCAAGGCGTCATCACCATCGAACTGGACGCCGCCAAGGCGCCGGTTACGGTGGAAAATTTCCTGCGCTACGTACGCGAAGGCTTTTACCAAGACACCATTTTCCATCGCGTCATCAGCAACTTCATGATCCAGGGCGGCGGCCTCAGCACCAACATGGCCAACAAGCCGACCCACGAACCGATCAAGAACGAAGCGGACAACGGCCTCGCCAACCAGCGCGGCACCATCGCCATGGCGCGCACTTCGGACCCGCACTCGGCCACCGCCCAATTCTTCATCAACGTCGTCGATAACACTTTTCTCAACCATCGCGCGCCCACCCCGGACGGCTGGGGCTATTGCGTGTTCGGCACGGTGGTCGACGGCATGGACGTGGTGGATCGCATTCGGGCGGTCCCCACCACCAACACCGGTTTCCACCAGGACGTCCCCGTCGAACCGGTAATCATCGAGAAAGTGGAAGAGGTCGAGTAAACCGCTACCGATGGCGACCCTGTTCATTTCCGACCTGCATCTGCAGGGCGAACGCACCGCGGCCGATGCGCTGTTTCGCCGCTTCCTGGCGGAGCGCGCGACCGCGGCCGACGCACTGTATATTCTCGGCGATCTGTTCGAGGCGTGGCTCGGTGACGACTTCGTACCAGCGGAATATCAGGGTGCCGTCGACGCGCTGCGCGCGCTCACCGACAGCGGTGTGCCGGTTTACCTGATGCACGGCAATCGCGATTTCCTGTTGGGCGACGATTTCTGCCGTCGCACCGGTTGCCGCCTGCTAACGGACCCGACGGTAATCGATCTCCACGGGCGCCCCACGCTGCTGACGCACGGCGATCTGCTGTGCAGCGACGACCTCGCCTATCAGGCCTTCCGCCGCGAACTGCGTACGCCGCAATGGGCGGCGGCGTTTCTGGCCCGGCCGCCGCAGGAGCGCACAGCTCTGGCGCAGCAGCTGCGTACACAGAGCCGCCAGGAGGTAAGCCGAAAGGAGGAGTACCTGATGGACGTCAACGCCGCAACCGTCGAGAGCTACCTGCACGACTACCACGTCGCGCGCCTGATCCACGGCCACACGCACCGCCCCGCCATTCACACCCTGCCCCACGGCGCCCAGCGGCTGACGCTGGGGGCATGGGATGAGCAGGGCAGCGTCCTGGTGTGCGACGCAGAGGGTTGCCGGCTGGAGGCGTGTTGAACCGCCACCCGCGTCAGGCAATCGCCAACCACCGGTCCCAGCGAAAAGGCTAAAAAAATCCCTTTCTCTTGGCGTCTTACCGAGGGTTCGGATTTTGATATTTCCCCAAAAGAAAACCGCTGTTCTCGCACGGTTCAGCAACGCCCGCATCGGCCTACGCCACAGCCTGGCGCTCTGGCCCCGACATCAACAGCTAAGGTGTCTCCTGCGGCGTATAGTGGCGAAACTTCGGCGGCAGAACGAACAACGACGGCTGCACCGGATAGGCGGCGTTGAAATCCATCAGCTGCTGTCCCTTGCCGTGCGGATCCCACTCCTGGATCGGCAGGCCGAACTTGAGCTGCCAATCGGGCGCGAAGGTGTTCAGCGCCAGGTCGCAGGGGTCGTTCATATCGGCGGGAATACGCGGCAACACGCGCGCATTTTCCCCCGCCAGCACTGCGCGATAGGCGCGCAGCGCCTTGACCGCGTCCGTGAGCAGCCCGGGGACCGCCACCACCTGATAGCACAATGCGCCGTTGACGCTGAGGCGATAGCGATGCGGCGTCTTGCCGCCGATCGCCGGCGCACCTTTGCCGTCCGGTACCTCCGCTTCCCCCATGTGCAACGGCAGCGGCGACTTGATGGTCACCGGCCGCGGATGGATCTCCAGCACCGTACCGTCGCTGTGGGTGACGCTGTAGATGATGCGGCTGTCGCGATTGAACAGTAGATAGTCACCCTGCGCGCTGCCGTCATCCATCCGCAGATAGTGGGGCGTAACCAGGATGCGCGAGCTGTACGGCTCCAGCCCCGGTTCCGTCACCTGATACAACAGCATCGTCGCCGTCTGCCCGGCGAACGCAGGCAGTGCAACCAGCCCAAACAGCAGTCCCGCCAACCACCGGCAACGCATCATCGGTTTCGCGCTCATCCTGCCCCCTGCAGATATGCCAGCTCCGCCTCGGAAAAACCCGCGCGTCGTCGCGCCTCCAGGTGAAACGGCCCCTTTGGCGGGGCCTTCATATACGCGTCGAGCAACTCGCGGTAGCGACCTTCCGGTTCGATGTCGCGCTGCGCGCAGAGATAGCGAAACCAGCGATCGCCGATCGCCACGTGCCCCACCTCGTCACGCAGAATGATATCCAGCAGGGCACCGCCCGCGCTGTCGCCGGCCGCCGCCAATTTGGCCTTGATACCGGGATTGACGTCCAGCCCGCGCGCCTCCAGACAGCGCGGCACCAAGGCCATGCGCACCAGCGGATCGTGGGCGGTCTTGAGCGCCATCTCCCACAGGCCGTTGTGGCCGGGCCAATCGCCGTAGCGGGCGCCGAGGCCGTTGAGATGGCGGTGCAGCAGCTCAAAGTGCTCCGCCTCCTCCGCCGCCACCCGGACCCAGTCGTCGTAATAGTCGTCCGGCATATCGCGGAAGCGGTACACCGCGTCCCATGCCAGGTTGATCGCGTTGAACTCGATGTGGGTCAGGGCGTGAAACAGGATCGCCCGCCCCTCGACGCTGTCGGGACGCCGACGCGGCAGCTCCCGCGGACGCACCAGCCGCAACCGTGCCGGTCGCCCCGGCTCGGTAACGGTAACGGCGGGCGCCTCGGATGCGCGTGGCAACCGCCGCTCGCGCCAGGCGGCGGCGGTGGCCCGTGTCAGCGCCACCTTCTCCTCGGCCTCGCAGGAGAGCAGGCAGGTCAGCGCAGAATCGAACAGGTTGTCGTCTTTCATGGCGTGCATTGTATAGCAGCCCGAGGGGATGGTTTAACCATTGAGGGGTGCAGTCATACCGTCTTCAGCGCCAGGATCACGTCCATCACGTTGCTGCCGGTAGGGCCGGTCTGGATCAGGTCGCCGCTGGCCTCGAGAAAACTGCCGGCATCGGCGCGGGCGAGGCACTCGTCGGCATCGAGACCGCCGAGCGCACCGCGAGCAATGGTGCCGCCGTCGACCAGCGCACCGCCGTCCTCGGTCGGGCCGTCGCTGCCGTCGGTACCCGCGGCGAGGAAATAGCACTCCTCGTGTCCGCTCAGCAGCTGTGCCGCCGCCAGCGCCAGCGCCTGGCAGCGGCCGCCGCGGCCCGGCACTGCCGGAAGTCGTACCGTGGTCTCCCCGCCCAGGATGTAGAGGCCGTGGGGTCCGGCCAGCAGCGAGGCGGCCAATTCCCGTCCCCGCTCCAGCGCATCGCCGGTCACCAGTCCGGGCACGGCGTGGACCTGCCAGCCGTTGGCGATGGCGGCGGCCAGCGCGGCCACACGGGCGTCGCGATTGGACAACAGCACTTCGGTCGTGACGGCGGCGACAGCCGTCGGCGGCGCCGGCGTCCGGGCCGCCAATGAGCGCAGCCACGCGGGCACTGCGTCAGGCAGCGGCGACGACAGCAGCGGATCGGGCACCAGCAGCCCAGAGCCGATGACGGCCGGATCATCGCCCGGCACGTCGGAGAGCAGCAGATTGAGCACCGGACGTTCGCCCAGATGACGGGCCAGCCGGCCCCCCTTGATGCAGGACAATGCACGGCGAATATGGTTGATGCGCGCGATCTCCCAGCCGCAACCCAACAACCATTCGTTGGCCGCGCGCAACTGCTCCAAGCCCACGCCCGCCGGCAACACCTCGACCAGCGCGGACGCACCGCCGGAGATGAGAAAGACAAAGGGGGCGTCGGCCGGCGCCTGCTGGATGAACTGCAGCAGGCGATCTCCAGCCGCCAGACTCTCCGCATCGGGCAGCGGGTGTCCCGCTTCGAGCAGCGTCACGCGCGGGTCGCGCCAGTCCGGGTCGCCGTAACCATGCTTGGTGATCACCAGTGCCGCCGCCAGGCGATCGCCCAGCGCGTCACAGGCGCCATGGGCCATCGCAACCGCCGCCTTGCCGATTGCGACCAGATGCACCGCCTGCCCGAGCTGCGCATGAACAAGGCGATTGTGTACGGCCGCCGCGCCGTCCACGGCCTTCAGGACCGCAGCATAGACGCGGAGCAGTTGTTGACGGGCATCATCCACGTCGCGACGAAGACCGAAACCGCGAGCGGGACAGCGGCAACCGCTTAAAGCCCATCAATATCAGGCAGAACCGTAAGGGGAGCGACGCCGCGGGCCGTTGCCGCCGCTGCGGGGCGGACGCTCTTTGGCTTCATTGACCCGCAGCGCGCGGCCGCCGAAGTCCTTGCCGTCGAGATCGCGGATGGCCTCTTCCGCGCCGCTGGTCATGTCGACAAAACAGAAGCCGCGGAAGCGCCCGGTATCGCGATCGTCCACGAACTTGACCGAGGTCACTTCGCCAAAACGTGCAAACAATTCCTGCACTTCGTCCACACTGGCACTGAACGGCAGATTACCAACATAGATCGTCTTCGCCATGCTCCCCTCCTCCCCTCTCCACGGTACCTCGCCTCCAAGCTAATTCGTCGCTGCATGGGAAGCGCTCTGGTGATTACCGGCGCCCCATCCCGGGCGCGCGAATTGAGCTTACGCCAACTATGCGGGGTCTTCAACGCCACTCGCCAACAGCGCCTGCCGCCGCCGATCCATATCCCGCAGGGCGGTGCGCACGGCCGGATGCTTCGCGATGACGCGGTTCAAGTCCCCTCTTCCCAGCTCATAGAGCGTGGCGGGCGTAACGGCACGTGCCGTTGCAGCGCGCGGCTCGCGATGCAGCAACGCCATCTCGCCGATAAAATCACCCGCCATCAGCGTTGCCAAATCGTGGGTCACGCCATCGATGTCGCGGGAGATACGCACCACGCCGCGCGCGATGAGAAAGAGCGAATCGCCCGCATCGCCCTGGCGCACAATCACCTCATTCTCGCTCACCGTATGGGCGTGCATCGACTTCGCCACCACGGCAAATTCGTCGACGGGGAAGTCGCGAAAAAACGGTACCTTGCGCAACAGCTCCTCCGGGCCGATGGCCAGACGCCACGGTTCCTGCCCGCGCAGGTCGTTCAAATCATGATTTATCGCGAACAGCGCCTTATCCGCCATTCCCGCCGGCAGGGTACCGCGCTCGGCCTGCTCCTTGAGCACCGCCTGCTCCGCTATCAGCACGACGCGTCGTCCCAGGCGCTCCTGCATCGCCGACACGAATTCCGGGTACAGCGCCATCATCTCATCCAACTGCCGCTGCGAATCCTGGTGCCAGAGGCTATAACTGCCGTGCACCTGCGCGAATATTTCCGCCGGGATCGATTCGCTCCGTGCCAGGCTTTCCAGAAACTCCAGCGCATGACCATTCGCCTGGTAACGCCCCCACACCTCTTCGTAGTCAACGGCAACACGCATGCGCCGCAACCGCTCCACCATGACGCACAGGCCGAGCAGGTCGAGCCAGCGCAGCGCCACATGCTCCAGGCGACGCGTACGCAAGGTGTGCAGACGCACGCTGTGAAAATCGCGCTGATAGCGCAATGCCTCCGCCTGCAAGGTAAGACTCAGAGCGAGCTCGCGAAAGGCGCGCTCGCTCAAATGTCCTTTGTTGAACATATCCACGAACAACGCCTTCTCCTCGGCAAAGCAGCGTAGATAGAGCAGCCGTTGCTCCTGTCGGTGATCCATCTCCTCCACGCGCAGCCGCCCAATCTCGCTCTGCAACGCGCCCAGCTGCCGTTCGCAGCGCTGCAACATCCGGGTGGCGATCACGCTGGAAAACAGGCCGCCACGCTGCAACTCGGGAATGCGTACCAGCGCCCGTTGCTTGCCCACCAGCCGACTCTCCAGCAGCGCCAGGCGATCGGCCAGCGGCGGGCTGGCCAGCCCCAGTCGGCGCATCAACGGCTCAATCGACAAACCCTGCACCAGCAGCGTAAACAGCACCGCCCCGGTCACCAGTGCCACGAAGGTATGCGTGAATTCAAAGGAAGGAAGACTGAGTACCAGAGCAAGGGCAACAGCGCCGCGCAGTCCGCCCCAATAGAGCAGCTTCCGATACGCCGCATCGATGGGTTGGCCGCCCCGCGTGCGTCCAATCAACGGGGTCAAACCGTAGATCATGATGGCACGCGACACCAGCATCGCCACGATGACCAACAACAGAGTGCGCAGCGATCCCCACACGGCCGGCAGATGCACAGTCAGCCCGACCAACAGGAAGATCAGCGCATTGGCAACGAAGGACATGTAGCTCCAGAAGTGTTCCAGATAGGCGCGCACCGGCGGCGATACCCGCATCCGGCCCCAGTCGCCCAAAGTGACGCCCGCGGCCACCACCGCCATCACGCCGCTGACGTGGAACACGTCCTCGGCCATAAGGAAGGAGAGGTACGCCACCACCGTGGTCAGGGTGATCTCGATGGCGGGGTCATCCACCACCTTGCCGAGCAGAAATCCGGTGATCATGCCCAGCACCCAACCGACCAGCAGACCGCCGACGAACAACAGTACGAATTGGACGGCGCCGTTGAACAGCATGCCGTCCTGGATCGTGCCCATCGCCAACACGCCGATCAGAATGCGCGACAACACAATCGCCGTCGCATCATTGAACAGGCTCTCGCCGTCCACCAGCATGGTAAGGCGTCGCGGCGCTCCCAATTGCTTGAATACGGCAATGACCGCCACCGGGTCGGTGGCGCTCAGGATGGCGCCCAGCAACAGCGCCGGGACCAGTGGAATCGACGTCGTCCAATGGACGAAATAGCCGATGAGAGCGGTGGAGAGCAACAGACCCGGCCCGGCCAGCAACAGCACCGCCCCGATGTCGCGGCGCAGAGCGCGCGCGTCGAGGTTGAACGCCGACTCGAACACCAGCGTCGGCAGGAACACGTAGAGAATCAGGTCCGGCGAGATGGAAAGGGAGCGCAGCGGGTCAAAATATCCGGGGAAACGCTGCGCAATCTGGGCGAGAGCAATGCCGACCAGCACCAACACCACGGTAAACGGAACGCGAAAGCGCTTGGTCGCCGCCAGGATTGCCGCGGCCACCAGCAGCAACCCCGCCACCCCGGTGACGATCTCCGCCACATGGGAAACATGATGCACCGATCCCCTCCTTCCGGCCGCGCCGTCCTGCGTTGCAGAAGCATAGGCCCAGCTGTGGCCGGCGGTCAAAGCGTTTGCGTTCAGCCCAGGCCGCGCGCCAGATCCGCTTTGAGATCGTCCACGTCCTCCAGTCCGACCGAAATGCGGATCAGCCCCTCGCCGATCCCCGCCTCCGCCTTCTGTTCCGCCGACAGGCGACCGTGGGTGGTGGTGGCCGGATGAGTGATGGTGCTCTTGGCATCGCCCAGATTGGCGGTGATGGAGATCACCTGCGTCGCGTCGACCAGGCGCCACGCCTGCTCGCGCCCGCCCTTCAGCTCGAAACTGACAATGCCGCCGAAGCCTTTTTGCTGCCGCGCCGCCAGCGCATGCTGCGGGTGCGACTCCAGGCCGGGATAGTAAACGCGCGCCACCTGCGGCTGCTGTTCCAGCCAGCGTGCCAGGGAGAGCGCACTGTCGCTGTGGGCGCGCATGCGCAGCTTGAGCGTTTCCAATCCCTTCAGAAACACCCAGGCATTGAACGGACTCATGGTCGGCCCTGCGGTACGCAGGAAGCCGTAGACATCCTTACCCACCACATCCTCCTTGCCTACCACGGCACCGCCGATACAGCGTCCCTGGCCGTCGATGTACTTGGTGGCCGAGTGGATCGCAATGTCCGCCCCCAGCTTGAGCGGCTGCTGCAACGCCGGCGTACAAAAACAGTTGTCGACGGCCAGCAGGCAACCGTGGGCGTGGGCCAGTTCCGCCAGCGCCCCGATGTCGGCCACTTCGGTAAGGGGATTGGAGGGCGTCTCCACGAACAACAGGCGCGTGTTGGGGCGGATCGCCGCCCGCCAGGCGTCGAGATCGGTCAGCGGCACATAGCTGGTGCTCACGCCGAACTTGGCCATGTAATTGTCGAACAGCACCACGGTGGAGCCGAAGATGGAACGGGACGAGACGATATGATCGCCGCCTTTCAGCAGCCCGACGCAGGTGGAGAGGATCGCCGCCATGCCGGAACTGGTGGCGACGCAGCGTTCGCCCCCCTCCAGCGCCGCCAGCCGCTGTTCGAAGGTGCGCACCGTCGGATTGGTGAAGCGGGAATAGATATTCCCCGGTTCATTGCCGCTGAAGCGGGCGGCAGCCTGCGCCGCGCTGTTGAAGCGAAAACTGGAGGTCGGATAGATCGGCTCGCTCTGCTCACCTTCGCTGCTGCGCAGCTGTCCGGCCCGTACCGCCTGCGTTTCGAACGCCCATGCGTCCCACTCGTGAATATCCATTGTTGTCTTACCTCGCAGTGCCCGCAACGGACACAAAAAAACCCGCACAGCCAGGGCCAAAGCGGGTTTTTTCCCTCGCTTTAGCCGTATTTTTAAAGCGCCCGCAAGCTGAGTTCAAATCGGCGCTATGGAAATGGAGACTAGGCAATTATCTGCGGCATGTCAATCGGCAATCACGCGTTGTTGTGCATCTCGATGATGGCGCTCTCTTCCAAATCACGCTGTTCCTTGGCGTTGTCGCTGCGCATCCGCTGCAGTGCAGCGAGATACTCCGGCGTCACGTCGCCGGTAACGTACTTGCCGTCGAACACCGAGGCATCGAACTGCTGCACTGCCTTGTTCTTGCGGTGCAGCACTGCGGCAATCAGATCGTCCAGATCCTGATAGATCAGCCAGTCGGCTCCGATCACCTCGGCAATCTCCTTGTCGTTGCGACCGTAGCCGATCAACTCCGCCGAGGTCGGCATGTCGATGCCATAGACATTGGGAAAGCGCACCGGCGGCGCCGCCGAGGCGAAATAGACCTTGTTGGCGCCGGCGTCACGCGCCATTTGGATGATCTCCCTGGAGGTGGTGCCGCGCACAATGGAGTCGTCCACCAGCAACACGTTCTTGCCTTTGAACTCCAGGCCGATGGCGTTGAGCTTCTGGCGCACCGACTTCTTGCGCTGCTTCTGTCCCGGCATGATGAAGGTACGGCCGATGTAGCGATTCTTGATGAACCCCTCGCGGTAGAGCACGTTCAGGTTATTGGCGAGCTGCAACGCCGAAGTGCGGCTGGTATCGGGGATGGGGATCACCACATCGATGTCGTGTTGCGGAAACTCCCGCAGGATCTTCTGCGCCAGCCGCTCGCCCATGCGCAAGCGCGCCTTGTATACCGAGATCCCGTCGATGATCGAGTCGGGACGGGCAAAGTAGACATATTCGAAGATACAGGGTGAGTGCATCGGATTGGCCGCGCACTGGCGCGCATGAAAACTGCCGTCCTCGCCGATGAACACCGCCTCGCCCGGCTCCACGTCACGCACGCGTTCGAATCCCAGCGTGTCGACCGCCACGCTCTCCGAAGCGAGTACGAACTCATCGCCGTCGCAGGTGGTGCGCTTGCCGATGAACAGCGGTCGAATGCCGAACGGATCGCGAAAACCGACTACCCCGTAACCGATGATCATGGCCACCGCGGCATAGCCGCCCTTGACCCGATGATGCACGCGCGCCACGGCGTCGAAGATATCATCCGGTTCAATGCGCAGTTTGCCCTGGCGCTGCAACTCGTGGGCGAACACATTGAGCAGGATCTCCGAATCGGAGCCGGTATTGACGTGACGCAGGTCGTCGTGGAATACCTCGTCCTTCAGCGTGTCGGCATTGGTCAGATTGCCGTTATGGGCCAGGGCGATACCGAACGGAGAGTTGACGTAAAACGGCTGGGCCTCCGCCGAGGAGGAACAGCCGGCAGTCGGGTAGCGGACGTGGCCGATCCCCATATTGCCGCGCAGCTTGATCATGTGCCGCGGCTGGAATACATCGCGCACCAAGCCGTTGTCCTTGCGCAGAAACAGCCTGCCGGTGTCGCAGGTCATCATTCCCGCGGCGTCCTGTCCACGATGTTGCAGTACCGTCAGACCGTCGTAGATCGCCTGGTTGACCGAGCTTCTGCCTACCATGCCGATAATCCCGCACATCGCAATGCCCCTCTGTCTTTCGTTTGCGGCGCCGCAACCCGACCGCTAGTAATGGATACTCTTGGCGATATCGGACGGCAGCCAGCCGCGCACCCAAACCGCCGAATGCTCAAAATAGGGCAGCAGCGCAGAGTGATGCCACCACGGGTCATGCGGCATGGCGGTCAAGCCGGCCAGCAGCACCAACACGGTAACGATGACGCCACCGCGCGCCAAACCAAAAATGATGCCAATCACGCGATCAGTACCGGTCAAACCGGTTTTCTTGATCAACTGGACCGCCAAAGAGGTAATCAAACCGGCGATCATCAGCGTAAGAAAGAACAGAATGGCGAAAGCGACAATCAGCCGCAACGACGGTGTTTCGATATGCGAGCGCAGCATCACACCGAGTTGGTGCGCGAAGGTGAGTGCAATCCAGACCGCCAGCACCCAGCCGGTCAGAGACAGCGCCTCGTGCGTGAACCCGCGCCACAGGCTGATCAGCACGGAGATACCGAGTATCCCAAGAATAAAAAAATCAACCCAGTTCATCGGTTCGCCCAGGGGCGTCGCTGCGTTAGCACGTGGCCTCGGAAAGCGCGGAATTCTAACAGAGCGGAGCCCGCAGCAAAAGGAAACCTTGCGTCACGGCTGATGTACCACCAACCCGCGCATGTGCAGTTTGGCCTCCAGCTTGCCCTGAAGCGCCACCGCCTCGCCGCGCGCCAACATCGGACCGACCCGCACGCGGTATGAGGCACCGCGCGAGGCCTTCACCTGCTCCACATAGGCCGGATACCCCTTGGCCCGCAGCGTGTCGCGCAGCTTCAAGGCATTGTGGGCCTCGCCGAAACTGCCCACCTGCACCGCCCACGCCTCAGCTGGCGGCGCCATCGGCGCCGGGACCGCCGGTTTCAGCCGCTGCGCCTGCGCCACCGGCGTTGCCGGGACGGCAGCCGGCTTGGCCGCCGGCCGGGCTGTCGGCGCCGGTTTCACCGGTTGCTCGACCACGGTGGCCGACGCCGCGGGGGCTGGGGTGGGTACCTGTAGCGGAATATCGATCTCACCCGCCTTCACTTCGGGCCTGGCGGGTACGTTGCTGCCGAACATCGGGATGCCGGAACGCTTGTTGCCCTGCAATAACATCGGCACGAAAATCACGGCCAAGGCTACCAGTACCACGGCGCCCACCAGGCGCTGTTTCAGATGCTCATTCACTCAATTAACCTCCCGACGGCTGGCTCCGCCTTTGCCGCTCCATTATACGGGTCGCTGCAAGGCCGCAGCCACCGTATGGAACGAGCCGAAAATCACAATGCGGTCGCCGTCGACCGCATCCTGTTGCGCGGCCGCCAGCGCCATCGCCACCGATTCGAACGGCATGACGGCGCTGGCCGCGACGTCCGCAGCGGCCAACGCCGTCACCAGCCGCGCCGCCGGAGCGCCGCGCGCCACCGCCAGATCCGCCGGGTACCAGCGGTCGATACGCCCGCACACCGCCATGATCACGCTGTCGATATCCTTGTCCGCCAACATGCCCACCACCGCCAGCGTCCGCCCCGCAACAGGCATGGCGGCAAGATTGGCCGCCAGCTCCCGTGCCGCTTCGGGATTGTGGGCCACGTCCATGATCCACGTCACCGCCCCCGGCACTATCTGGAACCTGCCCGCAAGCCGCACCTCCAGCAGACCCGCGCGGATCTGCGCCTGCGTCACCGGCAATCGCTCCGCCACCCGCTCCAGTGCGGCGAGCACAGCGGAGGCATTCTGCAACTGCGAACAGCCACGCAGGGCCGGCAAGGGCAAGGCTCGGCGTTGCCGCTGCCCACACCACCAGCGCCAGTGATCGCCTTCCTGCACGTAGCCGAAATCCCGCCCGAACAGGTATAGCCGTGCACCGATGGCGGCGGCATGCGCCAGCACGCTGGCGGGAGGATCGGCACTGCCGAACAGAGCGGGTCGCCCGGCCCGGAAAATTCCGGCCTTCTCGAAACCGATCGCCTCGCGGTCGTCGCCCAACCACTGAGCATGGTCCAGATCGACCGTCGTGACGATGGCGACATCCGGATCACAGATGTTGACCGCGTCGAGACGCCCGCCCATCCCCACCTCCAGCACCACGACTTCGACCCCGCGCCGGCGAAAAATATCCAGTGCCGCCAGGGTCGCGAATTCGAAATAGGTCAGGCTGGTAGCGCCGCGCGCCTGATCCACGCGCGCGAACGCGTCGCACAGCGCCGCGTCGTCGACCGCAATGCCGTCGAGGCGAATGCGCTCGTTGTAACGCAGTAAATGGGGAGAGGTGTAGGCACCGACGCGATAGCCGGCAGCGAGCAGGATGGCCTCCAGCAGCGCCACGGTCGACCCCTTGCCGTTGGTGCCGCCGACCGTAATGACGACGGGCGCCGGCGGCAACACACCGAGCCGCTCGGCTACGGCGGCCACCCGATCCAGGCCGAGTTCGATCTCGGAGGGATGGAGCGTCTCCTGCCAGGCGAGCCACTGCTCAAGGGTCGAGAAACGCATGAATGGGAGAAGCTACAAGTGGCAAGTTACAAGTGCCAAGGCACGAGTGTTTCTTGCAACTTGAAACTTGTCACTTGCTACTCCCCCTACGGCGCGGGACGCTGGGTCAGTATGGCCAACAGGCTGGCGATGCGATCACGCATATCGCGGCGATCGATAATCAGGTCGATGGCGCCTTTCTCCAGCAGAAATTCACTGCGCTGGAAGCCCTCGGGGAGGGTTTCGCGCACCGTCTGTTCGATGACGCGCGGACCGGCGAAGCCGATCAGCGCCTTGGGCTCGGCCACATGGACGTCGCCCAGCATGGCGAAGCTGGCGGAGACGCCGCCCATGGTCGGGTCGGTCAGCACCGAGATGAACGGCAGGCCGCGGTCGGACAGCTTGGTCAGCGCCGCCGAGGTCTTGGCCATCTGCATCAGCGAAAACAGCGCCTCCTGCATGCGCGCGCCGCCCGAAGCGGCGAAGCAGATCATCGGCACCTTGTGTTCAATCGCGGTATTGACCGCGCGCACGAATTTCTCGCCCACCACCGAGCCCATGGAGCCGCCCATGAAGGAGAACTCGAAGGCCGCCGCGACCAGGGGCACCCCTTTCACCTGTCCCATGACGACCACCAGCGCGTCATTCTCGGAGGTGTTCTTCTGGGCCTGTGTCAGGCGATCCTTGTAACGCTTGCTGTCGCGAAATTTGAGAATGTCCACCGGTTGCAGATTGGAGGCGATCTCGACCCGCGGCTCGTCGTCGAGAAAGGCATCCAGCCGGCGCCGCGCGCCGATGCGCATGTGATGGTCGCACTTGGGACACACTTCCAGGTTACGCTCCAGTTCCGCCCGGTACAGCACCGCACTGCAGTCGGGGCATTTGGCCCATAGACCTTCCGGCACCGAACGTTTACTGGCGCCACCTTCGGTGCGGATGGTCGAGGGCAGAAATTTTTGTAACCAACTCATGATTCTAGTCCTTCGGCGGCTGTCGTGAGCGGCTAGCGGGCGCCGTCGATGGCGCGGCGCAATTCGCCGACAAAACCGGAAATCTGGGCCAATAGTGTATCAGGATCGTCCTGCAGTTCCTCAATCCGGCGCACCAGGGCGCTGCCGACGATGATCGCATCGGCCACCTGGGACACGGCAGCGGCCGACGGTCCGTCCTTGATGCCGAAGCCGACACCCACCGGCAGCTCGGTGTGGCGGCGGATCCGTGCCACCTGGCTGCTCACCGCCTCCACATCCAGCGTTGCGGCGCCGGTGACGCCCTTGACCGCGACGTAGTAGACGAACCCGCTGGCCGCCTGGCAGATGGTGCCGATACGGCCCTCCGCCGTGGTCGGCGCCAGCAGGAAGATGGGGTCGAGACCATGGGGGCGCAGGGCCGCCAGGAACGGTTCCGCCTCTTCCGGCGGCAGGTCGACGGTGAGCACACCGTCGACGCCGGCCCGCGTCGCCTGTTCGGCAAAGGCGGCGTAGCCCATCACCTCCACCGGGTTGAGGTAGCCCATCAGCACCACCGGCGTATCGGGATCCTGCTGCCGGAAGGTACGCACCATATCGAGCACCCCGCGCAGACTGACGTGGTGCGCCAGGGCACGCTCGCTGGCGCGCTGGATCACCGGGCCGTCGGCCATCGGGTCGGAAAAGGGGACACCCAGTTCGATTACGTCCGCGCCGCTGGCCACCAGGGCGTGCATCAGCGGCACCGTCAGTTCAGGATTGGGATCGCCGGCGGTGACGAACGGGATCAGCGCCTTGCGCCCGGCCGCCTTCAAATCGGCAAAACGTTGTGCGAGCCGGCTCATCGCGCCACTCCCCGGCAACCGGCCGCAACACTTTCACCGCAAAGACGCGATAAACAAACCAATCCACCGCAAAGGCGCAAAGAACGCAAAGGCCAAACCAATTCACCGCCGAGACGCAGAGGACGCGGAGAAAACATAGGTGCCCCAGTGTTAATGGGCATTGCATCCCTCGGCGTCCTCGGCGTCTCTGCGGTGCAATAGTCCTTTCTTGGCGTCCTTTGCGCCTTTGCGGTGAATAGCTCTTTTCTTTTTGCCAATTCATTCATACCGTGATCCCCTCCAGCGCGGCGACGGTGTGGATGTCCTTGTCGCCGCGTCCCGACAGGTTGACGATGATGATCCGGTCCGGGTTCATGGTCGGCGCCAGCTTGGTGGCGTAGGCCAGGGCGTGGCTCGACTCCAGCGCCGGCATGATGCCCTCGGTGCGGGTCAGGTCGTGGAAGGCGGCCAGCGCCTCGTCGTCGGTGGCGTAGACATAGGTGGCCCGTCCGCTCTCCTTGAGCCAGACGTGTTCCGGGCCGACACCGGGATAGTCGAGGCCGGCGGAGACCGAGTGCGACTCGATGATCTGGCCGTCCTCGTCCTCCATCAGGTAGGTGCGGTTGCCGTGCAGCACGCCGGGGCGGCCGGTGGCGAAACGGGCCGCGTGGCGGCCGCTGGCGATCCCCTCGCCCCCCGCCTCGACGCCGTACATGGCCACCGCCTCGTCGGCCAGGAACGGATAGAACAGCCCCATGGCGTTGGAACCGCCGCCGACGCAGGCCACCAGCGCATCGGGCAGCCGTCCCTCCTGTTCCAGGCACTGCTCGCGCGCCTCGCGGCCGATGATCGACTGGAAGTTGCGCACCATCGCCGGATAGGGATGGGGGCCGGCCACGGTGCCGATGATGTAGAAGGTGTCGTCGATGTTGGTGACCCAGTCGCGCATCGCCTCGTTGAGCGCGTCCTTCAGGGTCTTGGAGCCGGAGTGGACCGGCACCACCTCGGCGCCCAGCAGGCGCATGCGGAAGACGTTGATCTTCTGCCGCTCGACATCGACCGCGCCCATGTAGACCACGCACTTCAACCCCAGCCGCGCCGCCACCGTGGCGGTGGCCACGCCGTGCTGGCCGGCGCCGGTCTCGGCGATGATGCGGGTCTTG
>CAYQWR010000001.1:29765-52249 GCA_964421235.1 uncultured Thiohalomonas sp. | reverse complement strand
CGCTCACCGCGCTGCCGATCATCGAGACCCAGGCGGGCGACGTCTCCGCCTTCGTTCCGACCAACGTCATCTCCATCACCGACGGTCAGATCTTCCTGGAGTCCGACCTGTTCAACGCCGGCATCCGTCCCGCCATCAACGCCGGTCTGTCGGTGTCGCGTGTCGGTGGTGCGGCGCAGACCAAGATCATCAAGAAGCTGGGCGGCGGTATCCGTCTGGCCCTGGCCCAGTACCGTGAGCTGGCTGCCTTCGCGCAGTTCGCCTCCGACCTGGACGAGGCCACCCGCAAGCAGATCGATCGCGGTCAGCGCGTCACCGAGCTGATGAAGCAGTTCCAGTACTCGCCGATGAACGTGGCGCAGATGGCCGTGTCGCTGTTCGCCGCCAACCAGGGTTTCCTGGACGATGTCGGCGTGCACAAGGTGGTCGACTTCGAAGCCGCCCTGCAGAGCTACATGAAGGCGGAGCACGGCGAGCTGATGGCGAAGATCAACGAGAGCGGCGAGTACAACGCCGAGATCGAAGATGCGCTGCGCGACGCCGTTGAGAACTTCAAGGCGAACAACACCTGGTAAGCGAGGGTTGATCGATGGCCAGCGGTAAAGAGATACGCAGCAAGATCAAAAGCGTGCAGAGCACGCAGAAGATCACCCGCGCCATGGAGATGGTGGCTGCCAGCAAGATGCGCAAGGCGCAGGATCGCATGACCGCGACCCGTCCCTATGCGCAGAAGATGCGGGCGGTGATTCATCACCTGGCGCACGCCCACTCCGAGTACAAGCATCCGTTCATGACGGAGCGCGAGGTCAAGCGTATCGGCATGATCGTGGTCTCCTCCGATCGCGGCCTGTGCGGCGGTTTGAACATCAATGCGTTCAAGTCGTCGCTCCACTTGATCAAAGAGTGGGACGCGAAGAACGTCGAGGTGGATCTGTGCGTGATCGGCCAGAAGGGCGCGGGCTTTTTCAGCCGCCTCAAGGGCCGCATCCTGGCGCAGGCCACCCAGCTGGGCGATGCGCCGAAGCTGATGGAGATCGTCGGCGCGGCCAAGGTGATGATGGATGCCTACAGCAACGGCGAGGTCGATCGCGTCTACCTGGTGTTCAACGAGTTTGTCTCCACCATGACGCAAAAGCCGCGTGTCGAGCAGCTGCTGCCGACGCCGGCGGGCGAGGACGACGAGGCGTTGGCGCATCACTGGGACTACCTGTACGAACCGGAAGCGGGCGCGGTGCT
Organism: uncultured Thiohalomonas sp.; assembly: GCA_964421235.1. Lineage (GTDB taxonomy): Bacteria > Pseudomonadota > Gammaproteobacteria > Thiohalomonadales > Thiohalomonadaceae > Sulfurivermis. The sequence continues at coordinate 51,013 of CAYQWR010000001.1, read as the reverse complement.
GGATCAGCTGCTGAACCGCTACGTCGAGTCGCTGGTTTACCAGGGCGTAATCGAAAACATCGCCTGCGAACAGGCGGCGCGCATGGTGGCGATGAAGGCCGCCTCCGATAATGCGGGCAATCTCATCGGCGAACTGCAATTGGCCTACAACAAGGCGCGCCAAACGGCGATCACGCAGGAGCTGTCCGAGATCGTGGCCGGCGCCGCCGCGGTATAGCGCGGGAACGGATTTAAATTGAAGAGGAACCGAACATGAGTTCTGGAAAGATCGTACAAATCATCGGCGCCGTCGTCGACGTGGAGTTCCCGCGTGACGCGATGCCGAAGGTGTTCAACGCCCTGATCATCGATGACGTGGGCACCACCCTGGAAGTCCAGCAGCAGCTGGGCGACGGTGTGGTTCGCGCCATCGCCATGGGTACCACCGACGGCCTGCAGCGCGGCATGGGTGTCGGCGACACCGGCGCCGCCATCTCCGTGCCGGTGGGCAAGGCGACCCTGGGCCGCATCATGGATGTGCTGGGCAATCCGGTCGACGAGGCCGGTCCGGTGGACGCCGAGACCAGGATGCCGATCCATCGCAAGGCCCCGGCCTACGCCGATCAGGCCCCCGCGGTGGAGATCCTGGAAACCGGCATCAAGGTTATCGACCTGGTCATGCCCATCGCCAAGGGCGGCAAGGTCGGCCTGTTCGGCGGCGCCGGCGTGGGCAAGACCGTCACCCTGATGGAGCTGATCCGCAACATCGCCGTGGAGCACTCCGGCTTCTCCGTGTTCGCCGGCGTCGGCGAGCGTACCCGCGAAGGTAACGACTTCTACCACGAGATGAAGGAAGGCGGCGTTCTGGACAAGGTGGCCCTGGTCTACGGCCAGATGAACGAGCCGCCCGGCAACCGTCTGCGCGTGGCGCTGACCGGCCTGACCATGGCCGAGTACTTCCGCGACGAGGGCCGTGACGTGCTGTTGTTCATCGACAACATCTACCGTTACACCCTGGCCGGTACCGAGGTCTCCGCGCTGCTGGGCCGTATGCCCTCCGCGGTGGGCTACCAGCCGACCCTGGCCTCCGAGATGGGCGCGTTGCAGGAGCGCATCACCTCCACCAAGACCGGTTCCATCACCTCGTTCCAGGCCGTTTACGTCCCGGCGGACGACCTCACCGACCCGTCCCCGGCGACCACCTTCGCCCATCTGGACGCGACCCTGGTGTTGTCCCGTCAGGTGGCCGAGCTGGGTATCTACCCGGCCGTGGACCCGCTCGACTCCACCTCGCGCCAGCTCGATCCGCTGGTGGTGGGCCAGGAGCATTACGGCGTGGCCCGCGCGGTACAGTCGAACCTGCAGCGCTACAAGGAGCTGCGCGACATCATCGCCATCCTGGGCATGGACGAGCTGTCCGAAGAGGACAAGCTGGCCGTCTCCCGCGCCCGCAAGATCCAGCGCTTCCTGTCGCAGCCGTTCTTCGTCGCCGAGGTCTTCACCGGCGCGCCCGGCAAGTACGTGTCGCTGAAAGAGACCATCCGCGGCTTCAAGGGCATCGTCGAAGGCGAGTTCGACCACCTGCCGGAACAGGCCTTCTACATGGTCGGCACCATCGACGAGGCCGTCGAGCGGGGCAAGAGCGTCTAAACGGCGTGATACGGGGGTAGAGCAATGGCAATGACCATGCACGTAGACGTAGTGAGCGCCGAGGCCTCCATCTTCGCCGGTACGGTGGAGCAGGTGTTCGCTCCGGCGCTGGAGGGCGAAGTAGGCGTGTTTCCGCGCCACTGCCCTTACCTGACCATGCTGCGGCCCGGCCAGATCCGCGTTGTCAAACAGGGCGGCGAAGAGGAGTACTTCTACGTCTCCGGCGGTATCCTGGAGGTTCAGCCGCACACCATTACCGTGCTGGCCGACACCGCCCTGCGCGCCAAGGACGTGGACGAGGCCGCCGCCCAGCAGGCGAAGGAGCGGGCCGAGCGGGCGATGCAGGACCGCACCAGCGAGCTCGAGTATGCCGAAGCCCAGGCGGAACTGGCCCAGGCCATCGCCCAGCTGCAAACCATCCGGCGTCTGCGGGAGAAGGCCAGGGTCTGAACGTAATGGAAGGCGTGAGAACCAAAAAGGGCAGTGTTACACTGCCCTTTTTGCATTTGGAGAGCAGGGTAATGGCAGAACAGCGGGTCGGACGCAACAAGGTCGTCTCCATCACCTACAGCGTCCGCGACAGCCAGGATGACAATCTGATGGAGGTGGTCGATATCCCGGTCGACTACCTGCACGGTGGCCGCGTCGGGCTATTCGAAAAGATCGAGGCGGCGCTGGAAGGCAAGAGCGTTGGCGATCGCGTGGAAGTGACACTGACCCCGGAAGAGGGTTTCGGCCCGCACGACCCGAGCAAGACCTTCACCGATGTCGCCGAAAACGTGCCGCCGGAATTTCGCCAAAAGGGTGCCCAGGCGGAGTTCTACAACGAGGCGGGCGAGACCATCAACATGGTGGTAACCCATATCGACGCCGGCACCGTGACCCTGGACGGCAACCATCCGTTTGCAGGCAAGACCGTCGTCTTCGCCGTAGAGGTTGCGGCGATACGCGATGCCACGCCGATGGAGCAGGCGGCGGGCGAAGCGCAGCAGGTCTCGGGCGGACATTAGAATTTTGCAAACAGACAAAATTGCACCGCAGAGACGCAGAGGGCGCAGAGGAAATGAATCTGCAGTGCGAGATGCGCTGGTTCGCGGCGGTTGGCGATCATCCGTTACATGGGCCTGTCTCTGCGTACTCGGCGTCTCTGCGGTGAGTCCGGTTTATTTACGATGAGTCACACACTCGAAGTCATCATCCTCGCCGCCGGCCAGGGCACGCGCATGAAGTCGACGCTGCCCAAGGTGTTGCACGAGATCGGCGGTCGGCCGATGTTGCGCCGCGTCTATGACGTTGCCCGCGAACTGGCGCCGCGAAACATCCATGTGGTGTACGGCCATGGCGCCGAACAGGTGCGGGAGCGATTGGCCGATCTGGACGTCGTCTGGGTGTTGCAGGAGCGGCAGCTCGGCACCGGCCATGCGGTGGAGCAGGCGCTGCCGGAGATCGCCGACGACGGCACCGTGCTGGTGCTGTACGGCGACGTGCCCCTGATCCGTGCCGAGACGCTGCGGCAATTGACTGCCGCCGCGGCCGACGGTCTGGCACTCATCACCGTCGAACTGGCCGACCCCACCGGTTACGGCCGTATCGTGCGTGATACCGACGGCCGCATCACCCGCATCGTCGAACAGAAGGACGCCGACGAGCAGCAGCGCACGATTCGCGAAGGCAATACCGGGCTGCTGGCGGTCTCCGCCGCGCGCCTGCGCGCCTGGTTGACGCGGCTCGATAACGACAATGCCCAGGGCGAGTTTTATCTCACCGACATCGTCGCCATGGCGGTGGCCGACGGCGTCGCGGTTCACAGCGTCGCCGCGGCGAGCGAGGAGGAGGTGAGCGGCGTCAACGACCGCGTCCAGCTCGCCGCGTTGGAGCGTGCGTTGCAGCGGCGTCAGGCGCAGGCGTTGATGCTGGCGGGGGTGACGCTGCGCGATCCGGGACGTTTCGATCTGCGCGGTACGCTCCGTGCCGGCCACGATGTCGTCATCGACGTCGGCGTGGTGCTGGAGGGTGAGGTGGTGCTGGGCGACGGCGTCACGATCGGCCCCAACTGCGTGCTGAAGAATGCGGTGATCGGCGCCGGTACCGAGGTCAAGGCCATGAGCGTCATCGAGGACGCGGAGATCGGTGCCGGTGCCCACATCGGACCGTTCGCCCGCATCCGTCCCGAAACGCGGCTGGCCGACGGTGTCCACGTCGGCAACTTCGTCGAGGTGAAGAAGAGCGCCATCGGCGCCGGCTCCAAGATCAATCACCTGAGCTACATCGGCGACACCACCATGGGCGCCAGGGTGAACATCGGCGCCGGGACCATCACCTGCAACTACGACGGCGCCAACAAACATCGCACGGTGATCGGCGACAATGTCTTCGTCGGCTCCGATACCCAGCTGGTGGCCCCGGTCACGGTCAACGACAATGCCACCATCGGTGCCGGCTCGACCATCACCAAAGAGGTGCCTGCCGACGAGCTGACCTTCAGCCGCAGCAAGCAGACAACGATCAGCGGCTGGAAACGGCCGGTGAAGAAACGCAGCGACAAGTGACAAGTGGCAAGTACCAAGCGAAGCCTTTCTATTACTTGTCACTTGCAACTTGAAACTTGCAACTGGATTTAACCTATGTGCGGAATCGTCGGTGGTGTAGCAGAGCGCGATGTCGTGGCCATCCTGATCGAGGGGCTGCGCCGCCTGGAATACCGCGGCTACGACTCGGCCGGCATCGCCGTGCTGGACGACAACGACCGGATGCAGCGGGTGCGCGCCCTGGGCAAGGTGGCCGCCCTCGCCGAGGCGATGGGCCAGAACCCCCTGCGCGGCACCACCGGCATAGCCCACACCCGCTGGGCCACCCACGGCGTGCCGAGCGAGCGCAACGCCCATCCGCACCTCTCCCGCGACATCATCGCCATCGTCCACAACGGCATCATCGAGAACTACGAAGCGCTGCGCGCGCAGCAGCGGGAGCAAGGCTACGAGTTCAGCTCGGAAACCGATACCGAGGTGATGGCGCACCGCATCCACGCCCACACCGACGCCGGCCGTGACCTGCTCGCCGCGGTGCAGGCCACCGTCGCCGAACTGCACGGCGCCTACGCCCTGGGCGTGATCAGCAGCGCCGAGCCCGGCCGGATGATCGCCGCCCGTCGCGGCAGCCCGCTGGTGGTCGGCATCGGCATCGGCGAAAACTTCATCGCCTCCGACGTCGCCGCCCTGCTGCCGGTGACGCGCCGCTTCCTGTTCCTGGAAGAGGGCGACATCGCCGACATCACCCGCGAGTCGGTCACCGTCTACGACGCCGCCGGCCGGCCGGTGGAACGCCCGGTCAAGGAGAGCGAGCTGAGTCTCGATGCGGTCGAGCGCGGCGAGTATCGCCACTACATGCTCAAAGAGATCCACGAACAGCCCCAGGCCATCGCCGAGACCCTGGAAGGGCGCATCGCCGATCACCACGTACTGGAAGCGGCCTTCGGTCCCATGGCCGCGGCCGTATTGGATCGGGTGCGCTCGGTACAGATCGTCGCCTGCGGCACCAGCTTCCACGCCGGCCTGGTCGCCCGCAACTGGTTCGAGGGCTTGGCCGGCGTCCCGTGCCGGGTCGAGGTGGCGAGCGAATTCCGCTATCGTCATCCGGTGCTGGAGCGCGACGCGCTATACGTCTTCATCTCCCAGTCCGGCGAGACCGCGGACACCCTCGCCGCCCTGCGCAAGATCAAGGCCGAGCGAACCCATTTGGCGGACAAAAACGCCCTGGTCGCCTTTCCCACCCTGGCGATCTGCAACGTCCCCGAAAGCTCATTGGTGCGCGAGGCCGACCTGACGCTGATGACCCGCGCCGGTCCGGAGATCGGCGTCGCCTCCACCAAGGCCTTTACCACCCAGTTGGTTGCGCTGCTGCTCATCGTCGTGGCCCTCGGCCGCCGCCACAAACTGAGCGCCGAAGGCGAAGCCGCCATCGTCGACCAGCTCGCCGCCCTGCCGCGCCAGGTGGAAGCGGTGCTCGCCCTCGACCCGGCGATCCTGCAACTGGCCGAACGCTTCACCACCAAACAGCACGCCCTGTTCCTCGGCCGCGGCGTGCAGTACCCGGTGGCGATGGAGGGCGCCCTCAAGCTCAAGGAGATCTCCTACATCCACGCCGAGGCCTACCCCGCCGGCGAACTCAAACACGGACCGCTGGCCCTGGTGGACGAAGAGATGCCGGTCATCGCCGTCGCGCCCAACGACGAGCTGCTGGAAAAACTCAAATCCAATCTGGAAGAGGTGCGCGCCCGCGGCGGCGAACTCTACGTCTTCGCCGACCATGCCAGCGGCCTCAACGGCTCCGAGCGGGTCCACGTCACCGTCCTCCCCCCCGCCGGCGATCACGTCACCCCGATTATTTTCACCATCCCCCTGCAACTGCTCGCCTATCACGTCGCCGTCCTGCGCGGCACCGACGTCGATCAGCCGCGCAACCTCGCCAAGAGCGTAACCGTCGAATAGGCGTTACGGTCCAGGCAAAACCAGTCGTAGGCAAATAAAGTCCGCACTATAGGATAGGGCGTGATTACGATCGACAACGCATTCCGGCCGTAAATGGCAGTTCTCACCTCACCGGACAACGGCCTAATCAGAAGGCGCCTCCGCTGGACCCTACTTCGTGCTCAAAGCCGCCATTGCCTGGCGCTGCACTGATCGACCCCTTATCGGCCGAAGCCGCCGCTGGGATGCTTCGCGCGCCATGTCCGCAATGTTGCAGATAGCTGACGGTGGCAAAGTGATGAGAAAAGTGATGTCCGGGTTTTAGTCTTTCACGCGAATCATTCTTTACTAAAATGCGGGAAAAATTTGTGGTCTGTCTTGAGCATATGCTGCGCAACCACTTCTTCAACCAGAAAGCTGACCAGTTCGCCAATCGTAATGTCACCTGTCAATGCCGAATCGCGAAGTTTTTGTGCATGTTCAATCAGCTTCTTGTGGTCATGTGCATGAGATTTCAGATCGTCGTAGTGATGTCGTGCGAGAATGGCCTCTTCACTAATAAAATGCTGAACCACATAGACCAGCAGTCTTCCTAAATCCACATCAAACTTTTCGGGATTCTCATTTCTGGTAAGAGCGGAATCAATCAATTGGTTTGCGAGCTCAAATATTCTTCGATGCTCTTCATCAATGATGGGTTCGCCACAAGCATAAGAATGGTGCCAATCCAGATGATCGATAGCGGCGCCTCTCCTGCCCATGCCGCTATTGATGGTGATTCGCTTGTTGAATACGACACAATTACGTCCGGCTCCTTTGGCTTCATACATCGCCATATCGGCTCGCTTGAGGACTTCTTCACAAGTCGCCTGGTGGTTAAATACTACGACCCCGATACTTGACGTGCATTGATGCTCGATGGTGATTTCCGAACCGTCGTTTTGCCTGATTACAAGCCGATATGGCTCGGACATCGAGGCGCGGATTTTTTCGGCAACTCGGCCGGCGCCTGCGGTGGATTCAGATTGCTCCTCTTTAAGCTCACTCAGCAATACTACAAATTCGTCTCCGCCGAAACGGGCCACCGTGTCAGTTTCCCGGATACAACTGCCAATACGATGTGCGGCTTCAATCAGCAGCAAGTCCCCCGCTTTGTGGCCGTGTGTATCATTGAGCGGTTTGAAGTTATCCAAATCGAGAAACATCAGTGCGCCATAGCAGGCGGTCCGTCTGCCGGCAACAATTGCCTGTTCCAGTCTGTCGTTTAATAGGCGGCGATTGGGGATTCTTGTCAACGAATCATAGAAAGCGAGATGGTGTATATGCTCTTCCGCGAACTTTCGTTCTGTGATGTCCTGAACGATCGCTACGCCACCCACTATTTTTCCTTCACTATCGAGTGACGGTGCACAAGTTACCGCAGCCCATCGGTGAACATCACTGAGAGTTCCACGATAATCACCCTCGTAGTATCCCAATTCACCTTCCAAAGCCTTTCTTATGGCAGGAAGTGGAGATTGATCTTTCAGGGTATTCATGTCCAATCCATGGAGGCGCTCGGCAGGGATGTCCAGCATATCGGCGAAACGGTCATTGCAATAAGTAATGATGAGACTGTTGTCGTAATGCAAAATTCCAACAGGTGAATGATTCAGCAGCAAACGGTAGCGTTGTTCACTTGTCCTCGCTGCTTTCTCGCGCTCGGCAGCTTCGAGATGCAAGGAGACATTCTCGGATACGTTCCTGTTGATCCCCCTTAAATTCATTAGCAAGAAGCCGAGATACATCATTAGACCCATGCTCATTGCTACAGACAAACCCTCTTTTGTGATAAACATGCGAATGGTAAGAGGAAGAATTACCAGTACGATATATGCGCCTGCACTGACAAGGTCGGCTGCGTAGGAAACCAAGGCGCCGGCCGTCAAGCCAGCTAATATGAATGCCAGAAATATCTGATGCGGTGGATCATTGGCAGGAAAAAGCCAGATGCTTGCCGAGCCCCACGTTGCGCCTGACGCAAAGATTCCCAAACGAAACCTTGTCAGCCAGGAATGCGTTGCGGAATGGTCGTGTATATCGGATCGATGGTAAGCAATGGCGAGAGCGGTTCGTAACAGCGCGATCAGCACCACCATAAAACACCATGTAAGAACGACTCTGGAGTCGATAACCTCGAACTGAATATATGCCAGAAACACCGCAAGAACGATGCTGACAACCTGCACTCTATTGTTCGCAGAGAATAATTGTCGTGTCAGGACGGCCTGTACAGCTATCGCCTTGTTCATGTTGTCACCACATGCATTCTAGGCAGTTCATCAGTGAGTTATTATAGATCGATGTCACTTTTGCACAACGAGCATGCCCAGGGTATCGCCTTGTAGCATTCCGCAGATTGCAACCAACCGCTTAAGGTCAGGCGCCGCCGTTTGCTGATGTCCTAAGCGGCCATTCACACGATACGCTCCCACAACGTCAGCAAGCTGCGCGACACCGGTCGTTCAACTGAGCTGACGCCACCGTCAGCAAAGGCCGGAAAGGAGGCGGCCGGGGTAGGGCTACGCAAAGGTCGCCTTGGTCATGAATGCCGCGGACGCCCACCGTCAAACACCGAAGAGGCGCGCTCTCCTCGGTCTTCATCTACGCTTCATTAGAACCATCAGCCGCGACAAGGGTTGGCGTGCAGACGCCGTTAACCAGGCACCACACTCATGCGGCACCGAGGACAACGCCGATACGCCATTCACTGCGAGGATGATCACGATGCACAACTGCATGACGGCCGCCATTGAGGAGGCGCAACGGGGAGTGAAGGAGGGTGGCATCCCGATTGGGGCGATCCTTGCTCACCATGACAGGATTATCGGACGTGGGCATAACCGGCGCGTGCAGTCGGACAGCGTGATACTTCACGGGGAGATGGATGCGCTGGAGAACGCGGGACGGCAACCGGCATCGGTTTATCGGGAATGCACTTTATACACGACGCTATCGCCGTGTCCGATGTGTGCCGGCGCGATCCTGCTCTACGGGATTCCCCGGGTGGTGATTGGCGAGAACACGACTTTTATGGGAGAAGAAGAGCTGCTTCGATCGCGAGGAGTAATCGTGGAAGTCCTTCAGTCCCCAATCTGTATCGACATGATGTCGCACTTTATCAAGGCTTCTCCCGAGTTATGGAACGAAGACATCGGTGTGTGATTGCAGGATGCATTAACGGCGCATGAATGGAGTCGGTAGGGCAGCGCAGGAAACCGGTGCCGAGAAAAGAAGCTCATAAATCGCGAAGCGATGGACACGTGATGGTGGCGGAATATTGCTGTACATCAGATTATGAGTTGCGGTGTTCGCCATCAAACGGCACTGCTTGACATCCCTTTGTTGCGCGCGAGAAACTAACAAAGCTTATAGGGATATTAGCAGGCGCGATGCGTTACGCGCCTACAGGCTACAAATAAAGATAAAGATTCCGTTAAGCGCTCCCACCGGACGATACCGTCCCAGGCGCTGCCCCATCAGAAAGCATTTGGAGTTAAGGATTTTCGCAAACCGGCCAATGTCGGCATTGGCGCCGGCGATCCTATCCGGGCGCGCGAGAGCTCCGGGCGTGGCATAAAGGACAACCATGATGCTCGATATCCGAAGTTCAGTGCGGGCCAAGATCATTCTGTCGGTAGCCGCGATCTTTGCGCTGGTGATGGTGGCGGCAACCGTGTACGTGGATAGAAGCACCCGTGAGAGCATGCTTCAGATCGGTATCCGCAACACGCAAAGAGTCACCGACTCCTACTTCGATGCCCTGAATACCATGATGCTCACCGGTACCATGGCGCAGCGCTCCATACTGCAGAAGAAGATCATGCGCGAAGCCGATATAGTGGATGCCCGTGTGATTCGAGGACAACCGGTCATCGGCCAATACGGACCCGGTCTCGCCGGCGAAAAGCCGACAGACGACCTCGACCGCCGCGCCCTCAAGGGCGAGCAGATTGTCCAGGTGAGCGACGGTAAAGATGATCGCTTGGTCACCGTGTTGACCCCGTTTCATGCCACCAAGGACACCCGCGGCGTCAACTGTCTGATGTGCCACCAGGTCCCTTCGGACAGCGTCAACGGCGCCATCCGCGTCACCTTCTCCCTCAAGAATCTCGATGCCACTGCCAAGAGGGATCTCTGGTCCGGCGGGATGGTATACGTGGCGCTGTTCGCTTTGGGCATCGTGGGAATCAGCTTCCTGCTGGGCCGGGTGGTGGTGAAGCCCCTGCAAGCGATGCAGCGCAGGCTGGAGGATATCGCCCAGGGCGAAGGTGACCTCACGGCCCAGTTGGAACAACACGGCGACGACGAACTCGGTCGAACGGCCCATTGGTTCAATGTCTTCGTCAGCAAGCTGCAGCGAACCATCAGCGACGTGAAGAGGGCGACCGACAAGGTAACCGCCACCGCGCAAAGCATGGCGACGGTGGCCGACGACGCCAGCCGGGCGGTGACCGAGCAGCAATCCCAAACCGATCAGGTGGCAACGGCCATCAATGAAATGAGCGCCACTGCTCATGAAGTCGCCCGCAACGCGAGCGAGGCCGCCGCTGCCACCAGCAAGGCGGACCACGAGGCGAGCGAAGGCAAGGCGGTGGTGAATCAGGCGGTCACGGCGATCGACGCGCTTGCCGGGGAGGTCGAGAAATCCGCCGAAGTCATTCATCAATTGGATACCGACAGCGATGCCATTGGCGCGGTGCTCGATGTGATCGGCAAGATCGCCGAGCAAACCAACCTGCTGGCCCTCAATGCCGCCATCGAGGCGGCGCGGGCGGGTGAACAGGGGCGCGGATTTGCCGTCGTCGCCGACGAGGTGCGCACCCTCGCGCAGCGAACCCGCGAGTCCACGGCAGAGATCCAGGGCATGATCGAACGGCTGCAATCCACGGCAAAAAATGCGGTCCACGTCATGGGTCAAAGCCGTGAGACGGCCCAATCAGCCGTCACGCAGGCGGCAAAGGCCGGAGAATCCCTCGCTTCGATTACCGATCTGGTCACCCGCGTCAACGACATGAACACCTTGATCGCCAGCGCAGCGGAGGAACAAAGTGCCGTCGCCGAGGAGCTCAACCGCAACGTTGTGACCATCAGCCAGGCCACCGAACGCAGTGCCGAGGATACTCGCCACACCGCTTCCTCCAGCGCAGAGCTGATCGCCGTTGCCGGACAACTCAAGGCGCTGGTGGATCAGTTCAAGGTATAGGCGGGGAAAGGGCGCCCGGAGAAAACGCATCAAGGGGCGGCTGTTGTCGATATCTTTGCTGCATCGCCCGCAGGATGCGGTGGCGACGGTATCTCGGCGCGGTACCGATGTCGATCTCCGCGCAATTCGGTGCAAGGCGTCACCCTTCGTTACTCTCCGTCTCCTCCGAGACGACGGAACGCCTTGCGTATGAAATCCATCTGTCGGTTGAAATTGCTGCAGCCGCTGCACATCATCAGGTGCAGGCGTAATGTGAGGCGCTCTTTAGGCGTAAGCGGGCGGTCCTGCGCTTGCGACATCAATCCTGTCGCCTGTTTACAGGTCATCATAGCGGTTTACCCCCATCGAACCAGTTCTCCTCCAGGCACGAGCGCAGCCGCATACGTGCCCGGTGCAGGATCACCCAGCAGTTGCTTTCGCTGATCGACAACTCAGCGCATATCTCCGACGTATTCAAGCCGAGCATCTCGCGCATCATGAACACGCGTGCAATATTTTCCGGCAGGTAGGTCAGGCAGGCCTCGAATACGCGCCAGAATTGGCCGTTTTCCAACTCCATTTCGGGTTGGCCCCAATCGACGGGGCGTTCTGCCTTGTGCCAGAAGCCGCGACGGTCAAAGGCTGCGTCGAGTTCGTCATCGACCCCGGTGCCCTCGTCGTAACTTTGCGTGGGGTGGCGGATGCGTTCGCGCAGCACATCGATGATCTTGTTGCGCAGGATGGCGAATACCCAGGTCTTGAGCTGGGCACGGCCGGCATAGCGCTCGCGTCCGCTGAGGGCCGCGGCCAGTGCTTCCTGCACTGCGTCCTCGGCGGCGGTCGCGTCACGCAATTGCAGCGTGGCGAAGCGCACCATATCGCCGCGCAGGACGGCCAGTTCGGCCCCATCAAGGCCGCTGTCCAATTTATCGGCGTTATCCGTAGACACACGATGTCTCCCGTCCTGAAGCGATGCGCGGCGACCGCGCATCGTCAATGCAGAATACAAGACGAGTGTATCGCTGACCACCGTTGTACTCCTCATGTTGGCCAGGGAAGGGCGTGGCGGCTTCACCGACGATACCCATATCCACGCCATCTGCAGTTGGTGAGAAGCGAGTCGATCGCGCTTGCGGGTGGGAACGATTTCCCACCCGCGGCACGGTATATCTAGGCGTGCGTATGAGTAACCGTCAGGCGGCGGGTAGCTGCCGATTTTCCGTACACTGCCCCTAGCACGGCGCCGAAAACCCAGTGCAGCATCAGCGTCGCAATGGGGGCGCCAATGCCTAAATGGAGGCCAAATAGTCCTGCACCGGCCATCGGCATCACCATGACCATCATCAGTAGCCAGGCCGCCGTGCCGAACATCAGTCCCTTGGTGGTCGGCGAGGTGCCGGGAATATGCTCGAACAGCAGGGCAAACAGAATGCCCCACGCCAGGCTGCCGATCATGAAATGCAACAACCAGCCGACCAGCGGCACCGCGGGCGTACCGATGAAGCCGTGTGCCATGGTAGTGAGCATCTTGATGGCATTCAGGTCCGGCATCATGCCCATCATTCCTTTCAATACCATCAGTACCGACAATGCCAGCGTTGCGATAAAGCCGGCGAATATACCTTTTCCAATATGAGTTCCCATGACGATCTCCTCCGTTGTTGATACGGTCAAACAAGCAACCGTATACGTTGGTCGTGTGACACGTCGTAATCCTTACAGTCGGCGACGGCCTTCTTGGGGCACCCCGATGTTGATGCATGTTCGTCCCGTCGTGTCCGTGCGGCAGACGTTTGCCGTGGCGTCGACGAACTCTTCACAGGCGGCTCCGGACCTGGCTCACGTCGGCAGCGACCCGTTATCCGGTGCCAGCTCAACGAAGTGATCGATGCGCTGAAACGGAATATGGTCACCGATGTCGCTGCCGTAGTAGGCATCGGCAATCACGCCGTCCGATGCGATGAGAAAATCGGCGGGGATGCGGGTGACGCTGCCGTCGGGCGCAGCCATACGGTAGTCGCGGTCGAACAGGGCGCGCAGAAGCGTCGGCATGCGAAACATGCCGAACAGCAGACCCGGCAGCGATTTCCTGACGCCGTATTGCGCATACAGCGTTCCGTCCGGATCGGGGATGATCGGAAACGGCAGGCCGCGGCGCGAAAGGTACTCGCGGATGTAATCGGCGCTCGACTCGAATACGCCGATGATTTGGATGCCCTGTTCGGCGTAACGCCGCGTTTCCTGGGTCAAGCGCACAAAGCGCACCGTGCAGAAGGGGCACGTCGCGTAGCGAAAGAAAGTAAGCAGTACTTTCCGGCCATGGTAATCGGCCAGACGCACGGGCCTGCCGTCCAGGTCGGGCAAGGTGAAGTCGGGGGCTTGATCGCCGCAGTGCAGGGTTGTCATGTTCGGCCTCCGTCGCTGGCTGATAGGTGTGTTCCTGCCTACGTTGTCGCAACAAAATGCAAAACCTTACAGCGGTAAGGCGCGAAAAAATCGGACAGGTGATCACAAGGCCGGCGCAAGCGTATGGCGGTCCGGGAGGTGAGCTGCACGGCGGGCAATGGAGTGGTATAGCGGACGCAGGGTTTAACCGTATTTGACAGCGACTACAAGGGCCACGGCATGGTCCGCGGACACATTGGAATCAACGCCCACCATCAGCTGATTGCCCGGTTGCCGTAAGAGCGCCGGCGCGGGGCGGGGTCTGACTTCGCCCCTGTAAAGGGTTCGACCGACAGTGTTGCCGGATGGCGCGTTGCCGTTGGGCCGACGCTCGAATGGCCGGTCAGGGCCGGATTACGGTTGCGCCTGTATTGATCGCGGGGTCTCAGATCGTTTGATCTTTTTCGCGGTTCGTCAGAACAGCAGATAGTGGTCCACCAGCAACAGCGCAAACAGCGCCGTGAGGTAGGTGATGGAGTAGCCGAACAGCCTCGTCGCCGCCTGGTCGCTCGCGGTGTGCAGCAGGCGATAGGCGCGCACCACGAACCCGATCCCCAGCAGCAGCGCCCCCGCCAGATAGAGTTCGCCGCTGATCCCGAAGACGCAGGGCAGCAGGCTTACCGGCAACAGCGCCAGGCTGTAACCCAGAATGCTGCGCTTGGTGTAGGCCACCCCGTGGGTGATCGGCAGCATCGGCACACGGGCGGCGGCGTATTCGTCGCGGCGGGTGATGGCCAGGGCCCAGAAATGGGGCGGGGTCCAGACGAAGACGATCAGAAACAGCGCCAAGGATTGCCACTGCCAATGGCCGCTGACGGCGCACCAGCCCAGCAGCGCCGGCGCCGCGCCGGAGGCGCCGCCGAGAACGATATTTTGCGGGCCGATCCATTTGAGGTAGCGGGTGTAGATCACCGCGTAGCCGATCAGGGTGAACAGCGTCAGCACGGCAGTGAGCGGGTTGACCGCGAACCAGAGCAAACCGAGGGCGGTGCTGCCCAGCAGCGTGGCGAACAGGGTCGCCGCACCGGCGGTCACCGTGCCGCTGGGCAGCGGCCGGCCGCGGGTGCGGCCCATCACCGCATCGATGTCGCGATCGGCCACGTGGTTGAAGGTGGCGGCCGAGGCGCCGGCCAGGGCGATGCCGATGGTGGCTGCCAGCAGCAGGCTCCAATGTTGGTGGCCCGGCGGTGCCGCGAGCAGCATGGCGACCAGGGCGGTGAACACCACCAACGCCACTACCTTGGGCTTGCATAACCGCAGATAGGCGCGCCATGGAACGACGGCGGCGGGGGCGAGGGTGCGTACGTTCATGAAAACTCTCTCGGTGGGGTCGTGCCCGCTGAATGGGCGAGGCGGTGGTTGAGGGTGACCACGGCAAGCAGCAGCAGCGCTGCGCCGGCGTTGTGGGCGGCGGCCAACGGCAGCGGCAGACCGGTGAGTACGTTGCCGATGCCGATGGCCACTTGCAGCAACAGCAACAGGCCGACGGCCAGGGCGATGCGCGGCGTCACCCGACGGCTGCCGACAGCGAGGGCGCCAAGGTAGAGAAACACCGTCAAGGCGCCGAGCCGGTGCACCCACTGGATCGCTACCAGCCCGGCGCCGTCGAGGGGCCGGGTGCCGAAGCCGGCGAGGTAATCGGCGTGAGGCCACCAGTGGCCGTTGCAGCCGGGAAAGCCGGTACAGACCAGGCCGGCGTAATGGGACGAGGTCCAGCCGCCGAGCAGGATCTGCCCGGCCAGCAGCAGCAAGCCGATGATGGCAAAGGGACGCAGACGGCGGGCGGCAGCAATGGACGCCGCGGCCGGCACCGGGCGCACATCGAGCAGTAGCCACCACAGCAGCGCCAGCGTGCTCATGCCGCCGATGAGGTGGGCCGTGACGATCACCGGCTTGAGCTTGAGGGTGACGGTCCACATCCCGAGCAGCGCCTGAAAGATGATCAGCGCCGACAATACCAGCGGCAGTCCATGGCCGCGGCGGCGCCAGCCGAGCAGTACCAGCGCCAGCACCAACAGCCCCAGAGTGCCGGCCGCATAGCGATGCACCATCTCTTTGATCGCCTTGGCCGGTTGCAATGGCCGGTTGGGGAAGCGGGCGTCGATCTGGTTGACGTGGGCCTCCGCCGCACCGACGGTGAGGTGACCGTAGCACTCGGGCCAATCGGGACAGCCGAGACCGGCGGCCGACAAGCGCACATAGGCGCCGAGGACCACCACCACCAGCGCCAAGGCGGCGGCAACGTAGGTCAGGCGGCGGTAGAGCGTGCCCATTTCAACCCTCCTCCGCTATGCACAATAGCTGTTGCAGATCCTCGGGCAGAGCCTGCGAATCGAAACGAAAACTGTAGAGTAATGACAATTTATTCTGCGAGCCGGTCAGGTGAAGCATCGAAAAAATCGCCGCCAAAATAAACCTCTGTGCAGCATGGGTAAGGCGGCATTCTCGGTTCAATGATTGAAGTGCCGCATAATCTAAAACACGTTATGTGCCCAGCGAACGGTCGCTTTGTGCGCGTCGTCCACTCAACACATAGTTGAGCAGTTCAGCATGTTTTGCAACTCCGTTATGCATGGTGTTGATCAGAGGCGCGTTCCACAAAATATCTCTGCCTGAGTCAATCCATTTCGCCAACCGTTGATCCGCGAATACCGGCATGAAAGGTATGGATTATCGAAGAGCGCAGCGATACCGGAACGATTGTATTAACAAGCGACAGGCAAAAGTGAACACGACCAGCAGCGATCCAACCGGCATGCGCGGGGCGGAAATGTGAACAGAGAACACGCGTCGCTTATGTAAAGATAATGTTTGTTCAGCGCGCGATATGTAAAGGACATGTAATCGCTGTCTTCAATGGCGGATGGAATTCACGCGGGGAATCCGTGATCAATACCCTTGCACATAGTGAACGAAAGTAGCCGGAGAGGTTTGACTCGGTGGATAGGTGTTGATTTCGATTGAAGGAAACCACATGCAACCGGTGCGTCGTCAGATGCAGGCACTCCGCTTATCGACGACAGCGCGAAACAGCAGGCGGAACACCATCGTTCTGTGCGCTGCGGGCAGAAACGTTCTGATTGTTGTGAAACGACAACGGAATTTGTATGGCGACCTGAATCCGATGGAATGTTCATCGCATTTGCCATGCCCGAATGTAAAAAAAGCATGAAGAAAAAAACAAAAAGATAAAAAAACTAAAACATACCTTCCCACTTGGATTTCAAAAGAGGTATGTTTGTCTACGATAGATGATCGGCGATTCAAACGTAGAGGGGATGCTTTGTGCTAAAAGACCGCATTTATGCAAGGGCTAAATGGCTGTTGGTGCCCCTGTTGGCTTTACTCGGCGGCTGCAGTCTCACCAACTTTCCGTTGATCGATCCCGCGGGACCTGTCGGTCGCGTAGAGCTGCACCTCATCATCATAGCGTTCCTGATCATGCTGATTCCGGTGGTTCCGGTAATAGCCATGACGTTTTGGTTTGCCTGGCGTTACCGCGCAACCAATGAGCACGCAACCTACAAGCCCGAATGGGCGCACTCGAACAAGATCGAGATGGTCGTTTGGATGATACCTATCCTGATCGTGCTCGGCTTATCCATTCTGTCGTGGAAAACCACCCATCAACTCAACCCGTACAATAACCTGGCCGTCGGAAAGGTGGATGTTGCGGCAAAGCCGGTTCGGGTCGACATTATCGCGCTTAACTGGAAATGGCTGTTCATCTACCCGGATGAACACATCGCGACGGTCAATCAGCTGGTGGTCCCGGTAGGCAGGCCCCTGGATATACGCCTGACGTCGGACACGGTCATGACTTCGTTTTTCATTCCGCGGCTTGGAACTCAAATCTACGCAATGGCCGGCATGCGCACCAAGCTACATCTCATGGCGAGCCGTGCCGGTACGTTCTTGGGAGAGAACACGCAGATTAGCGGTACCGGCTACGCGAAGATGAACTTCAAGGTGATTGCGGAGAATCCGAGTAGCTACGAAGAGTGGATTGCAAAGGTGCGCCAATCGCCGAATAGACTGGATTCCGCAACATACGGGAAACTGGAACTGCCGACGCTAAACAATCCGGTTACCTACTATTCGATGGCGCCTGCGTACACCCTCTTTGGGGATGTAATAGCCAAGTACACGCATGGTCAACCACTCACCAAATCTTCCGCCACTTGAATCCGGCCACCCTAGTATCCAACAATTGACGAGGAAGCATTGATGTTCGGGAAACTGACACTTTCGGCGATTCCGTTCCATGTGCCGATCATCATGGGCGCCGTGGCCTTTTCGCTGCTGGGAGGGTTGGTCGTAATCGGGTTGATCACCTATTACCGCCAATGGGGCTATTTGTGGCGGGAGTGGTTGACCTCGGTCGATCACAAAAAGATCGGAATCATGTACATCATTCTCGCCTTCATCATGCTGTTGCGCGGGTTTGCCGATGCGATCATGATGCGAACGCAGCAAGCGCTGGCATTCGGCCCCAACCATGGCTATCTCCCGCCGGAGCATTTCCAGCAGGTCTTCAGTGCGCACGGCACCATCATGATTCTGTTTGTGGCGATGCCGTTCATCGTCGGCTTGATGAACGTCGTTGTTCCGTTGCAGATTCGGGCGCGCGATGTGGCCTTCCCCCTGCTGAATTCCGTGAGCTTTTGGCTGACGGTCTCGGGGGCCGCGCTGATTATGGTCTCGCTGGCTGTTGGGGAATTTTCCCGCGCCGGATGGACCGGATATCCCCCTCTGGCCGAACTCCGGTTCAGTCCGGGTTCAGGCGTCGATTACTGGGACTGGGCGATACAGCTTAGCGGTGTGGGCACCCTGCTGACCGGGATCAACTTCATGGTGACGATACTGCGCATGAGGCCGGCCGGGATGACCCTGATGAAGATGCCGATCTTCACCTGGACCGTGCTGTGCACGTCGGTCCTGATTATGTTGGCCTTTCCCGCACTGACCGCCACCTTGGCGATGCTGACGCTGGACCGTTACCTCGATATGCACTTCTTCACCAACGGCATGGGTGGAGACATGATGCTTTACGCCAACCTGTTCTGGGTATGGGGGCATCCCGAGGTCTATATCGTCATCCTCCCCGCATTCGGCGTGTTCTCCGAAGTCGTGGCGACGCTCTGCGGGAAGCGGCTATTCGGCTATACCACCATGGTATGGGCGACGGCGGCGATAACGGTGCTCTCTTTCAGCGTGTGGCTGCATCACTTCTTTACCATGGGCGCCAGTTCCGTCGTCAATTCCGTATTCAGCATATCGACCATGCTGATCTCCATCCCGACCGGCGTGAAGATCTTCAACTGGCTTTTCACGATGTACCGGGGAAAGGTACGGTTTGAAACGCCGATGCTGTGGACCATGGCCTTCCTCGTGCTATTTCCCATAGGTGGCATGACCGGCGTCATGCTGGCGATCCCCGGCGCGGATTACGTGCTCCACAACAGTGAATTCCTGATCGCTCATTTCCACAACGTGCTGATCACCGGCACCCTGTTCGGAATGTTTGCCGGTTATTCCTATTGGTTTCCCAAGGCGTTCGGATTCGCCTTGGATGAGAAATGGGGACGGCGCGCCTTTTGGGCCTGGACCATAGGGTTCTTTCTTGCCTTTGAGCCGCTCTATGTACTCGGCTTCCTCGGCATGCCGCGGCGGCTCGACTACTACACGAACCCCGCCTGGCATCCCTGGCTTCAGCTCGCGCTGGTCGGCACGGCGATCGTTCTGCTTGGCATCGTCTTCCAAATCGTCCAGCTCGTCGTCAGTATCCGGGATCGCGAAAAGAACCGTGACCTGACCGGCGATTATTGGCAGAACGGGCGCACCCTGGAGTGGTCCACGTCATCGCCCGCGCCGTTGTACAACTTCGCCCAGATCGACCCGGTACACGAAATCGATGAATTCATGTACCTGAAGGAAAAAGGCATCGCCTATGACCGACCGGCTCACTACCAGGACATTCACATGCCGAAGAACAGCCCGGCGGGTTTCGTTATCGGAATGGTAGCGTTCGTTCTGGGATTCGCGCTGATCTGGCATATCTGGTGGCTGGCTGGGCTGAGTGCCCTCACGATCTTCGCCACGATGGTCATCCGTTCGATGAACGACGACATCGACTACTATGTCCGTGCCGACGAGGTTCAGAAGACCGAGGACGAACGGTATCGGACACTGGAGAGTGCCGCCAGTCGACAAGCGGGCGATGGCTCGCAACACAATCAGAAACCCGTCATTCTCGTTCATCAGGTACAGCAATCATGACGACCGAACTCGCTATAGGCGACTCCGCCCACGTGGCGCACGACGATCACGGACACGAAGAGTCCATTTCCAGAACGGTATACGGCTTCTGGCTGTATATCATGACCGACTGCATATTGTTCGCGACGGTGTTTACCGCGTTCGCGGTGATGAGCCATCGCTATGCGGGCGGTCCGACCGGAAAGGAGTTGTTCGATCTGCCCTATGCCTTCGGCGAGACCATGTTTCTGCTGTTCAGCAGCGTGACCTATGGTTTCGTCGTGCTGGCGATGAACCGCATGAACAAGAGCTGGGTGCTGGCCTGGCTGACGATAACCTTCCTGCTGGGGCTCGGCTTCATCGGTATGGAGATAAACGAATTCCATCACATGATACTTGAGGGACACGGTCCGGACCGCAGCGGCTTCCTCAGCGGATTCTTCACGCTGGTGGGGACTCATGGCACCCATGTCACGCTGGGGCTCGTTTGGATGGCCGTCATGATCTTCCAGGTGATGTGGAAAGGCCTGACCGCCCAGAATCAGTCGCGGTTGATTCGCCTGAGCATGTTCTGGCACTTTCTCGATGTCGTGTGGATCGGCGTGTTTACGGTCGTTTATCTGACGGGGGTGTTGTGATGGAAAACAAAGCGGTCAACATTCCGGGCATCAGCCACGCGAACCTCAAGGGGTATATCGTCGGATTTATCCTGTCTGTCGTGCTGACGATCATCCCATTCAGTCTGGTGATTTACGGCCGCGGTGCCATAGCGACCAGCTGGATATTCGTTGGTCTCGCCGCGGCGGCGGTGGCTCAGGTTGTGGTCCAGCTGCACTACTTTTTGCATCTGGATCGCTCCTCGGATCAGAGCTGGAACGTGCAGGCAATACTCTTTTCGGGACTGATCATCGTGATCCTGGTCGGCGGCTCGCTCTGGATCATGACGGACCTGCATGGGCGTATGATGTAAATGCTTTCGCCATAAGAGCGTATGAGCCTCATAGTGATGCAATAGGAACAACGCATGACGGATGCAGCCAAAGGACGGTTCGCGTTTCGTTTCACCGCGGCCTGTTTTGGTATTTCGACCGTAGGGGAGTTGTTCGGTCTGCACGACGGCACCGTGCTTTTCGGCGCGCTCGTCGGTGGCGGCGGCGCGCTGGTTTATCACCTCGTTTACACGATATTGTTCGCCTGGTTGACGATCGGGCTCTGGAACGGCGCCC
>CAYQWR010000001.1:0-29665 GCA_964421235.1 uncultured Thiohalomonas sp. | reverse complement strand
GGCGGCAAATGCGACATGTACCTCCAGACGCGGTATGTCCCACCGGGATCAGGAGGAGGACGGCGCCGCTCCCGTCCGCGCGTTTTGCGCGGGCTGGTCCGGCAGCGGTACGACTCGGTTCCTACCCATATCCTTCGCCTGATACAGGTAAAGGTCCGCGGCCGAAATGAGATTGTCCAACGTAGTGTGGTCGGTACTACGCTGCGCGACGCCAAGACTCGCGGTAACGGCGATCTCCACGCCTTCCAGCATCAGAACGCTGCCGGCGATGGTGGCGCGCAGCCGCTCGGCGATGGTGGCGGCCTCCACGATGTCGGTTTCGGGCAGCAGCACGATGAACTCCTCGCCGCCCCAGCGGGCGGCGACGTCCTGACTGCGCAGGGAGCGTTTGAGTACGCCGGCCGTTGCCCTGAGTGCCTTGTCGCCGAAGGCGTGGCCGTAGCTGTCGTTGATGCGCTTGAAGTGGTCGATGTCGAGCAGAATGACCGACAGGTCGCGATCGTGACGCAACGCGATGCTCCAGATCGGTGCGGTCATGTCGTAGAAGGCGCGCCGGTTATTGAGGTTGGTGAGCGGGTCGAGCCGGGCCAGCAGTTCGGCGCGGCGCTTTTCGCTCTGGCTGAGGCGGAACTGATAGGCCAACGCCAGTGCCAGAAGGGTGGCGTCCAACAGCATGCCGATGTCGACGGCGCGGAAGGTCCAGATGTTGAACGGGATAAAACCCCATACCGACAAGGCGGTCAAGGCGGCACCGACCATGGCGGAACAGGCGGCGAGCAGAAAATAGCGGGCCGCGATCACGCCGGCCCGTACCGAAATGATGCCCATGGCGAGCATGATGACGGTGAACAGCGAGATGAAGGTAAAGGCGATCAGCAGGGCCACACGCTGGCTGTCGAACAGTACGGCGAGCAGTAGCAGCAGGCCGGTTGCACCCATATAGCCGAGAATGCTCTTGCTGATCCGCGGGAAGTGCTGATGCATATCGAGGAAGCGCAGGGCGAACAGCAGGCCGCTCATCCCGTAGAGCACCATCAACACCGGATTGGACCACTGTTCCCAGCCGGTGGCGGTCGGCCACAGCCATGCGAAGGCGTGTCCGGTATAGGAGGCGTTCATCAGCAGGAACATGCCCAAATAGAGCGAATAGAGGATGTAGCGCGGATCCCTCAACCCGAGATAGAGCATGGCGTTGTAAGCCAGTAGCGCAAACAGGAAACCGTAGAGAAGGCCGTAGCTGTAATCCATCGCCCGTGCTGTGGCCTGCGCCTGCGACGGCGGCAGCAAATACAGCGGCAGCACCATCGGGTCGGGAGTCTGCACGCGCAGGAACACGTCGCTGATGCCGGGCGCAAAGGCGTGGTCAAACATGAACAGGCGGCCGTCAATGGGGCGGCTGCCAAACGGCAGGCGATCGCCGACATGATAGGTGGCCGTGGTCGTGTCGTGATGAAGAAAATAGACATCCACGTGATCGAGCCATGCCGTCTGGACCGACAACCGCAGGGGCAACGATTGCGCCGTGCCGTTGTCGACGGCGAAATGGATCCAGACCGGTTTCGAGCCGATGCCGAAATTGAGTACCGAATTTTTCGCCGCGCTAAATTCGCCGTCGCGGTAGGCCGCAAGGGCCTGCGTCAGGTTCAGGCGGCCATCACCCTCCCGGAGATAGCCGGCATAGCGGCCGATAGGATTTTCGTGCGCGCCATTGGCCTCAATGATCGAATGGGCGGCGGCAACCGCATGACCCGACCACAGCAATAACGGCAGAATCAGTGCCAGAAAATAGTTGTACTTCACGACTCTATTGGCCTTGGTAGCGGACGCCGATACTTGGCCATTAATTACCGAAGTCCGCGCCGTCGGGGGAGGCGTGCGGCTCCGATCGTTTCCGGGGGCTGGCCGACACGGTCCTTCTGCCGGTGTGAGAGTCGATTTCATTTTACTTCAAGGATTTCAATCAAACTATGTAAAGATCATCTCCCTGGAATTGGTGATGTCTTTCCCCTGGTTTCGGAAAGGGCATGTGTGCCGCGTGGCATCTCCCCTCCCCGTGTCACCGTGTCGTCGGCGAAAGCGGTCTGGCGGAATCACGATAATTGCGCTTCATCGCAGAGTTCACAAAGCGCGAAGTCCAGCCCAAAGGCGCCACCGTGATTCGGTTCGGCTATTGGGCCTGTTCCGGTTGGCCGATGATATGTCGTCGTATGATGGCGGGGCGGCGATACCCGTACAAAGTTGAGTGATAATATGAAGCGTGTGGCGTACCGCGCCGCCTTTGCCGGGAGGCAGTGCAGTATATGGTGGTGGCAGTAGTGGGGCGACGTGAGTGAACGCAAAGCATCGTGAGCCGAAGAGCGCGAGGCGAAGTCGATGATTCATATGTTGCCACCTTGGCCATTGCTGACCGCCTTCCTCGGGGCCAGCCTGCTGCTCGCTGTCACGCCTGGCCCGGCGGTTATCTACATTGTCACCCGCAGCGCGGCCCATGGTCGTAAATCCGGCCTCGCCTCAGTGGCCGGCGTCGCACTCGGCAACCTCGGTAACGTCATTGCGGCGGCGTTTGGATTGGCAGCGCTATTTGCCGTATCGGGGGCGGCGTTCTCCGTCGTCAGATACGTTGGGGCGTTGTATCTCATCTACCTCGGCATTCGCGCGTGGCGCACGCCGCGATCTGCGGTGGGGTCGCAGATCATCGTGCCGGAAAAATCCCGGAACATCTTCGGTGACGGCCTGGTTGTCGCCCTGTTCAATCCAAAAACCACACTATTTTTCGCCGCTTTCCTGCCGCAGTTCACCGGTGGTGAAACGGGGTCTGCGCTGCAAAGCGTCATACTCGGTGCGCTGTTCGTTGCGATCGCCGTGGTAACGGATACCCTCTATGCACTGGCAGCCGACGGCGTCGCGACGCGACTGGTCGATGCGCGGAAGTATCGCCGTCCAGGCCGTTACCTCAATGGCTGTGTGATGATCGCTCTCGGCCTGTTTACGGCGTTCGGCGCGATCCGCCCTGCGGCGTCGTATCGCATGAGACCGTGAACGTTCCGTTCCAGATTCGGCCGGACAAAACGGGATGGGCGTACGGGAAGTTTCCGGCTAAACTGACGTTCGTCTCCCTGAGTAAAAGACGCACCTGATGAGCCAGAATCGACGCACCCCGGGCAAATCCATCGACAGCGGCAAGCTGGACCAGATCGTCAGCCAGGCCCGCCGCGACGCGGAGAAGCGGCAGGCGGGCTATCGCGAACAGTCGCTGCGCATCCATCCCTGGATCTGCGGCCGCTGCGGCCGCGAGTTCACCCGCGCCAACCTGCACGAGCTGACGGTCCACCACAAGGATCACAACCACGACAACAATCCGCCGGACGGCAGCAACTGGGAGAATCTCTGCCTCTATTGCCACGACAATGAACACCAGCGCCACGTCGATCAGGTGCGCGGCTACGATGGCCTCGCGCCGGCGAAACCGGCCGAGCCGGCCACCTTCAACCCCTTCGCCGGACTGAAGTCGATGCTGGGCGGAGACGACAAGAAATAGCGCACGATGCAGATCTGGGTCGACGCCGACGCCTGCCCCAAGCCGATTAAAGAGATCCTCTACCGTGTGGCGGCGCGCAAGCGGATCGTGGTGACGCTGGTGGCCAACCAACCCCTTGCGGTACCCAAGTCGCCGTTCATCAAGACGCTGCGGGTGGCGTCGGGTTTCGATGTGGCCGACAACCGCATCGTCGCCGAGCTGCGCGGCGGAGACGTCGTGATTACCGCCGACATCCCGCTCGCCGCCGCCGCCGTCGAGCGCGGCGCCCTCGCCATCAATCCCCGCGGTCACCTCTATACCGAAGACAACATCCGCGAGCGTCTCTCCATGCGCAATTTGCTGGAGGAGCTGCGCGGCAGCGGCGTGCAGATCGGCGGCCCGGAGGCGTTCAGCCAGACCGATCGCCAGGCCTTTGCCAATCAGCTCGACCGGCTGCTGGCGCGTGCGCCTTGAGCGCGCGGCGGGCGTTCGGGACAACCTGCGTCACGGGGGGCCGGCGATAATTTGCACTTAAGAGGGATGACCTTTGCACAAGGTCGCCAAAGGGGTAAAGGTTGCGGGTGCAACCGGCGCCTCGGGCGGACCTTGGCCGACGCTTGCGCACCAAACGGCGCCTTGTCTGCGCGGGGGCCGTGCGGCGTTGCGACAACGCCGGCGGATTTTATTCTTATGGTTGATTCGCCGGGTGCCGCGCCGACGATCTAGCGGCGGCGCCCTTTGCTCTTGAGTTTCGGGCTGTCTTCGCGAACCTTCAGATTGCTGTCCATAAACAACTTGCCGTTCAGCGCCGCCATGGCAGCGCGGGCTTCGTGTCCTTCCATATCGACGAAGGCAAAACCGCGGCAGCGGCCGCTGAAGATGTCGCGCGGCAGCTCCAGTTTGCGAACGGTGCCGTATGCGGCGAAGAGTTCTTTGACATCGTTTTCCGTGGCCTGCGGTGCGATGTTGCCGACGAACAGCGTTTTCATAAGCGGGCTCCTGGATTGTATGAACGGCCGCTACGGTGGCGGCGTCGGGATTCGCCGCGGCACGGCGCGGGCGAAGGGAGGAAGAAATGAGAAATGGGCCGGTGCTTCGCTCCCTCCACCGTTGGCAAGGGAAGCACCGGCCCGCGTCTGCGACCGTGAGGATGGCGCGCACAACGGCGCGCCCCATCCCTAGTCAGTCGGACAACGTTTATTGCGGAACGACGTTGGTCGCCTGCGGGCCTTTCGGGCCCTTCTCCACGTTGAAGCTGACGGCCTGACCTTCGGCCAGGGTCTTGAAGCCCGAGCCCTGAATCGCGCTGAAATGCACGAACACGTCCGCGCCGCCGTCGCTCTGGGAGATGAAGCCGAAGCCCTTGGATTCGTTAAACCACTTTACAGTACCGGTAGCCATGAATAATTTACCTTTAAAAATCAAAATCAAGAGATCGTTGTGCGTACAGGTAATGTAAAGAGGTGATTCGAGAAGTAGACCGGATGGAACTGCTGAAGCTGCCAATAACAGTATCTGTAGCGCTGCTGACTATAGGCCAATCACCGACCATAAGCCACAACTATTTTCCGCTGCCGCAGGGCATCACGGGCCGGGAAAGGCCGCATCCCCTTCAGATTAGTGGCGGGTCGGCCGACTAGCGTATTCAGTAAAATGCATAATAGTGCCGACGGTAACGGCACAACAGCGGAGTGATGAAGAAGGCGTGACAAGGGCGCAGCTACACATGGTGCGAAACAACATCGCTGTCGCCGCCGCCTACGGGCTGCTCGGCGGTGGTGTCGCGTTTTTTTTCAAGGCGTTCGGCGAGTTTCCTGCACCCAACTGGCCCTCTGCCAGCGTGGCGCTCGCCGCCGCCCTGATCGGCGGACCCCGGCTGTGGCCGGGGATCTTTGCCGGCTCGTTTCTGGCCAACTACACGCTGTTCGACGCCTCTGCCCTGCTGGCGGCGGGGCTATCGGTCACCAACACGCTCGGGCCGGCGACCGGCGCCTGGCTGATCCGGCGCCTGTGCGGCACCACGCAGCCGTTTTTCCTGTTTCGCGATGTGGTGTTCTTCATCCTGTTCGGCGCCGCCCTGCACGGCCTGATCGCTGCCAGCGGCGGCGTGGCGCTGTCGTACCTCGGCGGCGTGCTGCCGTCGGCGGCGGTTCCCTCGGCCTGGTTGCGCTGGTGCCTGTCGGACGGCGGCGGGGCGTTGTTCTTCGGTCCGGCGCTGTTGCTGTGGCTGCATGACCGAAGCGTGCGGCTGTCGCGGCGCCAGGCCGTGGAGCTGGCGGCGGTCTGCACCGCCACGCTGTTGCTGGCCGTCGCCACCTTCTTCCTGATCCGGGCGCATCATCACGCGCTTTCCGGCCTCCCCTACCTGCTGGCCGCGCCGCTGCTGTGGGTGACCGTGCGCTTTTCGCCGCGCGCCGGCACCACACTGTTTTCGGCGGTGGCGGTGGTCGCGACCGTCGGCACCGTCGCCGGCCTTGGCCCGTTCAACCTCGCCGGTGCCGATCGGCCGCTGGTCACGCTGGGGTTGATGGTGATCTCACTGAATATCGGTGTGCTCGCCATCGGCGCACTGACCGCCGAACGGCGGGCGATCATGCGGGAGCTGGAGCGGCGCGTGGCCGCGCGCACCGCCGAACTGGTACAGGCCAATCGCGCCAAGGACGAATTCCTCGCCACCATCTCCCATGAAATGCGTACACCGCTGACGGCGCTGCTGGGTAACGCCGAGCTGCTGCGCGCGGCTCCGCTGGCGCCACCGGAGCGTGAGCTGACCGAACACCTGAGCAGTGCCGGCGAGTTGCTGCTGGCGCTGATCAACGACCTGCTCGATATCTCCCGCATCGAGGCCGGCCGCCTCGACTTTCAGTTGCGCCCCATCTCGGTGCGCGCGGTGACGGAGCAGACGCTGCACATGTTCGACGGTGCCGCCGCGCGCAAGGGGCTCACGCTGCGCAGCGATGTACGCGACGTACCGGCATGGGTGCGCGGCGATGCGCAGCGGCTGCAGCAGATCCTCGCCAACCTGATCGGGAACGCGGTGAAATTCACCGAGCGTGGCGCGGTGCGGGTCGAGGTTGCACCGCTGCAAGACGCGGCGGCGACCGCCTATCTCCGTTTCGAGGTCAGCGACAGCGGTATCGGGATCGCGGAGCAGGATCTGGAAAAATTGTTTCAGCCTTTTTCGCAGGTCGACGCCTCGGCGGCGCGACGCCACCACGGCAGCGGCCTCGGCCTGGCGATCTGCAAACGGCTGGTGGAGGCGATGGGCGGACAAATCGGGGTGGAGAGCCGACCGCACCATGGCAGTACCTTCTGGTTTACGCTGCCGTTGCGGGTGGCGCAGCCGGAGGAGCTGGAAACCGTCGGCGTGTTGAGGCCGCGGGCGTTGTCGATTCTGTTGGTCGAGGATGTGGTGGAAAGCGCGCGCGTGCTGGAGGCCTTGCTGCGCCGCGAGGGCCACACGGTGACGCGTGCGGACAGCGGAGCGGCGGCGCTGGCAGCGTTACAGTGCTCGCCCTTCGATCTGGTACTGATGGACCTGCGGATGCCGGCCATGGATGGGTTTGAGGCAACGCGCCGCATTCGTGCCCTGCCCGATCCCGAGCGCGCCGCCGTCACCGTGTTTGCGCTCACCGCCAACGTGATGCGCAATACGGTGGACGCCTGCCTGGCGGCAGGCATGCAGGACGTGGTGGCGAAGCCGCTGCGGTTGCCGCAGCTCAACGCCAAGCTGGTGGCGCGTTTCGGCGGCGAGCCGGCGGGCGTGACCGAAGAGGCGGCTGCGCACCAGGGCGAACCGCCCCTCGACCTCGATACGCTGGCCTATTACCGCGACGCCATGGGCACCTCGGCGCTGCTCAACGTCACCTCGCTCTACAGCAACAACAGCCTGGCCTATCTCGACGCGATGGCCCGTGCCGTCGAACGGGGCGACCTGGCGGTGATCGCCCGCGACGCCCACAGGATGGCAGGGTCGTCGATGATGCTGGGGATCCGCGACATCGGTGCCCTCGCCATGGAGCTGGAGGAGGCGGCGCTGGCCGGCGACACGGCGCGCGCCGGCGCGCTGTTTGCCCGGCTGAAGCGGCAGGTACCCGCCATCCTCGATGCGCTGCGGCGCTGGTGCGTCGAGGCGGCGTGAGCTGCCGCGGCGCGCCGGGGTAAACTGCCACGGCGATGGGGTCGCGCGATCGGGATATGTTGCGCCGGACACTTGCCGGCGAAAGGAGCGGGCATGACACAAACACTCTTCAGCGGCGGCTGCCTGTGCGGCGCCGTGCAGTATGAGATCAGCGGCGAGGCGAGCCGTTTCTACCACTGCCATTGCAGCCGCTGCCGCAAGGCGACGGGCACCGGCCACGCCAGCAACATCATGGTGGCGGCGGACCGCGTGGTGTGGCGCAAGGGCGAGGCGCTGGTGCGCCGCTACAAGGTGCCGGAGGCGGAGCGTTTCGCCTCCGTCTTTTGCAGCGAGTGCGGCGCGCCGCTGCCGCGCGTCGTGCCGGAAATCGGCGCTGTGGTGATCCCGGCCGGCTCCCTGGACGCGGAGCCGGAGATGCGGCCGCAGGCGCGCATCTTCTGGGATTCCCGCGTCGGCTGGTCGTGCGAGGCCGGCGACCTGCCGACGTTCGCCGAATATCCGCCGAATCGCTGATGCGCGCTCCGGCGCCGCCGCCCGGCGTTGAACGGCGGGCGCTGATCGCCGGTCAAACCGGCAAACCCTGGGCAACAACGAGGAACAACCATGTCCGAACCGACCATCGAGCCGGCGCGTACCGCATTGGTGATCATCGATCTGCAACGCGGCATCGTCGGCCGATCCACGGCGCCCCATACGGCGGACCAAGTGGTGGAGAACAGCAGCCGGTTGCTGGCGTCAGCCCGTCGGTGCGGCGTCCTGCCGGTGCTGGTGCACGTGGGCGGCGCTCCCGATTGGGCCGACCGGTTGCGGCAGAGCGCCGACCAGCCGATGGCGCGGCAGCCGTTGCCGCCCGACTGGAGCGAGTTTGTGCCGCAGATCGCGCCGCGGCAGGACGAGGTGGCGATCCTCAAGCGCCAGTGGGGCGCCTTCTACGGCACCGACCTGGAGCTGCAATTGCGTCGCCGCGGCGTCGATACCCTGATCCTCTGCGGCATCGCCACCGAATTCGGCGTGGAGAGCACGGCACGTGGCGCCTACGAGCGCAACTACCGCCAGTTCTTCGTCGAGGACGCCATGAGCGGCCTCAACGAGGCAAGCCACCGCAACGCCGTCGATCGCGTCTTCCCGCGCATCGGCCACGTGCGCTCGACCGACTGGGTGGTGCAGACGCTGGGCGGCTAGATGGTCTGTGGGTCGGACTTCAGTCCGACAATGCCGCCACGCTGTTATAACCGTCGGACTGAAGTCCGACTCACAGGTTTCTCCGTGCTGACCTGGGCGGTAGCTTGAGGATCGATGGGAACCACCAGATACCCCGAAGCGACACTCGCCATGATACGGGGAGCCGGCTCCATCGTAGGCCTGGCGGCCGGCGCCTGCGGGAAAAGGGGGTTCTTGCCAGGCCGCCAAACCGCCAAGTGTGAGGGGGTGTGGTTCGCTGCGGATAGTGTGCTATGCGCTCTCTTTAGCGAAGTGGATAATCAATCCCGGTGGCGGGTTACCCTGACGCGGGTTTTGTCAGCCGCTTGAGGAACACCTTCATCTCTTTTGCCGCCTGGATGTCGCCCTTCTCCTCGGCGATGGCGATGCCGTCCCGGTAGGCGGCGATCGCCTCGTCGTGGAGTCCCGCGGCGGCCAGGGCCTTGGCATACAGCTTCCATGCCGCCGAGTAGTGGCGGTCGTGGGCCAGGGCGACGCGCAGATGTTCGACCGCCTTCGCATACTCCTTCTGCTGCAGGTAGGCGTTGCCCAGGCCGAAGCGCACCATGGCGTTGTCCTGGCCGGCGGCGAGCAGTTTTTCCAGGTTGTCGGTGATGGCCATAGCGTTGTTCCGGGCGGCGGCGATGATCAGGATATTGGGCGCCGCCGGCCGGCAGGCAAGTGTGCGTCAGCCGGGCCGTTGCGCGATCAGCCATGCTTCGTCGCGCACGCCCTGGGTAATGTCGCCGACGCGCCCCTCTTCGCGATAGAGGCGCAGCGTCAGTTGCGGGAACAGCCGCAGCAGTTCGTTGCGCTCCAGGCGATAGGCGGGATTGGCAGGGCCGCGCGGTCCGACGTCGTCGCGCACAAAGGTTTGATAGAACAGCAGGCCGCCCGGCCGCAGTGCGGCGGCGATGGCGGGGCATAGCGCCCGCTCCAGGAAGCGGCTCACCACGATCACGTCGAAGCTGTCGGGCGTGGGCGGCGCCGCCACCACGTCGCGCCGCTCGGCGTGCAGCGCCAGCCGCTGTTCACGGGCATCCGCGGCGACCCTGTCGATGGCTACCGTGGAGCGGTCCCAGGCCCAGGTGTCGAGGCCGCGGCGCGCCAGCAAGCGGCCATTGGCACCCAGGCCGCAGGCGAGGTCCAGCGCCCTGCCCTGCGGCGGCAGCAGATGCTGGAATTGCTCCAGCAGCGCAGATGGCCGCGCCGCCGCCCAGTCGGCGGCGGCGGGGCGTTGCTCCCATTTGTCCTGTTCAGACGGTGGCATGAGGTGCCGATACTCCCTGGCCGATAGCGCGCCATTGTAGCGGCCCTAGCGCAGCTTGAAGTGCTGCACCAGGTCGAGCAGGGCATTGAGTTGGTCGCCCATGCCGGCGATGGCGTGCTCCGCCTGGCGCGCCCCGTCGGCGGTCTCGTTACCGATGGCGCTGATGTTGACCACGTTGCGGTTGATGTCCTCGACCACCGCCGCCTGCTCCTCGGCGGCGCTGGCGATGTGGGTGTTCATGTCGTTGATGGTGTTGATGGCGGTGCCGATGGCTTCCAGCGATCGCCCGGTCTGTTCGGTGCTGTCGACGCTGGCGACCGCTTGTTCGTGCCCTTTCCGCATCGCCTCGACCGCCTGGTGCGCCCCCTCCTGCAAGGTGTTGATCATCCCCTCGATCTCGCCGGTCGCCTCTTCGCTGCGCCGTGCCAGGGTGCGCACCTCGTCGGCGACCACGGCGAAACCGCGCCCCTGTTCGCCGGCGCGCGCCGCCTCGATGGCGGCGTTCAGGGCCAACAGGTTGGTCTGGCCGGCGATGCCGCGGATGGTGTCGAGGATGGCGCCGATGTTCCTGCTGTCGGTTTCGACCCGTTGGATGGTATCGGTCGCCTGCTCCATCGACTGGTTGAGGCGGGCGATGATGTCGCGGTTCTGCGTCACCACCTTGCGGCTGTCGCCGGCCAGGTCGTGGGCATCGTGCGCCGCGTTCGCCGCGTTCGAGGCCGCCTCGGCGACGCTCTGGGCGGTACTGCTCATCTCGGTCACCGCGGTGGCCACCTGATCGGTCTCCGAGTGCTGCCGCTGGACGCTGCTGCCGGTGGCGGTCATCACCGCCGAGACCTCGCCGGCGGCGGCGCTGAGCCCATCGATGGTTTCGGCCACGCGCAACAGCAGGGCGTGCAGCTTTTCGACGAAGACGTTGAACTCGCGCGCCAACACGCTCACCTCGTCGTTGCCCTCCACCTGCAACCGCTTGGTCAGGTCGCCTTCGCCGCTGGCCACCTCGCGCATCGCCGTCACCGTCTTGCCCAGGGGGCCCGCGATGCTGCGGGCCAGCAGTACCGAAAAGGCGATCAGGGCCGCAGCCACCAGTGCGCCGATGGACAGCGTGCGCAGCAGCGCCTGATGGAATACCGTATTGACGTCGTCGATGTAGATCCCCGAGCCGACGATCCAGCCCCACGGCTTGAAGCCCTGCACGAAGGAGACCTTCGGTACCGGCGCCTTGTGGCCCGGTTTCGGCCAAAGATAATGGACGAAGCCGCTGCCGTTCTGCCGTACCACGTCGGCCATGTTGACGAACAGAAGGGTGCCCGCCGCATCCTTCAAGTCACCCAGTAGCTTGCCGTCCAGCCCCGGCTTGATCGGATGCATGATCATGCGCGGCTCCAGGTCGTTGACCCAGAAGTATTCGTTATCGCCGTAGCGCAGGCTGCCGATGACCTTGAGGGCCTGCGCCTTGGCGTCGGCTGTGCTCATCACGCCCCGGTCGGCCAGGCCATAGTAGTACTGCACGACGCCGGTCGCGGTTTGTACCAGCTGTTCGGTCTTGAGTTTCTTTTCCTGCAGCATCTCGCCGCGCAGCTGATAGGCCTGCAGGGTGATGATCGCGGCCAGCATGATGACGGCGCTGACCACGATGAACGACAGGCGGCGCGAGATGGAGAGGCGGGACAGCAGGGCGGTCATGGTGGAATCTCCAGTATCTGGATTGTCGACACGTCCGCCCGAGAAAATCACGCGCAATACCGCGGCGCGAGGACAGCTCCCTGCGTCCCGTCCGTTATCAGGCGGTTGCTTCTTCTTATTTCGAGAACACTGAGACTATAGTCTCTCGCGGCGGCGACTCATAGACCATGCCAGCAGAAAGGTCATTTGCGCCAGAATGAGGGACTGACCAGCACCAACAGGGTGAAGATCTCCAGCCGTCCCAGCAGCATGGTGGCGGAGAGGATCAGCTTGGCCTCGGCGCTGATGTGCTGAAAGTTGGCGGCGACCTGGCCCAGGCCGGGGCCGGCGTTGTTGATGCAGGTGACCACGGCGGAGAAGGCGCTGAGCTGATCCATGCCGTCGGCCACCAGCAGCAGCATCATGAAGGCGCAGGTGGCGACGTAGACCGCAAGAAAACCCCACACCGCATCGACGATGCGCTCCGGCACCACACGTCCCGAGAGTTTGAGGCTGTCCACCCGGCGCGGGTGGCCAAGCCGGCCCATGTCGCGCAGCCCCTGCTTGAACAGCACCAGGAAGCGGATCACCTTCATGCCGCCGGAGGTGGAGCCGGCGCAGCCGCCGATGACGCTGCCGATCAGGATCAGCGACGGCAGGAACATCGGCCATACCGCGAAGTTGGTGCTGGTGAACCCGGTGCAGGTGATGATGGAGATGGCCTGGAACGCCGCGTAGCGCAGTGCGGTGAAAAAGTGGTGGTAGACGTGGTTGCCCAGCAGCACCCAGGTGCAGAGGGCGATGACGATGGCCACGACGGCGAAGTAGGTGCGCACCTCCAGATCGCGCAGGTAGGCGCGCGGCTGGCCCTTGGCGAAAGCGATATAGTGGATGCTGAAGTTGATGCCCCCGGCGAGCATGAATACATCCGCCACCGCCTCGATCGCGGGGCTGTGGAAGTAGCCCATGCTGGCGTCGTGGGTGGAGAAGCCGCCGGTAGAGAGGGTGGCGAAGCTGTGGGTGAGCGCGTCGAACCAGTTCATCCCGGTGAGCCAGAAACCTAGGGCGCAGGCGGCGGTGAGGCCGGCGTAGATGTACCACAGGGTGCGGGCGCTGGAGGCGATGCGCGGCGCCAGCTTGTCGTCCTTCATCGGTCCCGGCGTTTCGGCGCGGTAGAGCTGCATGCCGCCGATGCCCAGCATCGGCAGGATGGCGACGGCGAACACGATCAACCCCATGCCGCCGAACCACTGCAACTGGGCGCGGTAGTAAAGCAGCGACTGGGGCATCCGGTCGAGGCCGGTGAGTACCGTGGCGCCGGTGGTGGTGACGCCGGAGACCACTTCGAAGATCGCGTTTGCCACCCCGATGCGGGCGCCGAACAGCAGCGGCAGGGTCCCCAGGGCGCTGAACATGATCCAGAACATCGCCACCACCATGAAACCCTCACGCCGCCGCAGGTCGCCGCGCAGGCCGCGGGTCGGCAGCCACAGCAGGATCCCCAGTACCAGGGTCAGGGCAAAGCTGACGGCGAAGGGCGGCAGTTCCCCGTCCCGGTAGCCGATGGAGACCAGCATCGGCGGGATCAGGGTGAGGCTGAAGATCAGCAGGAAGATACCGAGGATGCGCTGGATGAACTGGCGTCGCATGACCGATTCCCCGTTCAGCCGCGCCAGAAGGAGGGGCGGAACAGCGCCAGCAGGATGAACACCTCCATCCGCCCGAACAACATGGCGGCCGCCAGCACCCATTTGGCACCGTCGGAGATGGCGCCGTAGTGGTGGCCGAAACCGGCCAGGGACGATCCCATGTTGTTGAGGCAGGCGGCGGCGGCGGAGAAGGCGGAGACCTGATCCAGACCGAAGGCGGTGAGCAGGATCAGCAGCAGGGTGAACAGCGCTACGTAGGCGGCGAAAAAGCCCCATATGGCATCCAGCACCCGGTCCGGAAGCACGTGGCCGCCGACCCGGATGGCGATCACCGCGTTGGGGTGGATCAGCCGCCCCACCTCGCGCCATCCCTGTTTCATCAGCAGCAGGAAACGCATCGCCTTGATGCCGCCCGCGGTGGAGTTGGCGCAGCCGCCGATGAAGCTGACGAACAGCAGCAGCACCGGAACGAAGGCCGGCCAGTGGCTGGACGGTTCGCGCACGAAGCCGCTGGTGGTGCCGATGGAGACCGCCTGGAACAGCCCGGCAAGCAGGGCGTGGCCCGGCGTCGCGTGGTGGCTGCCCGCCAGGTAAAGGGCGATCACCGCGGCGGTGATGCCGATGACCGCAATGTAGGTGCGGAACTCCGCCTCCTGGAAGTAGAGGCGCAGGTCGCGCCGGTGCCAGGCGAAATAGTGCAGGGCGAAGCTGGCGCCGCCCAGCAGCATGAACACCATGGCCACCGCCATCACGCCGGGATGGGCGTTGAAGTAACCGAGATTGGCGTCGTGGGTGGAGAAGCCGCCGGTGGAGATGGTGGAGAGGCTGTGGGCCAGGGCGTCGAACGGCGTCATGCCGGCCAGCCAGTAACCCGCCGCGCACAGCGCGGTGAGGCTGAGGTAGAGGTAGCCGAGGGAACGGATCGCCTCCGCCAGGCGCGGGGCGAGATGGCTCTCGCGGGTGGTGCCGGGGGTCTGGGCGAGGAACATCTGCATGCCGCCGACGCCGAGCAGCGGCAGGATGGCCACCGCCAGCATCAGGGTGCCGAGGCCGCCGATCCACTGCAGTTGCTGGCGGTAGTAGAGGATCGAACGGGGCAGTGCGTCGAGGCCGGTGAGCACGGTGGCGCCGGTGGTGGTGAGGCCCGACACCGCCTCGAAGATGGCATCGGTAACGTTCAGATGGGGCCGCAACGCCAGCCACAGCGGCAGGGCACCGAACAACCCCAACACGATCCAGAACAGCGCGATCAGCGCGAAGCCGTCGCGGATGCGCAGCTCCTGCCGTACCCGCAGCACCGGCAGCCACAGCAGCAGGCCGGCCGCCAGGGTGACGGCAAAGGCGTGGAGATAGGGGGTGTGCACCCCGTCGTGAAAGCGCCAGCTCACCAGCAGCGGCGTCAGCATGCTGAGGCTGAACACCATCAGCAGTAGACCGACGACCCGTTGGATGGCGAGGAACTGCACGGCGGCGCGAGGGCTAGAGGAAGGTCGCCCCGACCTGGAACAGCCGCTCCACCTCGGGGATGCGCTTCTTGTCCACCACGAACAGGATCACGTGGTCTTCCGATTCGATGACGGTGTCGTGGTGGGCGACCAGCACCTCGTCGCCGCGCACGATGGCGCCGATGGTGGTGCCGTGGGGCAGCTTGATCTGCTCGATGGCGCGGCCGACCACCTTGGAGGCGTTGTGGTCGCCGTGGGCGATGGCCTCGATGGCCTCGGCGGCGCCGCGCCGCAGCGAGTGCACCGCCGCCACGTCGCCGCGCCGTACATGGGTGAGCAGCGAGCCGATGGTGGCCTGTTGCGGCGAGATGGCGACGTCGATCTCGCCGCTCTCCACCAGGTCGACGTAGGCGGCGCGGTTGATCAGCGCCATCACCTTGCGCGCGCCCAGGCGCTTGGCCAGCATGGCCGACAGGATATTGGCTTCGTCGTCGTTGGTGAGGGCGCAGAACACGTCGGTATCCTCGATGTTCTCCTCCAGCAACAGGTCGCCGTCGGCGGCGTCGCCGTGCAGTACGATGGTGCGTTCCAGCTCCTCGGACAGGGCGCGGGTCCGTTCCGCATTGTGATCGATGATCTTGACCTGATAGCGGTTCTCCAGCGCCTTGGCCAGGCGCCGGCCGATGTTGCCGCCGCCGGCGATGATGACGCGCCGCGCCGGTCGTTCCAGTCGGCGCATCTCGCCCATCACGGCCCGAATGTCCTTCTTGGCGGCGATGAAGAACACCTCGTCATCCGCCTCGATGACGGTGGTGCCCTCCGGGATGATGGGGCGGTTGCGACGGTAGATGGCGGCGACACGGGTCTCGACGTTGGGCATGTGCTGGCGCAGCTTATGCAGCTCCTGCCCCACCAGCGGACCGCCGTAATAGGCCCTGACCGCCGCCAGCTGCACCTTGCCTTCGGCAAAACTCAGCACCTGAAGCGCGCCCGGATACTCGATCAGACGGTGAATGTAATCCGTGACCAGCTGCTCCGGGCTGATCAGCACGTCGACGGGCAGCGCCTCGTTGGCGAACAGCTGCGGGTGCATCAGGTATTCCTGGGCGCGTACCCGGGCGATCTTGGTCGGTGTGTGGAACAGGGTGTAGGCCACCTGGCACGCCACCATGTTGGTTTCATCGGAGTTGGTGACGGCGATAATCATATCGGCGTCCTCCGCTCCGGCCTGCGCCAGCACGTCGGGATGGGAGGCCAGGCCGACGACTGTGCGCAGGTCAAGCCGATCCAGCAGCGCCTGCAGGCGTTGCCGTTCGGTATCGACCACGGTGATGTCGTTGGCCTCGCTGGCCAAATGATTGGCGAGGGAGGAACCGACCTGGCCGGCGCCGAGGATGATGATTTTCACTGACTCTCTCCCAGTGCGTTATCCCTGCGGGCGTGCAAATCATCTGCGCCGTCGATTTGTGCGCGCAGCGATGGTCCGGTGAGTGGTGGCGGCGCATTTTAGCCATAAACACCGCACTCGCAAACCGTCGTCAGCTATCGCGCCGGGCGCCGGACTTGGGTTCGATACCGAGGGCGCGCAGCTTGCGATAGAGATGCGTGCGCTCGATACCGGAATGGTGCGCCACCTGATTGATGTTGCCGTCCAGGCGCGCCAGCAGTTCCATGAAGTAGCGCCGCTCGAAGTTTTCGCGCGCCTCGCGCAGCGGCAGGTCCACATCGGGGACTACCGCCGGCGCCTGAGCGGCAGCGCGCACCACGCCAAGCGCCGTCTCCACCTCGGGGGCATCGATATCGTCGCCCACTCCGACGATCAGCAGGCGCTGCACAAGGTTTTTCAGTTCGCGCACATTGCCGGGCCAGACATAGTTGCGCAAGCGGTTTTGCGCCGCGACGGAGAAGCTGCGGTACGGCAGGTTTTCCTGGCCGACGAAGAAATCGACGTAAAAGGTGAGCAGGTCCGGCACGTCCTCGGTGTGCTCGCGCAGCGGCGGCACCAGCAGCGGGACCACGTTGAGGTGATAGTAGAGGTCGTTGCGGAACACGCCCTCGGTGACCCGTTGCGGCAGGTCATAGCGGGTGGCTGCGATGATACGCACATCGATCTTCACCGGCTCGGCCGCGCCGACGCGATGATAGCCGCCGGTCTCCAGCGCTCCCAGCAGACGTGCCTGGATCGCGCCGTCCATGTCGCCGATATCGTCGAGAAACAGGGTGCCGCCGTTGGCCTGTTCCAACAGGCCGTAGTGGACCTTGCCCCCCTCTTCGGTGCCGAACAGTTCCAGCGCCGGATTTTCACCCAGCAGCGAGGCGCTGCCGATATCGACGAAGGGGCCGTCGCGGCGCGGGCTGACCGCGTGCAGGTAGCGCGCCATCACCCCTTTGCCGCTGCCGGGTTCGCCGCTGATCAGCACGGTGGTGTCGTGTTGCGCCACCCGCTTGATCTGCTCGCGCAGCTGTTGCATCACGTTGCTGCGCCCGACCGGCTCGTTGACCGGCTGGGCCAGGCGGCGCAGGCCGACGTTCTCGCGGTGCAGGTTGTAGGCCTCGAGGGCGCGCTCCACGGTCACCAGCAGCTTGGCCAGCGACAGCGGCTTTTCGATGAAGTCGTAGGCGCCGAGGCGGGTCGCCTCCACCGCGGTCTCGACCGTGCCGTGGCCGGACATCATGATCACCGGATAGGTGAGCGGCCCCTCTTCGGTCCACTCCTTGAGCAGCGAGATGCCGTCCACGTCGGGCATCCAGATGTCGAGCAACACCAGATCGGGACGGCGGGTACGCCGGGCGTGGCGCGCGGCGGCGCCGTTTTCCGCCACATCGACGTCGTAGCCTTCGTCCTCGAGGATCTCCTGCAACAGCGAACGGATGTCGGGTTCGTCGTCCACCACCAAGATGTAAGCGCTTGCCATCGTCTTATCCTTTGTTGTCGGAAGACGGGACGTCCGGCCCGTGATCGTCGTCGGCAATGACCTCGGCGCCCTGCTGCGACGGATGGGCCGGCAGCCGAATCACGATGCAGGCACCGCCGGCGGCGGGGTTCTCCGCCCATATCATACCGCCATGCTCTTCCACTATCTTCTTGACGATGGCCAGCCCCAGGCCGGTGCCCTTCGGTTTATTGGTGACATAGGGCTCGAACAGGTTGCCGGGCAGAGTGTCGGGAATGCCGGGGCCGTTGTCGCACACCTGCAGTTCGACGAAGCGGCAATGGGCCTCGTCGGCACAGCGGGTTTGGATCTCGATGCGTGCGCCGTCGAGGCCGCACGCCTCCAGCGCGTTCTTGATCAGATTGTGCAGCACCTGGCGCAGCTTGCCCATGTCCGCCTCGATCGGTGGGGAACGGTCATCCAGGCGCAGCTCGAAATGGACCGGGCGGTGGTCCGCGCGGTAGAGGTCGACCACCTCGTTGACGATGCGGTTGAGCTCCAGCCGCTCCAGCCGCATCTTCGGCGGACGGGCGTAGTCGCTGAACGCCTTCACCATCTCCTTCATCGCCTCCACCTGCTGCACGATGGTGTGGGTGGAGCGGTCCAGCACCTCGGCGTCTTCGGCCGGCATGGTGGTCAGATACTTGTGGCGCAGCCGTTCCGCCGAGAGCTGGATCGGCGTCAGCGGATTCTTGATCTCATGGGCCAGGCGCCGTGCCACCTCGCCCCAGGCGGCATCGCGCTGGGCCTGGATCAGGGTGGTGATATCGTCGAATACGATGACGTGGCCGCCGCCGATGCCTTCGGTGCCGGGCAGCGGCGCGCCGCGGCACATCAGCACCTGACGACCCTTCTGGCCGAACAGCACCACCTCGGCGCGCCATTCCTGTTCGGTCGGCGTCACATGGGGCAGCAGGGCATCGACGAACTGGTCGAGGGTCGGGTGGTAGCCCGGCAGCGCCTGCAATGGCTGGCCCAGCGCCTGCTCCAGATTGACGCCGAGGATATGCCCGGCGGCGGCATTGCTGGTGTGCAGGATGCCGTCGGCGTCGAGGGTGAGCACGCCGGAGGAGAGATGTCCCAGCACCACCGCCAGATAGGCGCGCTGTTCTTCGGTCTGCAACTGGCTGCGCCGCGCCGACTCCTGGCTTTGCGCGATCTTGTAGGTCATCTCGTTGAACGAACGCACCAGGAAGCCCAGTTCGTCGCGTCCGGGCAGGGGCAGGCGCTTGTTGTAGTCGCCCGCCGCCACGGCCCGTGTGCCCTCCGCCAGGTCGCGGATGGGCGCCACCAGCCGTCGGGCGGAAAAGAAAGCCGCCCACACCGCCGTGAGCAGCGACAACAGCAGGATCAATGACAGGGTGAGGGTGAAACTGTATTTCAGCGGCTGACGCAGGAACGCCAGCTCCTTGTATTGGGAGTAGGCCGTCTGGACGCTGTCGGCCAGCTCGTTGAGCCGCTGCGCGACCGGAAAGAGCACGTGCAGCACGCGAATGTCCCCCCCGGGCTCCACCGGCGGCAACGTCACCGCGATGCGCACCTCGAACCCGCCGTCGCGGGTCGGTTCCAGCCGGGTGTAGTCGAGTCCCTGGCTCAGCTGGGTCAGTACCGCCTCGCTCGGCATGGCCGGGACGATGCCGCTGGGATCGGCACTGGAGCTGGCGATCACCCGGCCCTTGAGCGTCAGCAGCGTCATCTCCGACGCCTCGCTCTGTTCGCGCAGGTCGTTGAGCTTGAGCGCCGCCATGGTGTCGGGCACCGGACCCAATTCCGATGCCATCTGTCGGGTCTGGTGCAGCAGCTCGCGCATGCGGCCGTCGAGGGAGGTGCGGCCCAGCTCCAGCGAGTCCTGCAAGGCGCGCTCCACCCGCAGGTCGAACCAGCTGTCGATGCCGCGGTGCAGGAACTGCAGCGAGAAGTAGTAGACGACGGTGACCGGCGCCACCGCCAGCAGCACGAACATGGCCACCAGCCGCACGGTCAGCCGCGAGCCGGGCGCACGCTGCCGGTACTGGCTCACCACGTGAATCAGGTTGCGCAGGATCAGGGCGACGAGCAGCAGCAGGGCGAGGATGTTCACTCCCAGCAGCAGCGAATAGAGGCGGCCGAAGACGGCGGAGTTCTGGGTAGCGCCGCTCATCAGATAGAACGACAGCAACAGCAGTACGAACAGCAGGATGACCGGCTTGGGTCCGGAGGTCAGGCGCTTTAGGGCTTTAACAAACATGTGTGCCAGTCGCTCGACAGCCGCCATGCAGGGGTGATGTAGGCGATCGGGCGCAGCGGTGCCGGCAGCGCCTCGATATCCAGGGATGAGCGCAGCTCAACTTGATACTCCTCATCCGGCTGGATGAATTTGGCATCCAGCAGCGGCAGCCCGCGCACGGTGCCGAGGGCGTCGATGGCCATGCCGAGGGTCGGATAGGTGTAGAGC
This sequence comes from uncultured Thiohalomonas sp., assembly GCA_964421235.1. Taxonomy (GTDB): domain Bacteria; phylum Pseudomonadota; class Gammaproteobacteria; order Thiohalomonadales; family Thiohalomonadaceae; genus Sulfurivermis. Next base: position 9,411 of record CAYQWR010000001.1, on the reverse strand, counting down.
GCGTCGCTGTTGAGATTGCGCACCAGGTATTGTTCGGAGAAGGCGTGGTAGGTGAGCTGGTAGCGCTGTTCCAGGGTGGCGACGGTCGCGTTCAGCCACCAGCGCCGCACCCGCTTCACCTCGATATCGAGACGCAGGGTGATGGGCACGCCGTTGTTGAGCGCCTTCAGCACCTCCTCGGACAGGCGATAGTCGATGTGGGCGCGGAGTTGATAGACCTGCTGATTGAGCTCGGTGGAGAGGCTGCCGACGGTGAAATCCTCGGCCTGCGCAGAGAGCGGCCGAAGCAGGGCGAAACCGAAAGCGACCAGGCACAGCAACAGGCGCCCGGCGCACTGGCGGACGGTCGCGGCCCCTGTCGGCGGCAGTGCCGCGCAGACGGACTCAGATCTTGCAGAGACTGGCGTAATAGAAGCCATCCATTCCATTCTCGCCGGGGAGTATCTGACGCCCGGCCTCTACGGCGTGCCCCCAGCCGACGTCGATAACGTCCTCGCGGGCATCGAGCTGCGTTTGCAGGAACGTGGCCACCTGGCGGCCGTTTTCGGCGGGCAGTATCGAACAGGTGGCGTAGACAAGCATACCGCCAGGTTTGAGCAAGGGCCACAAGGCGAGCAGCAGACGTCGCTGTTCCGCGGCCAGCGTGGCGATATCGTCGGGCCGGCGCAGGGTCTTGATGTCGGGGTGCCGCCGGATCACGCCGCTGCCGGAACAGGGCGCATCGAGCAGGATGCGGTCGAAGGGGCGGCCGTCCCACCATTCGTCCGGGGTGCCGGCGTCGCCGCTGACGAGTTCCGCCGTGAGTCCCAACCGCGCCAGATTTTCCGCCACCCGGCGCAGCCGTTCCGGTGCGCTGTCCAGGGCGACCAGCGACAGATCGGCGCAGCTCTCCAGGATGTGGCCGGTCTTGCCGCCGGGGGCGGCGCAGGCGTCGAGAACCCGCTGGCCGGGTTGTAGCCGCAACAGTCCGGCCGCCAATTGTGCCGCCGCATCCTGCACCGAGACGTCGCCGGCGGCAAAGCCGGGCAGCTGTTCAACCGGCAGCGGCGTGTTGAGCGTCAGGGCCATCGGTGCGAAGGGGGCAGGTTCGGCGCCGCTCTCCATCTGCTCCAGCCGTGTTTGATAAGCGGCGCGCGAACCGTGGCGGGCATTGACGCGCAATGTCAGCGGCGGGCGGGCATTGTTGGCCGCGGCCACGGCCTGCCACTGATCGGGCCACGCCGCGCGCAGCTCATGCAACAGCCAGGCAGGATGGGCCAGGGCGGCGGTTTCGTCCCGGTCGACGACGGTGAGCAATGCGTCGCGCTCGCGCAGCAGCCGCCGCAACGCCGCATTCAGCAGACCCTTGGCCCACTCCTTGCCCAAGGTCGCGGCGGTCTCCACGGTCGACGATACCGCCGCGTGGGGCGCTATGTTGAGGTAGAGCAGCTGATAGAGACCGACCAGCAGCAGCGCATGCACGTCCAGGTCGCGGGGACGCAGCGGCCGGTCCAGCAGGCGCGCGGCGACCGCCTGCAGGCGCGGCAGCCAGCGCAGCGTGCCGTAGCAGAGCTCCTGCGCCAGCCCCTGTTCGGTCGCGGCGGTGCCGGCCAGGATGCGCGGCAATACGGCGGAGAGCGAATGCCCTTGCTCCAGCACCTCGGTCAGCACGCGTACCGCGGCCGTGCGGGCGTCGTGCGCCGCGGGGCGCCGCTTGCCGCGCCGCTCAGCCATGGCCGAGGGTGACGCCGTCGACGGGGTGGGCGTTGAGAAATTCGGCGCTGCTGAGCGGGCGGCCGCCGGGGAGCTGCACTTTCAACAGGCGCAGCCGGCCGGCGCCGGTCTGCACGTCGATCCCGAGCTTGTCGGCGCGCACCACCGTACCGGGCCGTTGCGCCCCGCTCTCCTCCAGGGCCACAGCCTCCCAGATGCGCAGCGTCTGTTCACCCAGTTTTGCCTGGGCCACCGGCCACGGATTGAAGGCGCACACCTGGCGCACCAGCTCCGCCGCCGGACGCGCCCAGTCGACGGCGGCCTCGGCCTTGTCCAGTTTGCGGGCGTAGTTGGCCTGGGTGTCGTCCTGCGGTTCGCCGCGCAAGGTTCCCAGTTGCAGCCGCTGGAGCGCAGCGACGATGGCCTCGGCGCCGAGATTCGCCAGGCGGTCGTGCAGGGTCTGTGCGGTGTCGTCGCCGGCGATGGGCGTGGTGACCTTGTACAACATCGGACCGGTGTCGAGACCGGCCTCCATCTGCATGATGGTGACGCCGGTTTCGCTGTCGCCGGCGAGGATGGCGCGCTGGATCGGCGCGGCGCCGCGCCAGCGCGGCAGCAGGGAGGCGTGGATGTTGAGACAGCCGTAACGCGGGATGTCGAGTACCGCCTGGGGCAGCAGCAGGCCGTAGGCGGCGACGATCATGACGTCGGGGCGCAGCGCCGCCAACGCCTGCTGCGTCTCCGGATCTTTGAGCGTCAGCGGCTGGTACACCGGCACGCCGTGCTGCTGTGCCAGCTGCTTTACCGGGCTGGCGGTCAATTTGCGGCCACGGCCGGCCGGCCGGTCGGGCTGGGTATAGGCGGCGATGACGCGATGCGGCGAATGCAGCAGCGCCTGCAGCGCAACCGCGGCAAATTCGGGGGTACCCGCAAAGACGATATTCAGGGGTGGCTGTGGGCTATCCATCGGGAAACGGCTTCAAATGGCGTGAACAACGGCTTGGCGGGCAAGGATACACCAAGCGCGGCGCCAAGCGGCGGTCACAGCGTCTTGCGCCGCAGTTTTTCCAGCTTGCGCTTGATCCGCTCACGCTTCATGACGGAGAGGTAGTCGACGAACAGCTTGCCCTCCAGATGGTCCATCTCATGCTGGATGCAGACCGCCAGCAGCCCTTCGGTTTCCAGCTCGAACGGTTCTCCCGCGCGGTCCAGGGCGCGCACCCTGACACGGTCCGCGCGCTCCACCGTTTCGTAGATGCCGGGCACCGAGAGGCACCCCTCATCCATCTGTTCGATGCCGTTCTTGAGCATGATTTCCGGGTTGATCAGCACCAGCGGCTGGTCCTTCTCCTCCGACACGTCGATGACGATGACCCGCTGATGCACGTCGACCTGGGTCGCGGCGAGTCCGATGCCGGGCGCGTCGTACATGGTCTCGAACATATCGTCCACCAGCCGGCGCACCGTGTCGTCGATGCGTCCGACCGGCGCGGCGCGGGTACGCAGCCGGGGATCGGGGAAATGCAGAATGTTGAGGATGGCCATGGCTATTCCGTGACAAACCTATAGTATTTGCGTAAGACTTGCTGCTAAAGTAATGATCATACTGAATTCTCAGGACGGCCCGCTACCACGATTAGAGAGCGGGACGGGGTTTTCGCGAAACTCGGCATCAGAACCTCTACGGGACGCCCATGGAAAAGACACCGCTCCGTATCGCCCAGCTGGCCGCTGTATTGGCAGCGACCGCACTCTTCGCCGGTTGCGCCAGCGCGCCGCCCAAACAGCCCGCGCCCGCTCCGGTGGTGGAAAAACCGGCGCCGCCGGCGCCCCTCGTGCTCAAACCCGATTATCCGCAGCGCTATGTGGTTGTCAAAGGCGATACCCTGTGGGATATCGCCGCGCGCTTCCTCAAGGATCCCTGGCGTTGGCCGGAGCTGTGGAACTACAACCCGCAGATCGCCAATCCGCATCTCATCTATCCAGGGGACGTGCTTACCCTTATATATATAGGAGGAAGGCCGGTGATCCAAGTTCAGCGGGCTACGGCCGCGCCGCAGCCGACCACCCTGCCCGAGGTGACGCTGGAACCGAAGATTCGTGTGGAGTCCCTCGATCTGGCGGTGCCGACCATTCCCCTTGACGCCATCAGGGCCTATCTGACGCGCCCGCGCGTGGTGACGCAGCAGGAGCTGGACGACGCCCCGTACATCATCTCCTCGGAAGAGGAGCATCTGATCGCCGGTACCGGCAACAAAATATACGTGCGCGGCCTGAAGAACGGCAATCAGGTACGCTTCGTCGTCGTGCGCCCCGGCGAGACCTACCGCAACCCGGCCAACCCGGACGACATCCTGGGCCACGAGGCGACCCACGTCGCCGATGCCACCCTGCTGAAGGTCGGCGACCCCTCCACGCTGCGGATCACCAGTTCGAACATGGAGGTGTTGAACGGCGACCTGTTGCTGCCGGTCGACCAGACCATTCCCAACACCCGCTTCCTGCCGCACGGGCCTGCCAAACCGGTGACGGGCCAGATTATCGGGGTGCCGGGCGGCGTGTCGCTGATCGGCCTCTATCAGGTCGTGGTCCTCGATCTCGGCACGGAGCAAGGGATGGATGCCGGCACCACGCTGGCGGTCTACCAGAAGGGCGAATCGGTGCGCGACCCCCGGCAGGACAACGAGCTGGTCAAGATGCCGGACGAGCGGGCCGGTATCGTGATGGTGTTCCGCGCATTCGACCGTGTGAGCTATGCCCTGGTCATGAATGCAACGCGTACGCTGCACGTGCTGGACAGGGTGACCAACCCCGACTGAGCACGGCGTCGGCACGCGACCGGACGGCGCCTGCGGGCGCCGTTCCTTTTTCCGGGTAGAATGCGGGGCGGGCTATAAGGACATGGCTTTAATCTATGAACGCACATGACGAACTGCGCTACTGGCTCGCCCTGCTGCACCTGCCGGGGGTGGGGCCGGTGCGGAGCCGCGACCTGCTGGATCGCTTTGGTACGCCTGCGGCCCTGTTTGCCCAGGGTTCCGCCGACGCGACGCTGGAGGCGCCGTTGCGGGCAGCGTTACAGGCGCCGGATTGGGACGCGGTGGAGCGTGACCTGGCGTGGCGCGACGGCGGCGGCCGGATCGTCACCTGGGGCACACCCGACTATCCCACGCTACTGGCCGCCATCGCCGATCCGCCGCCGGTGCTGTTCGTATACGGTGACCCGGCGGTATTGGCGTTGCCGCAGCTGGCCGTGGTCGGCAGCCGCAATCCGACTCGCCTCGGCGAGGAGATCGCCGCCGACTTTGCCAGGGCGCTGGCGGCCGCCGGTCTGGCGATCACCAGCGGGCTGGCGCTCGGCATCGACGCCGCCGCCCACCGCGGCGCCCTGACGGGCAGCGGATCTACGGTTGCCGTCCTCGGTACCGGACCCGATCGCATCTATCCGGCGCGCCATCACGACCTGGCGCATGCCATCATCCAGGGGGGCGGCGCCCTGGTGTCGGAATATCCGCCCGGGACCCCCGCCCTGCCGGGCAACTTTCCGCGCCGCAACCGCATCATCAGCGGCCTCTCCTTGGGGACTTTGGTGGTGGAGGCGGCGTTGCGCAGCGGTTCGCTGATAACCGCGAGAAGTGCGTCGGAGCAGGGGCGCGAGGTGTTCGCGATCCCCGGCTCGATCCACAATCCGCTGGCCCGCGGCTGCCACCGCCTGATCCGGGACGGCGCCAAGCTGGTGGAGACGGCGCAGGATATTCTGGAGGAGTTGGCCCCCCAGCTGCGGGCAGCGATTGAAGATCATGTTATTGAAAAAGAAGAACAATTTTCACTGGACACGGAATACCGCCAGCTCCTCGATTGTGTTGGCTACGAGCCGACGCCGGTGGATCGGCTGGTGGAGCGCAGCGGATTGACGGCTGAAGTGGTTTCCTCCATGCTGTTAATACTGGAACTTGAAGGGTATGTCACGGTGGCCCCAGGCGGCGGCTACAGCCGCACCAGCAAAGAGAGCCTCTAGATGAAGCAAAATGTGTTCGACGTCCTGATGTACCTGTTCGAAAACTACATGAATGATGATAGTGAAATCGATCAGGATCAGGACGAGCTGAAAGAGGTTCTGCTGGAAGCGGGCTTCAAGCAGCACGAGATTCGCAAGGCGTTCGATTGGCTCGAAGGTTTGACCGAACTGCAGGAAGACCCGCCGACCCATGCAGCGCTGCCGTCTACCGCAATCCGTATCTATTCGGATCAGGAGTGCGAGAAGATCGACACCGAGTGCCGCGGGTTCCTGTTGTTTCTGGAACAGATGGGCGTCCTCGACCACACCACCCGCGAGATGGCCATTGACCGGGTGATGGCGCTGGAAGAGGATGAGGCGGATCTGGAGCAACTGAAGTGGGTGATTCTGATGGTCCTGTTCAACCAGCCCGGCCGCGAGGCCGCTTTCGCCTGGATGGAAGACCTGGTCCTGGATGAGATGGCAGGTGTGCTGCACTGACGTGGCGCTGCCGTCGCAACAAGTGCCCGCGAAATGCGGGCATTGTTTTTTTAGTGGAGTGTCATGAGCAAGCATCTCGTCATCGTTGAGTCGCCGGCCAAGGCCAAGACCATCAAGAAGTATCTGGGCAAGGACTTCGAGGTATTGGCCTCCTACGGGCACGTACGCGACCTGTTGCCTAAGGAGGGAGCCGTCGATCCTGCGCACGGCTTTGCCATGAAGTATCAGCTCATCGACAAAAACGAAAAACACGTCGATGCCATCGCCAAGGAGCTGAAGAAGGCCGACAGTCTCTTTCTCGCGACCGACCCGGATCGCGAGGGTGAGGCCATCTCCTGGCATCTGTATGAGATCTTCGAAGCCAAGGGATTGTTGAAAGACAAGACCGTGGCGCGAGTGGTATTCCACGAGATCACCAAACGGGCGATCCAGGAGGCCATTGAGCATCCGAGGGACCTCTCTTACGATCTGGTCAACGCGCAACAGGCACGTCGCGCGCTCGATTATCTGGTCGGTTTCAACCTGTCGCCGCTGTTGTGGAAGAAGATCCGCCGCGGACTCTCCGCCGGCCGCGTGCAGAGTCCGGCGCTGCGCCTGATCGTCGAGCGCGAACTGGAGATTGAGGCATTCAAGACCCAGGAGTACTGGACCATCGAGGCCGACGCCGTCGCCGACAAGCAGCAGTTCAAGTCCAAGCTGACCCACCTCGCCGGCGACAAGCTGACCCAGTTCTCCATCACTGCGGAAAAAGAGGCGCGCGCCGCGCAGAAGACCCTGCGCGACGCCGCCGACGGCCATCTGCTGGTGACCAAGGTGGAAAAGAAGCAGCGCAAGCGCAATCCCGCTGCACCCTTCACCACCTCGACGCTGCAACAGGAGGCCGCGCGCAAACTGGGTTTTACCGCGCAGCGCACCATGCGCACGGCGCAGCAATTGTACGAAGGTATCGACATCGGCGGCGAGACCGTCGGTCTCATCAGCTACATGCGTACCGACTCGGTGAATTTGGCGCAGGAGGCACTGGACGAGATCCGCGAATACATCGCCGGACGCTACGGCATGGAGAACGTGCCGAAAGAGCCGCGTACCTACAAGACCAAATCGAAGAACGCCCAAGAGGCGCACGAGGCGGTGCGCCCCACCTCGGTGCTGCGCGAGCCCGACACCCTGGAGTCGCACCTGAGCAAGGAGCAGTACAAACTCTACGAATTGATCTGGCGCCGCACCATCGCCTGCCAGATGGTCCATGCGACCATCAATACGGTGAGCGCTGATCTGCAGGCCGGCGAAGGCAATCTGTTCCGCGCCACCGGTTCGACCATCGTCAACCCCGGCTTCATGGCCGTCTATCAGGAGAGCGTCGACGATGCCAAGGACAAGGAGGACGACAACCGTGTGCTGCCGCCGTTGAAGGAGGGCGACAGCGTCAAGATCAAGGCGATCCACTGCGAACAGCATTTCACCGAGCCACCGCCACGCTATTCCGAGGCGAGTCTGGTCAAGACGCTGGAAGAACACGGTATCGGCCGTCCCTCCACCTATGCCTCGATCATCTCCACGCTGCAGCAGCGCGAATATGTGGAGATGGACAAGAAGCGCTTTATGCCCACCGACGTCGGACGTATCGTCAACAAGTTTCTCACCGAGCACTTCACCAAGTACGTCGATTACGATTTCACCGCCAACCTGGAAGACGAGCTGGACGAGATCTCCCGCGGCGAGCGCGAGTGGGTGCCGGTGATGGAGGCGTTCTGGGGGCCGTTCAAGGAACTGGTGGATGCCAAGGAAAAAGGGGTGAGCCGCAAAGACGTGACGCAGGAGGAGCTGGACGAGGTCTGTCCCAAGTGCGGCAAACCGCTCTCCATCCGTCTCGGTCGGCGTGGCCGCTTCATCGGTTGCAGCGGCTACCCCGAATGCGACTACACGCGCAACCTCAACGAGAGCGCCGAGGAGAAGGAAGAGGCTGCGGCGCCGGAGGTGGTGGAAGGGCGCACTTGCCCCAAGTGCGACTCGCCGTTGATCATCCGCCAGGGCCGTTACGGCAAGTTCATCGGTTGCAGCGCCTATCCCAAGTGCAAGTTCATCGAGCCGCTGGAGAAACCGGCCGACACCGGCGTTAGCTGCCCGCAGTGCCAAAAAGGCACGCTGGTACAGCGCAAATCGCGTTACGGCAAGGTGTTCTACTCCTGCAGCACCTATCCCGACTGCAACTACGCGGTGTGGAATCCGCCGATCAACGAACCCTGTCCCCAGTGCGGCTGGCCGATCCTGACGCTCAAGACCACCAAGCGGCGCGGCACCGAAAAGGTCTGTCCGCAGAAGGAGTGCGGCTACGCCGAACAGATCGAGCCGCCGGCGCCGAAGGAGTAACGGTCGTCTTATTGCCTGCCGCTGATTGCCGTGACCGGAACAAACCATAAGCCGCAGCGGCGCGCAGCATAAGAACTCCTGACGTGAGTATCCGGGCGGTTTGCGGTAGATTTGCGGCAAAATTTTCTATCGAGGATCTACGCCATGTCCGAACCGTTCGTCGCCATCCTGATGGGGTCCGATTCCGATCTGCCCACCATGCAGGCCACCTTCGAGGTATTGAGGTCCTTCGGCATCCGCTACGAGGTGCGTATCCATTCGGCGCACCGCACGCCGGAGGCGACGCACGCCTACGTGAAGGATGCCGAACAGCGCGGCTGCCAGGTGTTCGTCGCCGCCGCCGGTCTCGCCGCCCATCTGGCGGGCGCGGTCTCGGCGATCACGGTGCGGCCGGTGATCGGCGTGCCGATGGACGGCGGTCCGCTGAAGGGCGAAGACGCGCTGCTCTCCACCGTGCAGATGCCCGGCGGCATTCCGGTCGCCACCGTCGCCATCGGCAAGGCCGGCGCCAAGAACGCCGGCTATCTGGCCGCGCAGATCATGGCGGTCTCCGATGCGCCGCTGGCGCAGAAGCTGCGCGACGAGCGCAAGGCCAACGCCGAAAAGATCCTGCGGCGTAATGCCGAGGTACAGAAAGAGCTGGGTCTGGAGTAAAAGAATATTCACCGCAAAGGCGCAAAGAGCGCCAAGGAAACACATCAACGATATATCGCTATCTCAAGGATAAGTACGTTAACCAAAGATGTGGCTCATGGACCCTGATATTTTCCCATTCTTTGCGTCCTTTGCGGTGAACCCGGGTTTTCATCATGACGCTTTTCCAACTTCGTGAAGCGGCGCGCGCGCTGCGC